>NZ_JBYHFQ010000020.1:0-75094 GCF_057669665.1 Sporosarcina sp. Y1004 | reverse complement strand
CGTGCCCGCGGAAAGCGTCCGCTCGGAACGGAAATCAACGGGATTAAAGGAAATCGGACTTTTCAGTGCCCGCGGGAGGCATCCCAACAATCGACAATTCTCTCTAGCAGAACTCACTAGGTCATGCATAATTTATTCAGTTGAGAATAATATTTCACCAAGTAATTATTCATTTATCCCTAGTAGAGTACTATGTTTTTTATGTCGATTGCGGATAAATACTTATATATATACACATTTTACAATAATAATTAATGTCACAAATTCAAGTTCCTACTATATAAATAGTGGTCTTCCATTATTCTAATCGTGTCCAATTCAACTGTTTGTTGAATTGGACGCAGTAGATGCAACCATTGCCGCAATCGTAGCAGCCATCACTGCTTGCTGTGCCTGTATTATCAATTCGACAGATGTTGCAAGCCTAATACATGCTTCTTCTGCACTCTCAGTTAACTTATGCATACCATATCCAATAGCGATGGATAGTGCCATCTCTCGATTCCATTTGAACGGTTTTGATTCCTCTAATGTATGCGTCAGTTCGACGATATTCATCAATTCGGGATCATCCACCTCAAAGACTGTCAGGAAACCAATCATCGGATAATGAACCGGCCGCACTTTCGTATTCCGTTTAAAAAGTGAGAGTACTTCCGCAGCTCTGGCTACCAGTTTTGGATCGTATTCAATTTGTATGTATGTCATGACCTGGGATAGCCATTGCAGTTCATTCCCAGAACGGAATCCTTCCGTTTTCAAGGCATCATAATATACCCGCATTGACTTGGCGTGCTCAGTTGGATCAGCACCCCTTTTTCCAAGTAAGACCGCATACGCATAGTCGTCATCCGATGTTAGAAAGAAATGTTGTTTTTTTATAGCATCATAAAGTCGTTTTGCTTGGCGAGCTTCATTTTCATAAAGTTCAGGATTGTCCGTCAAAAGAAGTGCAGCCAGATAAGAATGGATCGTATTGCGAAAACCTAGGCCTTTTAAGGCTTGCTGTTTCGCAAATAACCGATCGGCTTCTTTATCGATATCTGCACCAGGCTGATCCAGAAATGCGGCCATCATCGGAAGGAGATTGCCACGCAGCGGTGATAGCCAGCCGGCTCTACTCTTAAGTGTATCCATCACACGGCTTAAACTTGCGGCATCAAATTCCCTCTCAGATGTAACGTAATACGATGTAATTGTCAGTACGACGTTTTTATCCACCGTCCAACCTGCCAACGACTTCACTTTTTCATATGTCGTTTCGACTTCTTCTCTAATCACAAACGCATCCATTAAACACATCTCCTTTTATATATGTACGCTTGTCCCTCCGAAAGGTTTCACAAAACTTGGCAAATCCATTACAAATTGCTATGCTTTTTTAAATATCTATAGAATCGGGTGGTATCAATGGCAGAGTTCGAAGCTATTCAACAAACACATTCATTCCAATCAAAAGAATCATTAAAAGTGCAACTTAACGCCTTAGGCATCATATCAGGTGATCACCTCATAGTCCACTCATCACTAAAATCGATGGGTTGGATTGCGGGAGGTGCACAAGCTGTGGTTGAGGCACTGATAGAAACTGTAACTCGTTCCGGTACGATTGTCATGCCCGCACAGTCAGGCGATAATTCCGATCCGTCTTACTGGATGCTGCCTCCTGTTCCTCAAGCCTGGCACGAGCCCATTCGTCAATCCATTCCCGCTTTCGACAAGTATCTAACTCCTTTGCGTGAAATGGGGAAAATTGCAGACTGCTTACATCGTCATCCGGAAACTATCCGTAGCCCTCATCCCGCTCATTCGTTCATAGCATGGGGGAAAAACGCAATGGATTGGATGAATGAACACCCGATTGGTGATTCATTCGGGATGAGTTCTCCCCTCGGCACTATGCTGGACACAGATGTAAAAGTCGTCATGATTGGTGTAAGTTACGAATCTTGTACAGCTCTTCATCTGTCCGAGTATTTGGCTCCCGGCCTTACAGCTTTCCCACAAGGCGCTGCCATCATTCAAAATGGAGAACGAATTTGGGCAACTTTCGATATGGCGGATGTCGATTCCGACCTTTTCCCTGAATTGGGTCGTGCATTTGAGGAGATGAATCCCGATGCCGTGCTAGACGGATATTTAGGGCAAGCCTCTTGCAAAATCATCCAAATGAAACCACTCATCGATTTCGGGACTGAATGGGTAACAGATAGAAGAAAGTCCGGAGGGGTATGCGTATAAAAGAGCAAATTTTAATAGTCATAAATGCCCTTCTCTACGCAGTACTCCGCGTTGAGAAGGGCATTTTTTCAGCTAAATATTTCTTTTTTCGACGCTTTCACCAACGCCTCCACTGCTGCAAAATCATTGCGATGCATTGCATCCACAATAGCGCTTCCGACAATAACGCCATCGGCCAATGCACCAATTGTTTGAACTTGTTCAGGTGTTGAAATACCGAAACCTGCAAGTACAGGTACTGGACTTACTGCTTTCAATTGTTCTATATGCATCGCAAGGTCTTCACTAAATCCATTGCGTACCCCTGTAGTTCCATTTATCGTCACTGCATAAACGAAACCTTCAGCAACCGCTGTTATTTTTTGAATGCGTTCAGGCGGACTCGTTAATGAAACGAGTGGAACGAGTGCAATTTCACAATCTGTCAGTTCTTGGCGCAACAACCCACTTTCCTCATAAGGTAAGTCAGGTATAATAAGTCCACTGATGCCGCTATCTCGGCAATCCTTCGCAAATTGAGCAACGCCATAGCTTAAAACCGGGTTCAAATAAGTCATAAAAACGAGTGGAACGGTAACCTCATCTTTGAATGAAAGAAGTTCTTTCAATACCTTACGAAGCGTTACCCCTTTAGCAAGGGCACGTTTACCCGCTTCTTGTATGACGGGGCCATCTGCGACAGGATCTGAAAATGGAATACCAAGTTCAATTGCGGTCACGCCCGTTTCTTGTAGAAATAAAATCGTTTTCTTTAGTGTTTCAAGCCCGTCGTCGCCCGCCATGATATAGGGTACGAACGCTTTATCGCCGTGACTTATACAATCAGTAATCGCATTGGTTAAATCGTGCTTAGTCATTCAGGCCACCTCCTAAAACATCGCGTACCGTTTGGACGTCTTTATCGCCACGGCCTGAAAGACAAACGACAAGTATCTCTTCTTCGCTCATACTGCCCGCTAGCTCAACTGCGTATTGAACCGCATGTGCACTTTCAAGCGCCGGAATAATACCTTCCACTTTCGCCAATAGCTGTAACCCTTCCAGTGCACCTGCGTCTGTCACGGATGTGTAAGTTACGCGTCCAATATCGTGTAAATGGCTATGTTCCGGACCAACAGCTGGATAATCGAGACCCGCTGAAATGGAATGCGCTTCCTGGATAATTCCATCATCATCTTGCAACACATACATATATGCTCCGTGTAGCACGCCTTCTTTTCCATCCGCAATTGCAGCCGCGTGAAGTCCCGTTTCTATACCGCTTCCCGCCGCTTCAACTCCGTACAAAGCGACTTCTTCATCGTCAATAAATGGATGGAACATACCAATTGAATTGCTCCCACCGCCGATGCATGCAACAATTGCGTCTGGTAGTCGCCCTTCTTTCTCCACAATTTGTTGCCTCGTCTCCACTCCAATAACACGCTGGAAATCACGAACAATTCTCGGGAAAGGATGTGGACCTAGAGCTGAACCTAAAATGTAATGCGTATCCTCTACTTTCGCTACCCAATAACGAAGCGCCTCGTTAACCGCATCTTTCAGTGTACCTGATCCTTGATCGACCGATACAACTGTTGCTCCAAGTAATTCCATGCGAAAGACATTTAACTCCTGCCTTCTGATATCTTCTTTTCCCATGAAAATAATACATTCTAGACCAAACAAAGCGCATACTGTCGCCGTGGCTACTCCGTGTTGACCCGCCCCAGTTTCTGCTACAATCTTCTTTTTACCCATGCGCATCGCGAGAAGTGCCTGCCCAACTGAATTATTAATTTTATGTGCTCCTGTATGGTTTAAATCTTCTCGTTTGAGATAAATCTTCGCGCCGCCTGCCACTTTTGTGAGCCTCTCTGCAAAATAGAGCGGCGTCTCGCGTCCCACGAAATCTTTTAAGTAATAATTTACTTCGTTGGCGAAAGCGGGATCTGCAACTGCTTCATCGTAGGCTTTTTCCAACTCGATTAATGCTGTCATTAGTGTTTCGGGGACGAACTGCCCGCCAAACCTGCCATACCGCCCCGCGTGTTCGGTTTGTGCTGTATCCAATTCTTTTACCATTGTTCATCTCTCCTCTATTTAACCGCTTTAATGAATGCGCGAATCAAGTTCTCATCTTTTCTGCCTGCACTTTCTACCCCGCTCGAAACGTCCACCATATATGGCTTCACCAATTCAATCGCTTGTGCAACATTGTCTACGTTCAATCCACCAGCCAGTATAACTTTATCCTGCGGTACACCTACGTCTTTCATCAGTTGCCAGTCGAACGTTATTCCGCTGCCGCCTTTAAATTCAATGCCAGGTGCATCAAACAAAAAATAGTCCGTGTCATACTGTCTACTTTGCTTCACGTCTTCACTACTGTGGACTGCTAATACTTTAATGGAAGGAAGTCGAACCGAATCTATAAATTCAGTGTCTTCATTTCCATGAAATTGTACATAATCTAGCGGTACTTCCCTGTATGTTCGTTCAACTTCTTCTCGAGATGCATTGACGAACACGCCAATTTTCAATACCCCTGGCGGAATATCCTTTGCCAACTCTTGCGCTTTTTCGATTGTCACTTGACGTCTACTGGGTGCAAAGACAAAGCCGATTGCATCTGCTCCAGCGTCAACCGCTGTCTTTACATGCATTTGTTCCATTAATCCGCAAATCTTAACTTTTGTCATCTGACTACCTTTGGCAATGCCACTTGAAGTGACTTCAGAGCTACAGCAACTTCACCGCTACGCATAAGCGATTCACCAACGAGAACTGCACTTGCACCAGTTCCCGCAACGAAAAGTGCATCTTCCGGTTCCCAAATCCCGCTTTCGCTGATTAAGACACGCTCTTCTTCAAAAGGAAAAATAGCTGCAATTTCTTCCGTTCTCTTGAGATCTACAGTAAATGTTCGGAGATCTCTATTATTAACGCCTATCAGTTTTGCATTTATCGCAAGCGCACGTTTCAACTCCGCTTCATCATGTACTTCTACCAGTACTTCCAAGCCAGATGCCAGCGCATAAGCATGGAAGTTAGTAAGTTCTTCGTTAGTAAGGGCCGCAACAATTAGCAGGATAACAGATGCTCCGGCATTTTTTGCACGGTCAATCTGCACCGGATCTACGATGAAATCCTTGCATAACAAGGGAATAGGAACATTGTCCGCGACTGCTGTTAAGTCTTCAAACGATCCTTTGAAAAAGTGACTATCTGTCAAAACTGAAATGCATGCTGCACCTGCACTGTAATAGGCAATTGCTTGTGCAACGGGATCTGCACCTTCCGCGATAAGTCCTTTCGATGGAGAAGCTCGTTTCATCTCCGCCATAATCTGTAGATGCTCAGATTTATATAATTTATCGAATAACGAAGGTCGTGAAGGTCGCGCTTCTTGCACCACCTCTTGCTCCGCTAACATGCTTAGCACTTCACGCCTTTTCTCAAGTAGAATCGTGTCCAGAATTGTCATCTCGCCACCGCCTTTGCGCCTATTTTTTCGCTAAATGTTACAACAGCCTCTAGTTTCTCCAGTGCCTTTCCGGATAAAATACTATCCGTCGCCTGGTTAACGCCCTCTTGAATTGTTTCTGCTTGCCCGTTTGCGAATAATCCGATGCCAGCGTTGAACACGACCGTATCGAAGTGAGGACCGCGTCGTCCATTGAATATCGCTCGAATCGTTGCTGCATTTTCCTTTGCATCCCCTCCGCGTATTGCGGAAATCGGTGCAGGGGTAAGACCCACATCCTCAGCTGTTAGTGAAAATGGAATTAGGTCGCCTTTATCGAGCAGTACAAACGTATTTTGTCCCGCAAGTGACGCTTCGTCCATGCCGCCCGCTCCCGATACAACGATGGACCGCTCTCTGCCCAGCATGCGTAAAACGGATGCATATTCCATCGTGAAGTCTGGTCTGTTAATGCCCGTGAACTGTGTTTTCAACGGGATTGGATTTGTCAGAGGCCCTACAAGATTGAAGATGGTCGGCTTGCCTATTTTTTGTCGAATTTCACCGATTCGTTTCATTTTCGGATGAACATTTGGTGCATATAAGAACGTAATTCCTTCTTGTAGAAGCAATTCAATGGTCTCATCTATGCTAAATTTCGTATGAACGCCAAGTGCTTCCAATACATCAGAGCTTCCTGCCGCACTTGAAATTTTCCGATTGCCATGTTTGGCGATTGAAACGCCTGCGCCCGCTAGTACAAAGGCAGATGCTGTACTGATATTGAAACTGTTTGAGCCATCTCCGCCAGTTCCGCAGTTATCCATAAATGTTTCCCGTGGAACATTTACTTGAAGCGCGAACGAACTCATGACCTCGGCAAGAGCCGCCAATTCATGTGCTGTTTCCTCTTTAAGTGACAATGCCACAAGGAAATCAATGACGTCCTGTGAATCCGTTTGCTCATTAAACATCAACTTCGAAGCCTCTAGCATTTCTTCGTACATCAAATGCTCGCCCATTTCTACTCTTTTAACAAAACTTCTCATCTCAATCTCTCCTCTACTCTGCTAAGCTCTTTCTCACACACAATTCAATAGTGATCTAGTTTACGACATCTAATAATGATTTGGCTTTATTGGCTGTTTCCATAAATTCAGTTGTCGGTTCTGATGCTTGCACAATTCCTGCGCCCGCCTGGACATATGCTTTTCCATCCTTGACCACCATCGTTCGAATCGTCAATGCAAAGTCCATATTTCCATTGAATCCAATGTAGCCGATTGCCCCACCGTAAATGCCCCGGTCCATCTTCTCCAATTCATCAATCAATTCCATCGCCCTTTTTTTCGGTGTACCCGTTACTGTACCCGCTGGAAGACAAGCCGTTAATGCATCCAGTGAATGAAGCACCGGCGACAATGTCCCTTCCGCTTCCGATACAATGTGCATGACATGTTCGTAACGGACGATTTCCTGATAACTTGTGACTTTAACAGAATCCACTAGGCATACTTTCTCCAAATCATTCTTTCCAAGTTCGACAAGCATATCGTGTTCTGCGAGTTCTTTCGGATCCGCCAACAATTCTTTTTCAAGCGCCTTATCTTCTGCTTTATCTACACCGCGTCGACGTGTTCCGGCAATTGGATTTGTCGTTACTTGACCGTTTGCCACGCGAACCAAACTTTCCGGTGACGTCCCCACGACGACATGATCATCAAATTCCATGTAATACATATAAGGCGAAGGATTGCGCTTTCTAAGCTTTCGATAAAGTGAAAACGGATCGCCATTGAAATCAGCTACTAATCGTCTTGACAGTACAACTTGTTCCACTTCGCCCGCTTCGATATACCCTTTTGCATCGCGTACCATATCTTCAAACTGTTGCTGCGTTACGCTACAGTTATAGTCGGATATTGAAAAGGTAGACTCTTCCTTTTCAGGACCCTTCAACATACTGTTCGCCAGTGCGTCCAAATCGGGGGCACTTTGTTCCGGATTAATTTCCGTATGCAACAATGTCACTTCATTCGATACATGGTCGAAGATAATAATCGTTTCATAAATATTGAAATTGACATCCGGGAATCCCATATCGTCATGGGAACGCGTCGCACTATCGGAACCTGCACCGTAACCAACGTAGCCAACTGCGCCACCCGTGAAAGGGAAATCGAAATCATCCGTAATTCTCGGCATCAATCGTTTCAACAGAACAAACAAATCACCCTCGTGCACATATTTCTTACCCGTCTTGTAAACGTGCTCGTTCAGCTTGCCATCTCTTCCGCTATAAGACTTCAGCGGATCCATCCCTAGAAAAGAATAGCGCCCGGACCCCTCGTGCTTCGAAGAGCTTTCCAGTAAAAATTTCCGCTGCCCCTGCATTCTTCTGAAAATGGATATTGGTGTTAACGAATCCCCATTTAACGTTTTCATTGTTGTCCTTAAACTCGTACTCGTCTGTTCCCTACTCATCTCTACTCATCTCTCCTCTTTTTTGAAAATAAAAAAGTCCCCTGCAAAAGGACAGATTAGTCCGATTGCAGAGGACGGAATTTACCGCGTTGCCACCTCTAATTGAAGTATTTCTACTTCCACTTAGCGTGTCTAATAGACACATCCCGTAACGTGGGATCTCACGTCCTAGTTTAAAAGGCGATTCAACTAGGCTCTCATAAGTCCATTCACACCGGCCGCGTATCAGTTTTCACCACCCACTGACTCTCTATAATCACGTACCCGTGCTACTCTTCTTATTCATCAATTTCTCAGCTATTCTCGTCTCGTCTGTCGTGGGCGGCACCGCTATCGGAACCTTCTGCCCGTCTCTTAAAAAAAATGTTAATCCAATCGTATTATGGATTCACCTAATTGTCAACCTTTTCAGTAAAGTAATTTACTTTGTTAGATTTGTTGATTAAGAAATTATAGGCATAAAACGCTAGAGATAAAAGATTGAAAATCGGTATTTTCACTGGACTATTTCCGGACCGCTTTCGGTGGATTAATCATGACACTTTAACCGAGAGGCAAGTATGGCAATAAGTGACTCCGTCACTTATTGCCATACTCTTCGGGATAATCCTGTTATGAATAATCACCTGTCGCGTTCCTACAATACTCAATTGAAAAATGCTGTTGCTTTGAAAGAAAAGAATAGATGAGCTTCTATAAGGAATGTAAGTGCCCGAAGATGTAATTTCGGGCACTCTTGCACGTTGTAGATAGTGTTCTCTGCATTACTTATAAGAAACTGACACTTCCTTAAAATTAAAATAGAGAAACTATGGTAGAGGGTTTAAGCGGTCAAAATTTCATCTTTGGCCGCTTCTCACGATGCGAGAAGCGAGCTATTCTATCGTTCAGAAAAGCTTCAGCACTACTTGTGGCTATGTCTTTGGAGAGCGACGGATGAACAACTACCATACGATTATCGAAAAAACTAAGTAGGGATGCGATGAAATCGCATCCCTACTTAGTAAGACATCACGATAATGATAGGGAAATTGTTCAATTCAAAGCGAACCAAAAGCAATTCCATACGCAGTGCTCAGTATGTGATCAAGTTATTTTCTGGTTGATTTTGGTTAATCAACAGACGTCCTATTTTATTTCTTTATTCACGATATGGTTCATTTAGTTGTTTGATTCACAATGCTGTATACTAGTTTTAATAAACAAAGCAGGTGATTCCAATGAGAATTAATAAATATTTGAGTGAAGCGGGAATCGTATCCCGACGTGGCGCAGATAAATGGATAGAAGACGGACGGATTACAATCAACGGGCAACTCGCCGAGCTCGGCAGTAAAGTCGGAGATGGCGACGAAGTCCGGGCAGACGGAAAAATTGTGAAGACGGAACAACAGCTCGTCTATCTTGCGCTCAACAAACCCATCGGCATTACAAGTACCACAGAACGTCATATTAAAGGTAATGTTGTTGATTTCGTCAATCATCCACTCCGTGTTTTCCATATCGGACGGCTCGATAAAGATTCAGATGGACTTCTCCTTTTGACAAATGACGGTGATATCGTCAATGAAATCTTGCGTGAAGAGAATGGCCATGAAAAAGAATATATCGTCACTGTGGATCTACCGATTACGAAAGATTTCATTCACCAGATGCAGTCAGGCGTTGCAATTTTAGATACGGTTACTAAACCGTGTAAAGTGAAGCAACTGGGTCCGCGTAAATTCAACATGACTTTAACGCAAGGAATGAATCGCCAAATCCGCCGTATGTGTTCCGCACTTGGATACAATGTACGCAAGTTACAGCGGACACGCATTATGAACATCCACCTTGGTGACTTGCCGAATGGACAATGGCGTGACTTGACTGAGGACGAACTGTCAGAAATGTTTAAGATGCTGAACTACGAACCGAAAAGATAACGTGAAAAAAAGCTGTTCATCGCCTGATATACCTAGGCGGGGGACAGCTTTTTCTCTACAACTTTAAACGTCAACCATTTCTAAAAACTGGCGTGTCCGTTCGTTGGTGGAATGGTTGAAAAAGTTATCTGGATCAGCATTTTCAATGATACAACCTTCATCTAGCATAATAATGCGGTCTGCCACTTCCTTGGCAAACTTCATTTCATGAGTGACTACGACCATTGTCATCCCTTCGTTTGCCAAGTCTTTCATTACTTGAAGAACCTCTCCAACGAGTTCAGGGTCAAGTGCTGAAGTCGGTTCGTCAAACAAAAGTGCTTTGGGTTCCATTGCAAGTGCTCGTGCAATAGCTACACGTTGCTTTTGACCGCCTGACAATTTGCTTGGATAGACGTCTGCTTTATCCAACAATCCAACTTTTTTTAATATGATACGGGCCTTTTTTTCTGCCTGTTCCTTCTTCATCTTTTTAACAATGATTGGTGCCTCCGTAATGTTTTCAAGCACTGTTTTATGTGGAAAGAGATTAAAATGCTGGAATACCATTCCTATTTCGGCACGCACGTTTGATAGATCATCTTTCTTCAGATTGACGCGACGCCCATCAATTGCAATTTCACCTTCGTTGGGTATTTCAAGAAAGTTCAAACAGCGAAGCAACGTACTTTTACCAGAGCCGCTGACTCCAATAAGTACGACTACTTCCCCGGCTTCCACGTCAAGGTCAATTCCTTTCAGCACTTCAAGATTGCCAAATGACTTGTGGAGGTTTTTCGTGTTAATCATTTAATGTCCTCCTCATATAGTGTCAACATCCAGCTTTTTCTCATACCATTTCAGTAGTGCAGTGAAGATCAATACGAGTACGAGATAGTATAATCCAACAACCATAAATGTTTCGAAAGGCTGGAATGATGCAGCCGCTTCTCTGTTCGCAAGACCAAACATTTCTGAAACACCGATAACATATACAAGTGATGAATCTTTCATCGTAATGATAAACTGGTTTCCGAGTGGCGGAATGGCACGGCGCAACGCTTGTGGAAAAATGATTCTGCGCATTGCTTGACGACGATTCATGCCGACTGCGAGACTGGCTTCCTCCTGCCCTCTGTCAATGCCCTGTATAGCGCCACGGAAAATCTCCGCGATATAGGCACCATTATGAATCCCCAGCGCGATTGCACCAGCCCAGAAGTTTGAGAGTACAACGATGTTTGTGATTCCATAATAGAGAAACATGATTTGAACAATCAGCGGAGTCCCCCGTATTAAAGTAATATACAGGTTTGCGATTGTCTGTAAAATTTTCGACTTGGATATTTTCATTAAAGCAAAAACAATACCTAACGCAGTACCCAGTACTAGGGCAATTGCTGTAATTTCTAATGTGATAAGGGCTGCTTTTAAGAAGCCCGGGTACGTTCGTATGAATACTTCATAGATTGTTATAAATACCTCTGGCACTAGTTATACCCTCTTTCCGTGATTAAGTTTGTGGAATCATTCATTCTAAAAGCTCCACGCCCTCCAGATCAAGGTCTAACAGGTTTCGATCGAACCATTTCTGTGAGATTTCATCATATGTGCCGTCTTCAATTATTTCTTTAAGTGCTTCATCAATTGCTTCTCTTAATGCATCATTTTCTGGTCGCACAGCGATAGATGGCTGTTCTACCCATAGCGGCTTCCCTACTTCTTTAATATTAAAATCATTTTTAATGGCTTCAAAGCCGACAATATCAGCTGTGATTACCGCATCGAGGCGACCCGGTATCGTCAAATCTTTCAATGCAACTACGTCACTACTGTAATACTGAATATTGTCCGAAAGGGTTTGCGCAGGTTTTTCATATGTGGATTGAGCCACGACGCCAATCTTTTTGCCCTT
The DNA here is from genome assembly GCF_057669665.1 of Sporosarcina sp. Y1004. Lineage (NCBI taxonomy): Bacteria > Bacillati > Bacillota > Bacilli > Caryophanales > Caryophanaceae > Sporosarcina > Sporosarcina sp. Y1004. The sequence continues at coordinate 63,105 of NZ_JBYHFQ010000020.1, read as the reverse complement.
CAAATCCTCTCCAGATTTAATATCGGTATTCTCTGCGGATACAAAAATCATTCCACCCGAGTAATAGTAAGGTTCAGTAAAGTTCGCCTGTTTAGCGCGCTCTTTCGTATAAGCCATTGATCCAATAATTGCGTCGTATTTATTGCCGATTAACCCTTGCAGAATTGTTTCAAATGGATTTGTCACCGGGTTCGGCTTCAAGCCCAACTTTTCCGATATTGCATTTCCAATTTCAATATCAAATCCTGTCAGCTCACCTTTTTCCTCAAAGTTGAATGGCTTATAGAGTCCGCTTGCCGCAAAGGTCAAACTCCCTTTTTTCACAAGTTCATAACTTCCGTCGCCTTCACTCACTTCATCTGTTGCATCCTCTTTTGGTGCACATGCAGATAAAACCAAAACCAACACAGTTATTAATAGAAATAGTGATTTGAACTTCCCCATAGTATAAAATCTCCCCTTTTAATCTCCTGGTAGTGTACCAGTATTTATTTATAGTCTCTATATCCCTTACCCTACCGTTTCCCTGGTAAACATAAATTTTTATGAAAAAACAAACTATTCAAAAATAGTTCGTTAGAAGCACTATTGAGATGTAATCACATGGATTGAGTACATGTTAGTTCATTTTAAAGTTTGACAATGCGACTGCAATTGCATCCAAAACTTCGTAAGTACTCTCGCTTAAATAGTTATTTATCATAATTGAAAAAATCAATTTTTCTCCGTCTGACGCTGTGACAAACCCCGATAAAGCTGTAACCCCATTCAGAGCACCTGTTTTTGCTCGTACATTGCCTTCTGCAGCTGTTCCTATCATACGGTTTCGCAATGTACCGCCAATAAAACGATCCTTATTCCCCGCTACAGGAAGCGCGTTCAGAAATGTCGGATACCAAGATTTCGATTGTACTGTATGGAGAAGCTCGGATACTTCATTTGCAGTGACGAGGTTTTTATGTGACATGCCGGAACCGTCGCGAAGCAACATATTACTCGAATCGATTCCCATATCCGCAAGAGTGCTGTGCATGACTGCAAGCCCTTTCTCCCAGCTACCTTTGGCGCCAATCACACGACCCATTTCTTTTACCAGTACTTCAGCATGACCATTATTACTCAATTTCAAGAAGGGGATGAGTAACTCTTTCAGTGGTATTGATTGTCTTGATGCTACTAAAGTAGCTCCCGCAGGAACTTTTTTTCTATCCAGTTTAGGTGCTTCAGAGAACGTGATGCCTTGTTCTTCAAGTACAGTTTGAAAGACGTTAATTGTATAGTTTGAAGGTTCCCAAACGGATGACCAGGTTCTTGTTTTTTTGGCTCCTACTGGAATCGTTCCTGAAACGACGATTGTGTTCGTGCCATGCCGCCGTTCAACTCGGATGTTTTTCTTACCTTTTTTTTTCACTGTTTGCGTATTGTTAATGACGGTTAGATAAGTATTTGCAGGAACCATGCGCACTTTTCCTGCTTGTCCCGACTTAGTTGTAGGATTTACTTCGATAATCACTGTTCCGGCGTCATAATCATTATTTGGGGATAGCGTCAATGCCGAGATTTGTGAACCTGTATAGTATGGTTCATCGGACCAATTTAGGTCTTGAGATAGGCGGTCGGTGTCGAACCAAGTATCGTCTGCATATAAATTTCCTTTGATGGAGCGAATCCCTTTTGCTTTTAACTCAGATGCAAACGTATTTAAACCATCCTTCGTCAGCGTTGGATCACCTTTCCCTTTTAAATAGAGATTCCCGTACAATAGACCGTTCGAAATCCGTCCATCCGTATATAGTTCTGTTTTGAATATGTGATTTTCACCGAGTGTTTCAAGCGCTGTTGCACCGGTCAGTAACTTCATGACGGATGCAGGATGAACCCGTGTATCACCGAGATGAGAATAGACAATTTCGCCCGTCGATGCGTTTCGGATACTGATTCCAGTTGTCGCACCTTTTAACCGTGGATCATTCAGGATTTCATCCAGCTTCGGAAATCCATTAGACTCATGGACCTTAACGACGGGGGCTGTGGTATTTTCCAAGGCAACAGTAGTGTTCTCGGTACCTTTGTCATTCTTACTGTTAAATAGCGTTAAAACGGTAACAATCACAACTAAGAGGCCTATTAATTTTAATGTCTGGCTCTTTGTCAACCCCTCTTCACCTCCAGTACATTTAGTAGTTTATACAATGCGTGCATGTAGGTATTTTATTTGCAATACCGGACGAGCCATCCATCAGGACCACATGAAATATTCGTGCCGCGCCATCCTTCTTCAAGAAGTTTTTGTTGCGTTTTTGTGTCTTGCATCGGAACGTCTTGCTCCGCTTTCCATTCACTACCTTTTTCGTGGAGGTGTTTCACGAAAACATAGCGCAACAACCCACCATACTTTTGCTTAAGCGCTGCAATTTCCATCTGTTGTGAAAACTTGTCCTTTAGACTAGCGATATTGAACGGTGCAACGGTTGCACAGACATATTTATATTCATCTTTTTTCAATTGTTCCATCAAAACAATTGCCATTATTTTTTGTAGTTGATAGCCGCGATAGCGCGGTGAGACATTCGAAATCTCCTGGTAAATAACGGACTCTAACTCGTTTCGATCAAGACCGACATCAGAACCAAGATGCTCTTCGTCGTCACCCGGTACCAGTAATGCACGAAATGCGACAAGCCACCCATCCGCAAACACCCCTACCATCTTACCGCCGCCAGTCAAAATATATTCATACTCATTTTCTGACAACGAAGATAATGAATCTGGATGATCAAGTACTTGTAATACTTCTTTTTGTACATGATAAATGGCCTTAAGGTCTTCCAAATGTAATGCACGTATGAAAAAAGGGTGCCCGTCTTTTAATAAACCACTATAAAGAACCTCCATATTTTAAGCTCCTCCACTTTCATTATAATTGGATTAAAATGTTAATATGGTATACTATTATTGCAAATTGACTGAATTAGGGGATTACTCTTGACAACTATTTTAAAAAGTATTGGCCAAATTGCAGTACCCGTAAAAGATATCAATCGTGCAGTGTCATTTTATCAAGATAGACTTGGGTTAACACTCTTATTCAATACCGAAACGATGGCTTTTTTTGATTGTAACGGTGTGAGACTGCTCCTTAGTCTGCCCGAAACGGAACAATTCACAAACGCAAGTTCCGTCCTTTATTTCCAAGTAGACGACATTCATGCGAGCTACAAAGAACTTAGTGAAAAAGGCGTTCCTTTCACCGATAAACCACATTTTATCGCAAAAATGGGCACTATGGAGACCTGGATGGTATTTTTCAACGATACTGAAGGTAATACACATGGACTGATGAGTGAGTTTGAGGTGTGATTTTTCTTTTGAACTTGGACGAAAGTAGATTTAAATAATGCGCTGGTGTGTTCATTATCAGGAGATTTGTGATTCGGAGTGTGGATTTTAGACCGCTTGGCGCTCTGGGGATGCCTCTGGCCACGAGCCTAGATTAACGCTTCGCATCTAGTCTCACGGCTTCGGCTACCCCTTTGCCGCGCTTGCGCTGGAGTTTTCCATTGTTGAGAGAGATTTTGAGATGAATGGACTGAGATTATAATGTGATTACTATTTGATACTAATTTCATTGAAGAAAAACGCACTATAGATTGCAAGTCTAATTCCCAATAACGAAATTTGCTTTCTAAAAGAGGCCATCCAGCGAAGGCGCGTCTACGTGGTAGCCGGAGCGATAAGACTGATGGAGGGATGTAGTTCAATCCCTCCTTGCTCTTCTTTCCGGTTTATCGGAGGGCACTGAAAAAGTTCTTTTTTATAGTTAGAACTAGTTGATTGTAGTGAAGAGCGGCGACTCCAGCGGGAAAAGCGCGAGCTGAAAGCCCCGCAGGAACGTAGTGACGAGGAGATTGAAGCCGTGCCCGCGGAAAGCGTCCGCTCGGAACGGAAATCAACGGGATTGAAGGAAATCGGACTTTTTCAGTGCACTCACTTAGAGCGGGAGGCATCCACAAAGCGATATAAGCCGGATCTCTGATTCTATCCAATTAATTTACCTTTTCCTCCTACCCAAGAAAACAAAAATAGTAGTTGTAGCGAGTCCTACAATCCCCAAAAATTGATACATAATAACGGCATCTCCGCCCAAGTTATACTCATCGACAATATGCCCTTCAGCAACAAGAAGCATTGCTGGAATGTACGTACAAACTAGTAAAATACTCACAACAGAGAAGAGATTTAGCAACCTTCCCTTCTGAAATATAACGACAAGCAACACAACAAATAGAATTAATATAAAAGCAGTAAATACAGGCCTAAAGAAAACAAATTCCGGAAATTGATACTCCACTACAATCTTCCCCCTTTTCACGAGATATGGATAAACCCTACCAATAAGACAGTTGCAACAATTATAATATTTCGTTAATTCCGATTGATATATTTCCAAAGTTAGTCATACAAGACTTCCTCAAATTATTTTCCGTACAAAAATAGCACCGCCAATGACAGTACTACTTTGTAAATCAATATGAAATCCCAACACGAAATCCGCTGTTTTCATTCTCCAGTAGTTCATTGTAGGCAAAAGCAGCCGCGTCACCAACCGAAATCTTTTTACCCTCCAACGGCAACAAATCGCGCTCAATTCTGTAATTTCCCGCCTCGGCACCATCCGGCAAATAAGTAGGGCAAACAATCGTCCACGTTAGCCCAGACTGCCGAAGCATGTCATATACTTTATGATGCTCTTGAGCCGCGAAAGTCAGCTTCCGATTCGAATCCCCCGCTTCATAGCGTAACTTTGCAGGATTTTCTCTGCTTTGTAAGATACCCGCCGTCCCGATTGTGACTATTCTACTGACGCCATTCTCTTCCATCGCTTTAATCATATGTGGGACCGCCTCAGTCAACGTTGTCGTTCTATCCGTACCTAGAGCACTAAATACCGCGTCGACGCCTGTAACGGCACGCGACACTACTTCAGCATCACAGACATCCCCTTGAATGACCGTTAACTGGTCTGACGATGCCAATTTCTCTGGCGAACGAACAAGTGCCACTACATCATGACCTTCCGCAAGAGCGCGTTTTAGTACATCTCCGCCTATACGTCCTGTGGCACCAAATAGTGCTATTTTCATCACAACCACCTCATTAACATTTTGTTAGAAAGTTCTTTTGTAACTATAAAGAATGCTCATTTCTTCACCATTTCACCTCCAGTATACCAGAAACTTGTATACCGTTATATTTCAGGCTATACTATTTGGAAATATTTAACTACCATTCAGTGTGTCTCTTTTAACTCCCTATTGTTCACTTGTTCACTCATTCACTTGATCACTGTTTGTATGATTGACCAACAACGCTCTAAAAACGAAAAGAGGATTACCCCAAATTGGGTAACCCTCTTTTTGTTTCATTAAACTAGCTCTTCAACTAGCTCAAGCATTGTGCCGTTCTTCGCAAAATTCGTATGCCAAGAGAATGCCTTTTCAAGAATATGTGGCGTTTGTCCGCCTCTTTCAAGTGCTTCACTATAATACGCACGTAGCTGTTCACGATACAATGGATGTACGCAGTTTTCGATAATGAGTCCGACACGTTCTCTCGGTGCAAGCCCACGTAAATCGGCATATCCTTGTTCAGTCACAATAATATCTACATCGTGTTCAGTATGATCTACATGCGATACAAACGGAACGATGCTTGATATCTTACCGCCCTTTGCCACTGACTTCGTAACAAAAATTGCAAGGCGTGCATTGCGGGCAAAATCACCTGATCCACCGATGCCGTTCATCATCCTTGTCCCCGAAACATGCGTTGAATTGACGTTCCCGTATATATCCAATTCAAGTGCAGTATTAATGGAGATCAAGCCGAGACGGCGGATAATTTCTGGGTGATTGGAGATTTCCTGTGGACGCATAATCAATTTATCCCGATACTGCTCGAAGTTACTATAGACATGCTTCATCTTTTCTTCAGACAATGTAATCGAGGCGCAAGAAGCAAAACGTACTTTTCCCGCATCAATTAATTCGAAGACTGCGTCCTGCAACACTTCTGAATACACCTCTAAGTCCTTAAATTCAGAGTTAATCATGCCGTGCAGAACCGCATTTGCCACCGATCCAATTCCTGATTGTAAAGGCGCAAGACGTTCTGTCAGACGGCCTGCTTGAACTTCACTGCGCAAGAATGTCAGTAAATGCTCCGCCATAATTTCCGTTTCATCATCAGGTGCATCGATTGTTGAAGGAAAGTCCAACTGATGCGTGAATACGATGCCTTTTACTTTACTCATGTCAATTGGGATACCCATTGTACCGATACGGTCATCGACTTTCGTTAACTGAATTGGAGTCCTTTCGCCCTGCATACCGGGGTCGTATAAATCATGTAACCCTTCTAACTGTAAAGAGTGCGCCGTATTAATCTCGATAATGATTGATTTTGCATGGTTTGCAAAAGACAAAGAGTTTCCAACAGATGTCGTTGGGATAATCATTCCGTCCTCCGTTATTGAAACCGCTTCCAAAATTGCAAAGTCAATTGGCCCTATTATTTCTGAGCGAACGAGTTCCGCTGTATGTGATAAATGATGATCTACGAACAAATGCTCACCATCATTAATTTTTTTTCTCATTACAGGGTCTGCCTGGAATGGTCCACGTTTATTGACAATACCTGATTCCGCAAGCAATTTATCAATATCCGAGCCCAAAGAAGCTCCTGTATATATATTAACTTTAAATTGTTCTGTTTCTGCACGCTTGATCAATGCCAACGGAACTGCTTTGGCGTCACCCGCACGTGTAAAACCGCTCAATCCGAGGGTCATACCATCTTCAATCCAAGATGCTGCTTCTTCTGGTGAGACAACAACGTCCCTCAATTGAACATTTCTAATTCGATTCATCTGACTGCCCATCTTCAACTGCCCCTTTTCATAACCTTTTGTTAATTCTAGCTTACACACCAACACGAGTGAGCATTTATGGTTTGGAAAGAGAATAATCGGTTAAGGCATTCAAATATCCGACTGAAACAGCATCAATCAAACATGCCACGGCGTGATTGCGTCAAGATACTGAATTGACCTTCATTCCTCCCTGCTAAAACCCTAATAGTTTGCGGAAGTAACTGGAATACGTTTGACTGACTGGAATCTTGGTACCGTTATCCATTTCTAATACAAAAGTTGAGTGCATGTCTGGATAAATCCCTTTAATATGATGGACATTGACGATAAAGGAGCGATGACAGCGTACAAAGGAATCACGCGGCAATAAATATTCAAATTCTTGCAATGTATTTTTATGAGTGCCTAAAAAACCTTCTGCCACTACATACGTTTTTCGATCTTTCACTTCAACGTATTTCACATCTGTAAAAGGCACAGGAATCCATCCATCATGCGTTTTCACCGTTACCACAGATTTCCCGTCCGTGTAAGCCGGATAAATTGCGGTCACACACCCTTCGAGCACCTCACCATTATAAAACGGGACAGCCATCCCATGATAAGGAACGCCGAACACATCACGGTTGATAAACTCAGATACTTTCTGTTTTTGAGAGATTGCCTTATATGCAATCGTTCCTTCTTTCAATAGATCACCCGGTCTAATTTTTAAATCCACTCGTTTGCTGGGCAGATAGTAAAGGTACTTTTCCGTGTTCGACACCGCAATCGAGATTTCATCAGAAAATAATTCACCAATAACATCTAGTAGTCCACCAAGACTTAACTTTTCCATTTCCATAGCTCCCTTTATTCACATATAACGATTCTTTCCTTTTATTATACTGGATTCGTCTAGTAAAGTAGGTTGATACCGCTTTTGTAGTCAATGTATATCATGCCCTATAGGTTTTGCTGTATAATTAATTGTACAACTTTATATATCTCTATTATAATGAAATTTATCATAAACTAAAAATTGTGATAATAGATAAACCTAGGAATGAGGGGATTAAACATGCACGTTAGAGACTTACTGATGGAAAGACTTGGAGTGTCTACGATGAATATCAAACAAACTGTGGGGGAAGCACTGGATGCGATTAACGCAAGCGGCTACAGATGTATTCCTGTTGTCGACCAGGATGACAACTATAAAGGAATGATTTATAAGGTACACTTGATTGAATATCTATATGAAGAAAACGGTGATAAAAGCGAAAAGATTGATCACTTGCTGATGCACCAAGATACATTCATAACTGAACGCTCTTCCTTTTTAAGCGCACTCATAAAAATTAAAGCACTGCCTTTTCTAAGCGTTGTTGAACATGGAAAACTTGTCGGTATTTTAACGCATAATAAAGTGGAAAGCGTCCTCGGTGATGCTTTCGGTTTAAAAACAGGGGGAATCAATCTTACAATTTCTTCAACAGAAGCGAAGGGTATGATTGAAAAACTTACGAAAACACTACGTGGTGAACTAATTGAAGGCATGTTTACACTAGATAATGGTTCTGTCCTTGCTAGACGAGTTGTCATTACGCTTGAAGATGGCAAAACGGATGCTGAAATCGAAAAATTAAAAGGAAAGCTTGAAAAAGAAGGATTCCGTATTCTACAAATCGATAAAATTGAAAAAGCCAAATAAGTACACTATTTTAAAACGACGTTCACATTCTATGAAGTGAACGTCGTTTTTCATTTATTTTATACGGCTTTTAAATCGGGTTCTGGAACACGTGATAGAATTGCCAAACCAATGATGAACAGAATAACAAGACTGAACACTCCGTATGCAGAACTTCCAGTCAGCTGCGCAGTCACCCCTACAAGTAAAGGCCCCATAACTGATGCAAACTTGCCGAAAATATTATAGAAGCCGAAAAACTCGTTAGACTTTTCTTTCGGAACAAGCCTTGCAAAGTACGAACGACTAAGCGCTTGAATACCGCCCTGTGAAGTTGCAACGAGCATTGCCAATATCCAGAAATCCATCGTCGTTTTCATGAAAAATGCATAAATACATACGATGATATATACACAGATTCCTACGTATAACATCTTTTTTCCGGTGAATTTCTGTGCCAGTTTTCCGTAGAGAATCGCAAACGGCGCCGCAACGACTTGTGTGACAAACAGGATAATAAGCAGATTCGTCGCACTAATTCCCAAATCACTTCCGTACGCCGTCGACATCGCAATAATCGTCCCAACCCCATCTATATAGAAGAAATAAGCCAACAAAAATAAAAAAACGGTTCGGTATTTGCGTATTTCTTTGAATGTGCCACCTAGACGCCTAAAACCGCTCGCCACTAGATTCGGTTCACGTTTAATGCCATGAATTTGATGAACATTTTTAACCATAGGAATCGTGAATACAGCCCACCAAATTGCCGTAATAACGAAAGCAATTCGACTTGCCGTGGCTGTTGCCAGCGGGATTAGCTCTTGTTGAGCCAGAATTATAATTGCAATACTAAGTATGAACGGAATCGTGCTCCCAATATACCCGAGTCCAAAACCACGTGAAGATATTTTGTTCATTCGTTCTTCCGGCGTAACGTCTACTAAAAATGCATCGTAAAATATATTCGACCCGTGAAAACCGACGGCGGTGATGGTGTAAATAATTAATAACCAAAGCCAGTTATCGCCCGGAACGAACGCCAATGAAGCCGTTGCTACCGTCCCCATCATGAAAAAGAACAGGAAGAACTTTTTCTTTAATCCCTCATAATCGGCAATCGTTCCTAACAGCGGTCCAATCATTGCCAGTATGAATGTGGCAATGGCGACCGTATACCCCAAATATGCGGTAGAGTTTGACATACTTACGCCTGCATCCGTAGCAACCGCCTTATAATAAAGCGGAAACACCGCAGTCGTAATAATAATTGAATATGCCGAGTTCGCCCAATCATAGAAAATCCAGCTATTCTCCTGTTTGCTGTACTTCTTCATGCCATCATCCCCCTTCGCCCCTTACGTACAGTGTACAATAAGAAAGGTTGAAAAATAATGATTAATCTAAATTTTACAATTGGGGTAAACCTACTATTCTGCAATGAATACGTATGTTGACATCGGCTGAACTGCAATACTCTTTCGTGCTTCTTCTAACAAAATCACTTCAGATTGAAGGAGAGACTTTAGTTTGTCAGGCAAATCAACAAAGGTATTAATTTCCTCTTTAAAATCATTTACCGTTATAGCGATTTCCCATTCCGCATCTTGCAGCTGAGGTGAATGAATGAATGAATTGTTCATTTGTAACGGTCCAGCCCACGTTTTCTACAACCCGTCTAACATCCGTCGGCGTAAACAGTGTACGTATATTCGAAAGACTACTTTGTTTGAAACATTCATACTGGGATTGAATCAGCACGGCTAAGAAATGGGGATATTGTTCAATCATTTGAATTCTTGAATCCCATTCAGCAAAACATAGTGTCTTGCCCCATATTCTAACCCTCTTCAAAATGCCTTCTAATTCCTCAATTGATTTTAAGTACCATGAACAATGGGAGAAAACAATATAGTCAAAACTATTTTCAGGAAAATCATTCTCCATTGATAAAACATCAACGTTAAATTCCATTTTAAGCTGTTTTCTTAGCTTCGACTGCTGTAAATAACGGGCGGAATCGCCTAGCGTTATCGGGGCACCGTAATCTGGAGACGCAATATCTACCCCATGGACAAATCCTTCTAGCCCGACAACGTACGCCAGCGCAGCCGTAGTATCGCCTTGCCCACAACCAATTTCTAAAACGCTACTTCCCTCTTTGATTCCCCAGAACTCAACAAGCTTAAGGCGATGCTCCGTTTGAATTCGCTGGATTTCCTTCATATCCACATTGGACGCCATACAGTCAACAATGGTTGTAATCGCGTATTCTTTCATATGCACACCTCTTTCTATGTAAACATTTTTGTAAAAAAATAGACTTACTTCCACATACCTAGTATTAAGCCTATTATTGTAAATGTGACAACATGGTATCCTGCATTAATGAAAAACAGTTTCATTGACTTTCTTTCAAACAAATACGTGATCCCCATTGCAGTTGCAACCCAAAAAAGCCCTATCATCAACCCTGTAAATGCGCCAATTAATGCGTCACTATCAGGTCCTAAAAACAACGCCAACACAAATGATATGATTAAAGAAAAAATAAATGATCCTCCAAAAATCTTTGCCATATTGCTATTCTTCAACATTTCTTCATTAAAGTTATTTTCAACCATCCAAGCTTTTGCAAACAAAACAGAATACCACAGGCCGCCTATGATGAACGCAGATAACGCCGCTACTAACACCGCAAAATAATTGATTGAATCTAATGATTGCTGAAAATCCATTTGTTTCACCTACTTTCAAATTTTTGTTTTTAATTGTGATACGAACTAAGTTTTTGTACCCGTCTATTCTGTACTTGTATTCTATTGAAAGCTATAAATGTCCTTTGTTTTCAACTAGATCATTTAAACGTACGTATATTAAATGGATTTAAAAATAACTATTGAATTGTTCATCACATGATCATGCCTATTGATCGAACAAAAATAACTTGATTACACACTTGGCACTACGTGTAGGATTGCTTGAATTGAGCGACTTCTATACCATTATCGAGATGTCTTAATAAGTAGGGAATACAAAGTACAACGTGCTAGAGTGCCCGAAATTGCATCTTCGGGCACTTACACTCTTTATAGATAGTCGTCTATTCTTTTCTTCCAAAATAACTGCATTTTTCACTTAGATATTGTAGGAACGCGACAGGCTAATAATCACAACAGGAAAACCGAAAAGAGTGTGGATAGAAGAGACGCAGTCACTTCTAGCCACACCTGCCCCTCGGTAAAACTGTCGTGATTAATTCGCCGAAAGTGGGCCGGAAATAGTCCAGTGAAAATCAGCTGTTTTACTATCCTTTAATTAAAAAAGCGTCCAGAGCCATATTTCGCTCTACACGCTTTAAACTCATTATAGCTCTTGATAATTTCTTTGATGGTTGCCACCGTCTTTTACATCTGCATGATACAACGCTTTCAACGCGAAACTTTTCTCCAAGTCAAGTTCTGCCATTATCTGTTTCAGACGTTTTGACAGCTCTGGATCATTCTTCACAAGCTTCTCCATTTTCGCTTTTGAATATTTCATAAACTGATTCCTCCTTCACACTAAATTTGTAGTTACAGTATACCACCTCTTTAAGGTCATTCGCCCAATTCAGATTTGCTATACTTCTGGTAAAGGCAAGAAACGGACAGGAGCGACATCATGTATAAAACAATCGGTATACTTGCACACGTTGACGCAGGAAAAACAACTTTTTCTGAACAACTGCTTTATCATACAAATCACATTAAACAAAGAGGGCGCGTGGACCACAAAGACGCCTTCCTCGATAGCCATGCCATTGAAAAAGAAAGAGGAATCACTGTTTTCGCAGATCAGGCATCTATCTCCTATAATGGTTCCATGTATACGATTATCGATACGCCTGGACATGTCGACTTTTCTCCCGAGATGGAACGTGCCATTCAAGTAATGGATTACGCCATAATTATCATTAGCGCGAGCGACGGCGTGGAAGGCCATACTGATACTGTGTGGCAGCTGCTTCGAAAACATCAAGTCCCTACATTTTTCTTCATCAATAAAACCGATCGTGAAGGAACGAACGTCGACAACATCATACATGAAATACGGACCAATCTATCGGAAGACATTTGTGATCTCACGACTTCTTTTAATGAAGGAATCATGCAAGAAGAACTCATCGAATTTGTAGCGGAGCGGGATGAAGAATTGCTGGAAACCTACATGAATTCCGGTTATGATTTGAGCTTATGGCTTGAAACGCTACAAACGATGATTAAAGAAAACAGCGTCTTTGCAGTTTCCAGCGGTTCAGCACTAAAAGACATCGGTATTCTTGATTTTTGGAGGAAACTCGATTTATTGACCACTACTTCTTACAACGATGACAGTGAATTCGCTGCACGCGTTTATAAAATTCGTCATGATATAAATGGCAATCGAGTCACATACCTGAAATCCCTGAGTGGCACGCTAAGTGTTAGGGATGAGGTGAACTATGGCAATACCACCGAAAAAGCAACACAAATCCGTATCTATAATGGTAATAAGTTTAAGACAGTTGAACAAATTCATGCAGGTGAACTATTTGCTGTTACAGGATTGACGCAGGCATCCATCGGCGACGGGATAGGTACGCTTACAGAAAAGTCGATATACGATATGATTCCGACCCTCAAATCGAAAGTCATTTTCAATTCATCCATCCACGTCAAAGAAGTACTGCAATGCTTCAACTTATTGGATGCGGAAGACCCTTCACTAGCCGTGACTTGGGACGAACACTTTCAAGAAATCCACGTTCATGTCATGGGCACCATCCAGCTCGAAGTCCTTCAGCAAATTGTCAAAGAACGTTTTTCCCTAGACGTTTCTTTTGGTGAGCCCAAAATACTGTATAAAGAAACCATTGAAACGACAGTTACAGGGTACGGCCATTTTGAACCGTTGAAGCATTACGCCGAAGTACATCTATCAATCGAACCTGCAGCCAGAAATAGTGGCTTACAATTTGAAAATGTATGCCATGCCAACGACCTCTCGATTGGCCATCAAAACTTAGTACGTAGCCATTTATTCGAGCGGGATCATAACGGCTTACTAACGGGTTCTCCCCTCACTGATGTGAAAATAACCTTACTGACGGGACGTGGACATAATGAGCACACGTCTGGCGGTGATTTTAGAGAGGCAACCTTCCGGGCATTGCGGCAAGGCTTGGAGAAAGCCAAGAATAGGCTTCTGGAACCTTATTACAATTTCAAACTAAAAGTGGATCTGGATCATATGGGACGCGTATTGTCAGATATTCAACATGCATCCGGCAGCTTTGACCCGCCCGAAACCACACACGGATTGGTGATTGTGAAGGGACGAGCTCCCGTCTCTACTTTCATGAATTACAGCACCACCTTAGCTTCTTTTACGCATGGAAAAGGGACATTAAGTCTGTTATTCGGTGGCTATGATGAATGTCATAATGAGAAGCACATCATAGATGAAATTGGTTATAATAAAGAGGCGGATCCCGAATACTCATCCACCTCTATTTTCTGTGCGAAAGGGAAAGGCTATCCTGTCCCGTGGGATGAAGCGGAGAATGCCATGCATTGTTTATAATGTAAAAGTATTGAAATAGTGTAGGGTTATGCCTAATAGATAGATGATAGAAAAGCTTGTATGATTATCAAAATTATGTGGAGAACGACTATTCTTTCGCACTTAAAAATGCTAATTAAAATAAATGACGGATGGGAAGGAACTATTACATAATGTTATCAAGAATTCAAAATCTCTCATCTGTATCTCTGCTACTAGAGGAGAATTTTGCTGTTTCTATTATAGATGCTAACGGATTTATCACTTATGTGAATCAAATTTTTTGCGATATCACAAAATACCAGGCCGAAGAGTTAATTGGGAAAACATATGGATTTCTCAATAGCGACTACTCCGATGAGACTACCCTTCTCGAAATAAAAAATGAAGTAATGAACCATAAAGTATCACATCAAAAAATAAAGAGTCACGCCAAAGACGGAACTCCATTCTGGATCCAAGCAACCATCGTCCCTGTTCTTGGCGATAATGAACAAATCATACAGTATATTTCTTTCGATATGGACATTACAAGCAAAGTACTGATGGATGACAATTATAAAAAAGCACTGTTAGACTTTCATAATATCGAAAATGCACTCAATCAATCTACCATTGTTGCCATCACTGATCGAAAAGGATTGATCACTTATGCAAATGATAAATTTTGTGAACTGTCTCAGTATCCGCTTGAAGAACTAATTGGACAAACTCACCGCATCGTTAACTCAGGTCATCACCCTAAAAGCTTCTTCAAAGAAATGTGGCAGACAATCGGAAAGGGGAAAATTTGGACGGGTGATGTGAAAAACCGATCAAAAGATGGAAAAAGCTATTGGGTGAACACCACAATTGTCCCCCTTCTTAATAATAAAGGAGTAGCTTATCAATACATCGCCATCCGATCAGATATCACTGCTAGAAAAGAAGCGGAGCAATCACTTGAAATTGCTTTAAATAATGATTTCCGCCAGACTGTAAAAAACCTTCAAAATGCTATATTTAAATATACATACGATGATGAAGGCGAAATCCTATTCACACTTATGGAAGGTAAGATTGCACAAGAGCTCGGCATTACTGTGGAAAAAATCAATTTGCGCAAAGTGGAATCTTCTTTTTCAAAAAAGGAACTTGCTCAGATATTCCGTGATCTAACGAAAGGGATGGAAGGTAAGGTAGTTCAATTTGAATTGCTTCTCTATGGTTATACTTTTCTAGTTTATTTGTCACCGATTTCTGTAGACGGCGAGGTGGTTGAAGTAGTGGGTACCGCCATCGATATTTCCGAACGGAAAAAAGCGGAAAAACTTGTTGAACATATGGCATTTTATGATCATTTGACGGGTTTGCCAAATAGAAGACTTTTTCAAAAAAAAGTAAATGAAGAAATTGTACAAGCACAGAAAGAAAATACTCAATTTGCAATTATGTTTATCGACCTCGACCGCTTTAAGAATGTGAATGACTCTATGGGTCATCCAATCGGAGATCAGCTTCTAATAGCCGTAGGACAAAGATTACTGAAATCTGTTCGAAAAAATGATTTTGTTGCACGCCATGGTGGAGATGAGTATATCATTTTACTTCCTTTCTGCCAGCCATCGGAAGCGGATACAGTAGCTGCACGAATCGTAGATGAACTAACACACCCGCTTACTCTTCAGAACATTGATTTGTATGTCACTTCAAGCATCGGCATCAGCACTTTTCCGGAAGATGGACATGATTATGAGACCTTAACTAGAAATGCTGATTCAGCAATGTACCTTGCAAAAGAAAAAGGGAAAAATAATTATCAATTTTTCACAGAGGATTTACATCGTGACATCGTCGAAAAAATGACACTGGAAATGGAACTTCGACATGCACTAAAAAGAAATCAGTTCCTACTCTATTATCAACCGCAAATCGATATCAACACAGGTGAAATAACGGGGTTGGAAGCTCTTATCCGGTGGCATCATCCATCGAAAGGCATTATTTCACCCGCTGACTTTATTCCGATTGCAGAAGAGACTGGTTTGATTGTCCCAATCGGCCAATGGGTGCTCGAAACAGCGTGTGCACAGACTAAGAAGTGGCAAGAAACTGATTTCCCGAAGTTACAGATCAGTGTCAATGTTTCATTTATCCAGTTCATGCAAACCAATTTTGCCAAGCAAGTAGAAGAAACACTTGTCCAAACAGGGCTACAGCCACACTATCTAAACTTGGAAATAACAGAAAGTATGACATCAGACGCTCTGAACTGTCAGAAAACGCTCTATCAGCTTAGAAAAATCGGCATCAATATCAGCATCGATGATTTCGGGACTGGATTCTCATCACTTAGTTATATTAGTAATTTTCCGATTACACATTTGAAAATCGACCAGGTATTTGTACAAGGTACGAGTACAAGCAACAAAGCCATTGTTAAAACCATCATCAGTCTCGCAAAAAACTTGAATTTAAAAGTTATTGCAGAAGGCGTTGAAACGGAAGAACAAGCACGTTTTTTAAAAGACTTGGATTGCGATGAAGTACAAGGCTACTATTATTACAGGCCGCTGCTCAAGGAGCAAGTCACTACCCTATTCATGATGTCCAATTTAAATCCAATGAAATAATCTGATGGATGACAAGAAAACCCGCATTCAACTGCTATGAATGCGGGTTTTCTTTCATTTGTCTGTCCCGAAACGCAATACCAGAAAAAGTTCATTGGGATCTTTCTCGCGCATACCGGATACTTTTACTCCCTTAATGAGTTCAAAGGGAGTATTATTTTCAAGGAATTCAATATAATCACTAGTGGGATAATAAAGGATGATATCTACAGACCGCTGATTCTTTTCGACAGAAAGAAGAATATTATCAACGACTTTCATGAAGATTTGAATCGAAAATGGATTGAAGAAATAAAACCGATTATCTCCCGCGTCGACCTCGTACTCCTCTGCCAGACAGCGTTCAAAATAGATAGATGCATTTGTCCGCTTAACCTTTTTCATGTAACTCTCCTGATTTTCAAGCGCTTCTGTATACAGCTGCCCACTCATTTCAATCCCCGTCACTGAAACATCAAATCGATTATGTATGTAAAAAGGCAGTCTGCCTTTGCCACATCCAAAATCTACAACGCTATCCGTTTTTGTCAGTTCATAGACTTGAAAAAACTGATCCAAGGCATCATAAGGCGTCGCTTCGTACCGGTTATAATGAGAGGACTGATGCAACCATTCCCGGGTACCGACGGTATTAATACGTAGCGATCGATCGCATTTTTTATCATACATAAGAAGTCCTCCCGCCTGTTTACATACATTGTATCAAAACATAAGAAAAAAACCCTGATAACTTTAAAAGTCTTTGTTTTCATTGTTTATTCAGCATGTTTTCACAAGCACTCAACCTTTTTTCGTTAAACAAACATTGCCTGGTATTATGATTTACGCATTGTTATAAACATACTCGCATTTTCGATAAATACGGTATAGTTCTGTTTTAACGTTTTTATCAATATCAGTCAAGATAATGGTACTGTTGATTGAATTCTCTTTCTCCGTTCAACTAACTGTATTATTAGTTAACTGGTAATGGTATACTCGCCTTTATCTATGCGTCTTAAAATTTAGGAATTGGAATAGAAGACGTTTTCTTGTTAAGGAGCGGTGGGTAAATTGGACACAAAACAATTACGAATGTCTGTCACTGTGTTAGCTGGATTTCAATGGCTTTTCTTTATGTTCGCTAATACGGTGGTCATTCCAATCTCAGTTGGCAGTGCTTTTCAGCTGGAGTCTGTTGAAATAGTATCAGCTATTCAGCGTTCTTTCATTTTTACAGGAGTAGCCTGTCTTCTGCAGGGACTCTTCGGGCATCGCTTAGCATTGATGGAGGGCCAATCGGGTCTTTGGTGGGGTGTCATTTTAAGCCTGGCTGCAACTGCTAGTACAATGAATCTAGAACTTACAACGGTTGGCGGTAGTATTGCAATTGGAGTCATGATTTCTGGTGTAATCATTGCCCTTCTTGGAATGCTCGGCATCGGGGAAGTCCTAAAAAAATGGTTTACACCTGTAGTGATGTTTGTTTTCCTTCTGTTGTTAGCCAATCAGCTTATTACTGTTTTCTTAAAAGGAATGATTGGTCTAAATACAGGAGACTCTATCGATGTAAAAGTTGCAGTTTTTTCGTTTCTCCTCGCTACACTTACGATTCTGATTCATGTATTAGGAAAAGGGATCATCAGCAGTTTGAACCTTCTCATTGGGATGACGGTCGGTTGGATTGGTGCTGTTATTCTATTTCCAGTGGAGGCCACAGAAACAATTAACACGACACCTTTCCTCACTTGGTTTCCATGGGGTTCCCCCACTACGTTCGAATGGGGCATAGTGATTACTGTTATTATCACTGGACTATTAAACACAACAAATACAATAGCCACATTAAAAGGGGCAGAAGATATTTTCGAAAAAGAAACGACGCCAAAACAATATCGGTCCTCTTTCCTACTAACAGGACTGTTTTCAACTGCTTCAGGTGTTCTTGGACTCGTTCCTTATGCACCCTATACGTCTTCATTAGGTTTTTTACAGTCGTCAGGAATCCGTGACAAGGCACCATTTTTTATAGGTTCTGCTCTATTCATTCTTCTGGGGATGAATCCAATGCTTAGTACATTTTTTTCAACCATTCCACAAAGTGTCGGAAATACAGTGCTCTTTGTAGCCTATATCCAGCTGTTCCGTTCAGCAATCCGTAATATCGAGGGCCTGACATTTGAGCCGAAAACCGTCTACCGCATTGCAATTCCTGCGTTACTGGGACTGTCAATCATGTCACTCCCCGCAACCGTTTTTACAACAATTCCACTACTGGCACGACCAATCCTCTCAAACGGGATGCTTATGGGGATTCTAACCGCACTCTTTATGGAGTTGTTGTATTATCTCAGTCAAAGGGTTAGGAATAGCCGGCAATGAAAAACGGGCTTGCCATTTTAGAGTTCATTATTGAGTGAGTTGTAATGCGGAGTGTGGATTGTAGATCGCTTGGCGCTTTGGGGATGCCTCTCGCCATGAGCCTGGATTGGCGCTTCGCATCCAGTCTCACGGCTTCGGCTACCCCTTTGCCGCGCCTTCGCTGGAGTGTACATTATTGAGAGAGTTGTAATTCAGAGTGGATATTATCGAGAGAATTGTGAATTGGAGTGTAGAAAGCAGATCGCTTGGCGCTTTGGGGATGCCTCTCGCCATGAGCCTGGATTGGCGCTTCGCATCCAGTCTCATGGCTTCGGCTACCCCTTGTCGCGTTTGCGCTGGAGTGTACATTATTGAAAGCGATTTTGAGATGTATAGAATGAGATATAATGTGATTACTATTTAATACTAATTTCATTCTAGAAAGAAGCATTACAGATTGCAGGTCTAATTCCAGATAATGAATTGTGCTTTCTTAAATAGACTATCTAGCGAAGGCGCGACTTCGTGGTAGCCGAAGCGATAAGACTGAAAGTGAACTCCTTTCCGGCTTATCGCGGGAGGCATCCACAAAGCGCAGAAGCGGTATTAGAAGTATTTCTGATTCTATCCACTTCTAACCTGGACTATCCAGCGAAGGCGCGACTTCGTGGTAGCCGGAGCGATAAGACTGATGGAAGGATACAGTTCAATCCCTCCCTGCTCTTCTTTCCGGCTTATCGCGGGAGGCATTCACAAAGCGCAAAGCGGTATTAGCAGGATTTCTAACTCTATCCATAGCCCATTATCCTATAGTAGAAAGAGGTGATTACATGAATACAAAATTGTATACAAATAATGAAAAACTAATCGCGGGCATTACCATGAAGGATGAGACCGAGCTTGATAACAATAATATGGCTCTCCACGCATGTATAAACCCTGATGATGTAAGACAAAATCGGCAAAAATTAGCTACTTTCTTGAATTGTGAGTTGGAAGCTTTTGTTTGTGCCAATCAAACACATAGCTCCAATTTCCATGAAGTGACACTTCATGACAAAGGGCGAGGCGCAAATCAATTGGATACCGCTATTGCTGATACAGACGCCTTATACACATTTGAGCCGAATCTAGTATTATGTAGCTTTACTGCCGATTGTGTTCCAGTGATTTTCCACAATGATGCATCGGGTGTGATTGGTGTGATTCATTCGGGATGGCAAGGCACAGTAAAAGAAGTCTCCTTGAAAGTTTTCGAGCATTTGAAACTGGATAAACAATGCAACCCGAGTGATTTTCGTGTCCAGATTGGTGCAGCACTGAGCCAAGAAAAGTTTGAAGTCGATGAAGATGTATACTTAAAATTCAAAGAGCTAGGCTATACGGATGATTTTATCTATTACAATGATCAATCCCACAAGTATCACATTGACAATCAGCGAGTCGTGAAAAAACAATGTGAGTTGGCAGGCATTCCGACTGAGCAGATTACAATTGACGAGACCTGCACGTATGTAAGCTCGGATGGTTTTTCGTACCGTCAAGACAAAAAGAGCGGGAGACATCTTAGTTTTATTATGAGAAAAGATGATTGACCCGATCTATTTCTAAAAAATTTAGACAAAAAAGCACATCAACTAGTCCCATCGATGTGCTTTCATAATATAATTTATTGATTATTGACGATATCTACTTGCCAATCCTTTTAGGAAGTTTCTAGCGTATCTGTCGCCACATTCTTTATAATTTCGTTGTCCTTCTTTTCTAAGAACTGCACTCAATTCGCTTTTAGAAATATTGACTCCTGTGTCTTCTAAGATATCAAGAATGTCTTCACTTGTAAGTGAAAGTGCAATCTTCACTTTTTTGAGCAGGATATTATTAACATTACGATTGTTATTTGCCATTAAGAATTGTTTTTGGGAATCCTCTGGTTTTGTATCTTGTGTTCCTCTTTTTAAACGAACTAAACCGTTTAAAAAGGACTCTAACGTAATGTTGTCGATTTTTTTAACATATTCATCGTCTTGCACTTCATTCGTACTACTATTTTTTGCTTTTGATAACATTTCTTGTACTTCTTCTTTCGTTGTTTGAATGCCGCCTAGCCCAAAAATTTCAACCATATCCATATCTTTTATATCCAACGCATATCTTAACCTAATTAATATATCGTTATTAGTCATTTTTATCCCTCAAAACCTTTCCTAATTGCATAGTCATTATCAGTGTAATACTTTACCCTATTATTGCATTAATTTATTAGCTTGTCTTCCCAGCTGTCCGCTATCAATTGAAAACTTCATTCAGCCGATAATACAGGTTATCATACAGTAAATTAGAACCCTCATTTACTTATGGCACGGCTCACCGTAGTCTAGCAAATCAAGGTTTTTTACCCTTCAATTTGCTAATTTCCCTATAATCCATGAAAATACCCGAAGATTAATCGAAGAAAGTAGTTTCCGATTTAAGTCAACTTAGTCAATTTCATATTTGTTTATTTTAATTAAAAACCCTAACCTTAGTGAAATTTCGTAATCGATGAGTTCCGTTGATTGTAACGGAAGGCGGCGACTCCAGCGGGAACAGCACGAGCAGAAAGCCCCGCAGGAACGCAGTGACGAGGAGATTGAAGCCGTGCCCGCGGAAAGTGTCCGCCTGGAGTGTAAATCAACCTTGATTGGATTGATTCACCTATATTTACCTTTCAACTGATCACTGCCAATTACCATTAAAAGTAGTGGTAAAAAGTTGGTGACTACTTTCGGCAAACCTTCTAGTAAAAGAATATTTGTACCCACAAAGTTATTTAAAACGATAATAATTACTTTTGACGCTAATAAAAATACACCTACCAAAAACATACTGTCGAACAAAACTTTCCACTTTGGATATGCCAATTGCTTACTATCTTGAATTACTTTCTCTTTTAACTCTTCATCACTTCTTAATAGCTCGTCTATCGTAATACCAAATAAATCACTCAAATCGATGATTACCTCGATACTCGGATAGTTTTTTCCTGTCTCCCATTTGGAAACCGATTGGCGACTAACATGAAGCTTTTCAGCGAGTTCTGTTTGTGACCAACCCTGTTTTTCTCTTTCCTTTTTTAAACGATCACTTAAAATCATACTTTTCATCGCCTTTCCTAGCAATTACAGTATTTCAGAAGTAAGTAGATAAAGTAAAGCTAGTTATAGGCGCATCTAGGTGCAACCTTTAGTTGCCACCTAGAATGTTAACTAAAATTCTTTCTTTCAACACAAATGGTTATTTAATAATTTACTTATGATACGGTTCATTTTTCATAATTCTAAAAGCCCTATACACTTGCTCCAGCAATATGAGCTTCATCATTTGATGGGGAAAGGTCATTTTCGAAAAAGACAACGATTCATCCGAGCGTTTCATCACACTTTCGTGGAGTCCAAGTGACCCTCCAATAACAAATGTCACTTTGCTTCTTCCATAAGTCATCAATGACTCTAGGTCTGCCGATAACTCCTCCGACGTCTTCATCTTCCCATCAATCGCAAGTACAATCACATACGCATCTGTCCCTATTTTCGACAAAATACGATCCGCTTCTTTTTTCTTTACAATTTCCATGTCGGCATCACTTAATGATTCGGGCGCTTTTTCATCTGCCACTTCGACGAGCTGTATTTTTGTATATGCTCCGAGTCTTTTTGAAAACTCTTCAATCCCCATCTTCAAATACTTTTCTTTTAGTTTTCCCACTGTCACAATTGTAATATTCACAAGTTATCCACCTTTTTTTATTTGTTATAAACAAAACTTATGCACATATCCACAGGAGTTATCTACATGTTGTGTTCGACTAATCGTTCGCCACAACATACAATGCTGGCTCTTCACAATAGGAGCATTTTGTGGATAACTTTTCTTCATCTCGTACAGATTCCATAACTGGAAACTTTACCTGATCTGCCACAAAAACGTCAAGTGCATGGTTTATATGGGTTTCGCAGCTATATATCCTCATTTTTTATCCCTACTTTCATCCTTTTTCTTTCACACAAAGTTATTCACAAATTTTTAGATTTATCCACAAATAGTGAATATAATAAAAAAAGTAGGCAAAATAGCTATCGGCTAGCTACCTCGCCTACTGTGGATAAACTGAAATGTAAATTGTTTGTAACTTTTATTACTAGAACGAGTTTCCGTCTCTTAAAACCATTTCAATTTCAAGTAACTTCCCTTGTCGATACACTTTCATTTGCATCGTGTCACCTACATTCTTCGCATTATACAGATGTTTACGCAGGCTGACCATATCTTCTATCTTTTCGCCGTCCATTTCGACGATAACATCGTACTGTTTCACACCCGCAATTTCAGCAGAAGAGTTAGCTATGACATCATTGATAACTACGCCATCTGTTACACTTTCGGGTAACTTCAACATTTCCCGCTGTTGTTGTGCTGGAATGCTTCGGAGATCGAGTAATGTAACGCCCATCGTTGGGCGGTTTACCTCACCCAGCTTTTCTAGTTGATCAATAATAGGCATAGCAAGGTTTATTGGAATCGCAAGTCCTATTCCTTCAACAGTTGCCTCTGATATTTTCATGGAATTGATGCCAATTAACTGACCCACAAGATTAATAAGCGCTCCTCCTGAGTTCCCCGGATTAATGGCAGCGTCAGTTTGCATGACGTCTGCAAACCAGTCCACTGATCCATTACCATCAAAATCGATTGGAATTGAACGGTCTTTCCCGGATACGACCCCGACAGTTACGGAACCTGAAAAACCAAGCCCGAGCGGATTACCGATTGCGATAACAGGTTCTCCACGTTTCAAAGCATCCGAGTCACCAAACTCGATAATTGTTTTTACAACTGCAGCATCAATTTCAATAACAGCCAAATCTGTCCACATATCGCTTCCTACAATCTTTCCCGCTGTCTTTGAGCCATCATCGAAGGATATCTCGATTTCAGTTGCGCCTTCTACTACGTGATGGTTTGTAACTATATATGCTGTATTCCCTTGTTTTTTATAAATGACACCCGAACCGGACCCTGTTTCTATCGTTGTTTCAGTTGTCGACCAGATATCACGGTCCGTTTTCAAATTTGTTACACCAACAACCGAATCTGCCACTTTTTCGACAATATCTGTCACATCATTATTCACATCGAAGGACACACGCTCTGCTCCTATCTCACCAGCTTTCTGGGCAGTTGTCGCACTCTCTGTGTCTTCCGCGATGTCATTTCCATTATGCATGATGAACCAGACGATCAATGCACCTAGTAGTACACCCAAAAACCCCGATACGAAACCACCTCTTTTTCTGGGTCGCTGTGGAACTGGCTGCTGTGAAGGTTCTTCTATAGGTGGCCTCAACTCCCTATTATCTGGATTTTGATTGAATTCATCCATTTACCTCTCCCTTTCTGAAAAGAACGTTGTAGTTAACATTACCCTAATTCATATATTTCAATATAAAAAACCTTACCTATTGAGGATTTAGGTAAAATCCCTTGAAGGTAAGGTTATTTCATTATTTACACGGTGACGAGTTCAGTTGGCTGGTCAGCATCCGTATCGTATAGATGAACGAATTCACCTGTCCTAATTCCGCATGTTTCCAACGTTTGTGAAACACTCATCCTTGCAAGGTCTTTCATATTATTGTCTTTACTTAAATGTGATAGATAGATCTTCGTATCTTTTTGCTCAACAACTTCACTCATTGCTACTGCAGCGTCTTCATTAGAAACATGGCCGACATCACTCAGGATCCGCCGTTTGACGGACCAAGGATAACGGCCAACTTGCAACATACTGACATCATGATTGCTTTCAAAGACAAAAGCATCTGCTCCGTGTATGAAGCCTTTCATCCTGTCACTTACATAACCAGTATCCGTGATAACCGCAAGTTTTCGACCGTTTTCATGGAAAACATAAAACATCGGATCTGCTGCATCATGTGAAACAGCAAATGATTGAATGTCGAGTGAACCAAATGATTTAACTGTTTCCATATCAAATTGAAAACGCTGATCGAGAGGTATGTTGCCTACGAGTCCATCCATCGCCGCCCATGTCTTTTCATTTGCGTAAATGGGCATACCGTATTTACGCGCAACAACACCAATCCCTTTTATATGGTCACTATGCTCATGTGTGACAAAAATACCATCGACATCTTTCATAGAACGGCCAATGCCAGCAACTAAACTATCCATTTTCTTTGCACTAAATCCCGCGTCTACAATAAATGTATGTTCGTCATTTTCTATAAAAACCGCATTGCCGCTACTGCCGCTTGCGAGTACGCTAAAACGCATTAAAAAAACTCCTTATTCATTCTCTTCTTCAAGCGGTTCAGGTTGAAACTCTATAATCATACCTTCAATCGCATTAATGAAGTAATCTTCAATTTCGCCATCCTTTAATTCTACACGAACATGCCACGTCGGAGCAAACACTTGGGTTTCTGTCACTTGAACAAGACTGGAATAACCTAGCGTCATTTGCTTTACTTTGTAATCCTTTTTCAAATAATCCCGTGAATACAAGTTACCGATTGCTTCAATGGGTGATAGAAGATCATTTTTCCGGTTGAAACGATCGAATTCACCGAGCATACTTTGCTCGTATTTCGTCGCTTCCCCATCCTCATTCCAATAGATTATCAACATCGCATTGAGGCTATGGTAAATTGGATCTCCGTCGACCTTTTGGAAGAGTATAGCTTTTCTCTCATCTTTATTAACTTCCCATTGGACATAACTTTCTCCGCCCATTACATGCTTTGACAGGAACTCTGTGAATTCAATTTCCCCTTTTACATTCAGTAGACTGAACGGCTCTATCAAAGTCGATTTTAGAAGTGTTTCATCGACAACTTCGCCTTTTTGATTTTCAAGTTCTGCTAGTTTTGCATCGGATAATATCATAGGCTTTGCAGACACATAAAAGGGTTCATTTTTAAAAGGTGGTAGTTTATCATACGTAATGTTTTCCATCTTCAGCAATTCCTCGATTGGTGTTTCACCCAGCACTTGAACATTTTGTGCCTGCGTAACCTTGTTGAGGTAAAGCGTGTACAGAAAAACGTTCACTATTGAAAATACGATGATGAATATCGTTTTCGTCTTATTCCAATCCAATCAGCTCACCTCCTAAAGTTTCAGGTGAAAAACGATGCCAATTTTCAGTGTTGTTTCCTTTCACCAAGTAAAACCACGCCGGTTCCATTATGATATTTCCTCTATCAGTATTTCGCTTCATAAAATACCCTGGAGCAATTTCATCAACAGTTTCAAAATCCAGAATTTTCGAGTCAATTAGCCTTTCGGCAATCTCTACGCCTGAAGGGAGTGTTGCAGGTTCATCATCAATAAAAAAATCAAGGCGATAGTAGGGTCTCTTATAATTGAATATCTGTTTATCTCCCCATTTTTGTACAATTTCTGTGGTGGTACTCGAGTCTGAATAAACGGGAAGCCCCTCCAGGAATAAGCGGAATCGTACGGTCCTTGTTTTCGGATCCATGTACGTATACCTGAAATCATCTGTCCAACCGCCATGTTCATTAACAAAGTTGACTGTGTTCGAGAGTAATTCAGATGGAATTGCTAGTTCTTGAATTTTGGCAGTAGGATAAACATATTCAAACTTCTTATTTTCCTTATCAATCTTCATTATTGCATGGTTATCCCCTAGTTCTTCCATCTTAGGTCCCACTTGGCTACTCCGCACTGCATTCGGATCGTTGAACAATGCATCCCGGAATCGATTCGGGGAAATATCACCTTCAATAAACGTATACTTGGTTGTTTCTACAGGTTCAACTGGAACGACGATATAAGAAGAGCTTTCAGGGGCTACCTCCTTATAATCGGCGAGTTCCCGTGCGTCCGTTAATATGGATTGTTGAAGTTTATGATTGTCATCCGGTTTTGCTTTTGCACTGTAGATTTTCTTATTTGCCCTGCTGACAAAATAAATATCCATGTCACTATTGTCCGTATTCCAATC
Organism: Sporosarcina sp. Y1004; assembly: GCF_057669665.1. Lineage (NCBI taxonomy): Bacteria > Bacillati > Bacillota > Bacilli > Caryophanales > Caryophanaceae > Sporosarcina > Sporosarcina sp. Y1004. The sequence continues at coordinate 35,935 of NZ_JBYHFQ010000020.1, read as the reverse complement.
AACGACAATCCGATCGAAACTAATTTCTGGCACTGTCGGTATCGGTTCATCAATGTTTATGACATTATCATAGACAGTCAAAGGGACCTCACCGTGAAAGAATAATGTAAATCGGTTCGGTTTCCGTAAGAGGGTATTCAGATTATCTGTACTAAAGTTATTATTAAGTGATCTAATATCACCTATTTTCCATTCAGACAACTCTTCTACAAAGCTATTGATTTCAACTGGATTGGTGGTTCCTTTTAATGCATCTCCGAAGTTAAATATAGTTTTGTATGGTTTAATAATTTCATTGTATTTCTTTTTATCTGCGATGGCTACGTCTACAGGCGCCAATTGCTCAATCGTGTCATAACCGGGAGTGTATGTCCAAATGGAAAAGGTCAATACCATACTTAAGGCGACGAGTAAGGTAAGTACTGTTGTCTTGACAATCTCGATATATTTCATTCCCATTCACCGTCCTCTTGGATTTCAAACGGCAACGTAAAGAAGATTGTCGTCCCTTTTCCTTCTACACTCTCCGCCCATACCTCTCCACCATGCGCTCCAATCATTTCGCGGGCAATTGCTAGCCCTAGTCCCGTTCCACCCATTGCACGTGATCGTGCACGGTCTGCCCGGTAAAACCTATCGAATATCCGCTTCACGTTCGCTTGTGGTATACCCATTCCATCATCAGAAATCATTACTTTAATGAAGTCATCAGACATCATTATTCCAAAGCGGATATTTCCCCCGTCTGGAGAGTATTTTAGTGCATTTGAAATGATATTGTCGAGGACCTGGGTCATCTTATCCGTATCAATTTCAACGAACAAATCGGAGGCAGACAACAGTCTTATAAATTGAACACTTTGAGACTTTGAAAATTCAAAGCGATCTATGATTGAGTTGAAGAAGTGATTAAATTCGACCCATTCTTTATTCAAATCATAATCCCTGCTGTCCATTCGTGATAACTTCATTAAGTCATTTACAAGACGAATCATCCGTTCAGTTTCGGTCTGTGTTACGTGGAGGAAGGATGGAGCAATCTCTTCATTCTTCCAAGCACCATCAGCCAATGCTTCTAAATAACTGCGCATTGTCGTTAGTGGCGTACGCAACTCATGCGAAACATTTGAAACGAACTCTCGTCTCTCCATATCAATTTTTTCTTGTTCCGTATTATCATGTAAAACAACGATTAAACCATTCACAAATCCAGTCTCTCTCTGCGTGACTGAAAAATTGGCACGCAGAATATAAGGCTGTTCGTTCGTACTAAAGTCCAATGCAATTGAATCTCTAATTTGTATTAAATCTTCAAAAGCATATTCTTGTTCAACTCCCAGAATGCTAGAAATCGGTCTATTGAGGACAAGATCCCTTGTCAACCTCAGCATTCCAAGAGCGGAGTCATTAATAAGACTGACACGCCCTTTTCGATCGGTAGCTATGACACCATCCGTCATATTTTCCAGGACAGAAGCCAGTTTCCGTCGTTCACTTTCGGTCGTTGAATAAGACTCTTGTAACTGGTTTGTTAAGTGATTAAAAGCGACCGCCAGCTGGCCCAATTCATCATTACCATACACACGCACTTTTCTGGAGAAATCTCCTTTTGCCATCGTCTGCGCCTGGCGTCTCATATCAGATATCGGCCTCGTCATTGTCTGGGCAATTAAAATGCCCAAAATGATTGTTATCGTCAACGATATGGCTACCCCACCAGCTAGAATCCGATTCACTTCATCAATCTGTGTAAACACCTTTTCAATGTCTGCCTCTAGATAGAGGATCCCTATTAATTCATCCTCAGTAGTAAGAATAGGCTTTGCACGTACCAAAATCCGATTTCTAGTTTTCCGATCTAAATTGATAACATCATTCTCGGTTTTTGAGGCAGTCGCCTTTCTAACAATTTCGTCCATCGCTCGCTGTCCTACCATCGACTTTTTGTCCAGAGCGGATGTAGCAAGGATAATCTTCCCTGCGCTAATAACCCTGATTTCATTGATGTCTTCCGAAGTGAAACCCGAAAGGACGGCCTGGAGACTCATTTCGAGTGTCACCGGGTCGTCTGGGGATCGTTTCTTTATCAATTCTTCACTAACATTAAATTCAATCAAACTCATCCTGTCGGAAATTGAGTTTGTGAAATTTGTTTTTAATGTTTCTTCGAGTTCACGTGCAAAATAGAGTCCGATTATTTCCATGGCAATTAGAATAAGCATCACATAAATTAGAACAAATTTAACGTGAATAGATCTAAAAAAACCGACTTTTTGCATGATGGTTACTCCTGTTCTGGATCCCGTAAGTAATAGCCTACTCCGCGTCTCGTGACTATCCACGTCGGGTGGCTCGGTGTATCTTCTATTTTTTCGCGCAAGCGACGAATCGTTACATCGACTGTCCGTACATCCCCAAAGTAATCATAGCCCCATACTGTCTGTAAGAGATGCTCACGTGTCATAACCTGTCCGATATGTTTTGAAAGATAATGAAGCAATTCAAATTCACGATGCGTCAATTCAATTTTTTCATCTCTTTTTAACACGAGGTAGGCATCTGGCTGAACAATTAAGTGGCCGACTGTAATATCGTTTGTCCCACCTTCCGCCTCTTCTTCGACAGATTTCATATGTCTCCGTAAATTAGCTTTGACTCGTGCGATTAGTTCACGGGTTCCGAATGGTTTTGTGACATAATCATCTGCTCCAAGCTCCAAACCAAGTACCTTATCAATCTCAGAGTCCTTCGCTGTCAGCATAATAATCGGAAAGTCATATTTCTTCCGGACTTCTCGACATACTTCCATACCATCCCGTTTAGGTAGCATAATGTCGAGTAGCATTAGGTCGGGTTTCACTTCTTCAACTTTTTCTAGCGCTTCTTCTCCGTCATATGCACAGTAAACAGTAAATCCTTCTTTTTTTAAGTTAAATTCAAGTATATCTGCAATTGGTTTCTCATCATCGACTATTAATATTACTTTATCTTGCATGTTACATTCCCCTTCCAGCCCAGTTGGCATCTCTATATCTGTCCTTTTACTCTATCATTCTTGTCGCTAATTCGCACGTTTCACTCGTTCTAAGGCTATATTTCCCAAATTATTTCCCGGGCAATATTTCGTGGATATTGTCGAATAACTAATAAAAAAGACGGTACAACATTGTGTACCGTCAGTAGTTGTTTATTCATCTTAACACGTTCATAGGATCGATATTTGAACCGTTCTTGAATACTTCAAAATGAAGATGGACACCTGTCGAACGACCGGTTGATCCCATTACTCCTATCTTAGTTCCTTGTGGTACCGTTTGTCCTACTTTGACATCTATTGAAGATAGATGAGCATAGAGCGTTTCATAACCATTGTTATGCGTGATAACAACTCGATTACCAAATGTGCTATGGTTCCCTGCAGTTGTGACTACGCCATTATCTGCAGCTACAATTTCATAGGACGACGGACGGGCGAAATCAATTCCTTGATGAATTCTTCCCCATCGGGTGCCCATTTTACTAGAAATATATCCTCCAGACACAGGTCTGATAAATGTACCTGATCCTCTTGATGGTATCACTTTCGTACCTACAACTGTCACTTTGTCTCTCGCCTCAGAAATGACTCTTTCTTCAGTTATAGATTTGCCGATAATTTGACCGCTCCGTTTTCGGATAAGTTCCGTTACTTCTTTTTCCCCATCCGAACCTTTGGCTATAACTTTCTTTTCCCCTTTAAAAAGACTATCGTCCTCTTCAACCTTGTTTGCTTGTTTAATAACTTTTCTTTCTTTTGTTTCATAATGAACTTCCACTTCGATATACGGTTCGACAGCTGTTATATTCAGTTCATCACCAGAACGGAGAATTGTTGTACGTGTCATACCTGGATTTAGTTCTAGTAGTTTAGATGTAGTCATTTCGTTTTCCGCAGCAATTGTTCCTAGAATATCTCCGGAAATTACATTGTATTTCTTTTGTACACGTTTTCCTTTTTCAAGAAAATCTATTGCTTGCTCAACGTTTTTCACCTTTTCAGGATCTGTTTCCCCATTCGCTACCTCTATACCTTTACTGATAACGATGTTTGTAATACGGGTTTCGTCCTCTTTAAGCGGGGGTATAGGTTCAGTAGATGCTGTACGGGCTTCGAATTCATCGAGTTCCTTTTCGGTGACATATTGCATCTTCAGTTGACGAATTAGTTCATAGTATGTGTCCATGTCTTTGACGTAGAATGCCAGTTCCCCGTCAATTGAAACACCAACCGCTTCCGCTTCAACCGATATCATGGTTTGAACTTTTTCTAAGACTTCGCTATCGTCCGTTTCTGCTGTGAATACCATTTCAGGAATTACGGATAAATCTTTTCCTATTATAAGAGGGAGATCTTGAAATTCAGAGGACGTTTTTTGAATCTCATCTTCTTTCATTTGTTCAAGCTTCTCCTCGTCGGATATAACCCCTACATATTCCCCTTTTGAATAGATGTGGAATATAGTCAATAAATCTTCAGTTTTATTTGCATAACCTGGTTGTGCTGCAACACCTGACAGCAATAAAGTAATGATGGAAATCAGTTGAATCCTTTTGATAGAATGTTTGAAGTTTGGCAGGACTTTCTTAAGCTTGTCCTGGTTGCTTCTTTTGAAAAACATATATGTGTAACTCCTTCCAAATTTCAAATCGAATGACCGATTACAGTTTATTTTTTACATGCTTATCTAATCTAACATATCCTAATGTACTCTTGTAGAATTATAGGCAATTGTAACGAGATTGTAGAATTACATCCAAATACCACCACTTAAAACATAAAATAGACATATTTTGATTTTTTATCATTTTCTCATGAAATAAATGTCGATTTCTTCACTTTTTCATACATTTCTCTGTTCAATATTCTTTTGTTTGATTGTTCAAGTAAAAAAAACATCTCAGAGCACCGGAAGTTCCCGGTATTCTGAGATGTTTTTTTCCTACATGTATACCTTCAGTACTAGACAACAGAGTCATTGGTCTACGCTTTAAATGGAAATTGGTAGTTTTCCCATTGCCTTCGTCTCCCCACAGGGTTTTCAATTCCTAATACTATTGAGTTGATCTACACCTCTTTTAAAATATTTTTCCTCGTCAATCAAACACAAAAAACGAGCATTATGAGTCTGCAAACTCATAATGCTCGTTTTTATTAATAAGCGGATGATTCATGCTGACTCCAGTCGATATTAACGAACTTGTTATATTCCTTAGCAAAAGCTAAAGTAACTGTTCCAGTTGGACCATTCCGCTGCTTTGCAATAATTATTTCAATCATGTTTTGATTTTCCGTCTCTTTATCATAATAGTCTTCACGGTAAAGAAACGAAACAATATCAGCATCTTGCTCGATACTCCCTGATTCGCGAAGATCGGACATCATAGGACGCTTATCTTGACGTTGTTCAACGCCACGGGAAAGCTGTGAAAGGGCAATTACAGGTACTTTCAATTCTCTGGCGAGTGCTTTTAACGATCGAGAAATTTCCGATACTTCCTGCTGACGGTTTTCACCAGGCTTAGAACCACTTCCTGCTATCAGCTGCATGTAGTCAATCATAATCATGCCCAGTCCATGTTCCTGTTGCAATCTACGGCATTTTGAACGGATTTCATTGACACGGATACCAGGCGAATCATCAATGAAAATACCTGCATTTGAAAGGCTACCCATTGCCATAGTAAGTTTACGCCAATCCTCAGCTTCAAGTGCACCTGTTCGAAGCACCTGAGCATCGATATTTCCTTCTGCGCAAAGCATCCGCATGACAAGCTGTTCCGCCCCCATCTCCAAACTAAAGATGGCAACATTTTCATCGGTTTTAGTTGCAACGTTTTGCGCCACATTTAAAGCAAATGCTGTCTTACCAACAGAAGGCCTTGCAGCAACAATGATTAAGTCATTACGCTGGAAACCGGCTGTGATTTTATCTAAATCACGGAAGCCCGTTGGAATTCCTGTAACGTCGCCTTTTTGCGTATGAAGAAGTTCAATATTATCATACGTTTCAACGAGGACATCTTTAATATGACGAAAGTCGCCGGCGTTCTTCCGGTTGGATACTTCCATCATCTTCTTTTCCGCTTCAGACAAGAGTGCCTCTACTTCATCCTCACGTGCATAGCCATCTTCTACGATTGACGTCGCAACACGTATTAGACGTCGCAGAAGTGCTTTCTCTTCCACGATACGCGCATAGTGCACGATGTTTGCTGCGGTTGGAACAGAGCTTGCGATTTCAGACAAATATGAAATGCCGCCGACGTCTTCGAGTTCTTTTTTAGCGGATAACTCTTCCGTAACCGTGACAACGTCAATCGCTTGACCTTTATCACTTAGACTAATCATCGTTTGAAAGATTTTTTGGTGCGCCATCCGGTAAAAATCGTCGGGCATCAGAAGCTCTGCTGCCGTAATGAGTGCCTGCGGTTCAAGAAAAATAGCACCGATGACCGATTGTTCCGCTTCATTATTATGTGGTGGGATGCGATCAATCATCTGGTTCATCTATCCAATCTCTCCTTATCCCTCTTCAATTACATGTACTTTAAGTGTTGCCGTAACTTCAGGGTGAATTTTAATTGGCACATTTGTAAAACCTAGTGCACGAATTGCATCTGGTAAGTCCATTTTACGTCGGTCCACTTTAATGCCTTCTGTTTTATTCAAGGCTTCTGCAATTTGTTTAGTAGTGATTGAACCGAATAGACGGCCACCCTCACCTGATTTTGCTTTCATTTCAACTGTGATTTTATCGATTTGTTCCTTCAAGACGATTGCTTCAGCCAACTCTTCAGCAGCATCTTTTGCAACCCGGTTTTTTTGTCCTTCAAGTCTGCTAATATTACCAGCAGTCGCTTCAACCGCTAGCTTATTTTTCAATAGAAAGTTCTGTGCATACCCCACAGATACCTCTTTCACGTCGCCTTTTGTACCTACGCCTTTAACGTCTTTCAAAAAAATTACTTTCATTATGAATTTCCCCTCTCTATCATTGTATTTAATACATCTTTTAGCATTTGTTCAGCTTCTTCTACCGACCCAACGTCGAGCTGGCATGCCGCGTTTGTCAAATGGCCGCCACCCCCAAGTTCCTCCATAACAAGTTGAACATTCAACTCACCTAGGGAACGGGCGCTTATACCTATTTTACCATCTGAACGAGACGCAATGACAAACGAAGCTGCAACCCCTTGCATCGTCAGTAGAATATCTGCAGTTTGGGCAATCAGAACAGTGCCGTAAACAGTTTGGTCCTTCCCTTTTGCAATTGCAATACCGCCATTGGACAATTCAACAGTCTCAATCAATTTTGCCCTCAAAACATAGGTGTCAATATCCTCTTTCAAGAGACGCTGGACTAGTATGGTATCCGCTCCATTTGTTCGTAAATACGATGCGGCTTCGAACGTTCTAGCCCCTGTACGGAGTGTAAAACTTTTCGTATCAACGATAATACCTGCTAGCAGTGCTGTTGACTCAAGCATTGTTAGTTTTTCATGTTTCGGCTGGTATTCAATTAATTCTGTAACGAGTTCAGCCGTAGATGACGCGTATGGCTCCATGTAAACAAGCATCGTATTGTTGATGAACTCTTCCCCGCGACGATGGTGATCTATTACGACAACCTTCTCTGCTTTCTCGATGAGACGTTCATCAATGACCATACTCGGCTTATGTGTGTCAACAACGACAATCAATGACTTTTCTGTAATCATAGCAAGCGATTCTTCAGGACTTATGAATTGATTGAACAGTTCCTCATCGCGCTTAATTTCATCCATAAGCCGTGTTACACTTCCGTCAAGCTCATTAAAATTAACGATGACATATCCTTCAATATTATTCATACGTGCCATTTTTTGAACGCCAATGGCGGCTCCGATGGCATCCATATCCGGAATTTTGTGACCCATAACAAAAACTTTATCACTGCCTTGGATAAGGTCACGCAAAGCATGAGATATAACTCGAGCACGAACCCTTGTCCTTTTTTCGACAGGATTTGTTTTCCCTCCGAAAAACTTCAACTTGCCATCCAATCGCTTAATAGCCACTTGGTCACCACCCCTACCAAGAACCAAATCCAGGCTGGATTGTGCCAGTTCCCCTAATTCGATTAATGAAGTTGATCCCATTCCTACACCAATACTCAACGTTAGTGCAGTACTCTGTTTAGCCGTTGTTTCACGAATATCATCTAGAATCGAAAACTTTGTTTTTTCCAAGGTAACGAGTGTTGCTTCATTGAATACTGCCAGGAAGCGATCCGTTGCAATCCGTTTTACATAGATTCCATTCTCCGTTCCCCACTTATTAATAAGTGAGGTAACAAGGGAATTAAGCTGACTTCTCGTCTGATCATCCATTGCTTGTGAAAGTTCATCATAATTATCTACTAGAATAATACCGAGAACCGTGCGATCTTCATAGTAAAGTGATTCCATCACCAATTGTTCTGTAATATCGAACAAATAAATGAGTTTCTCTTCAGCTTTGAAAAAGACCTTATAGGACTGTTCCCCCACTGTCAGTACACCATTTTCAAGACTTTCACCTTTTACAATCGCGCGAAATTGCTCTGATAGATCAAACAAGTCATTCCCAATTAAAGTCTCCTGTCGTTCGAATACCTTTGCCGCATACGGATTCGCCCAGTCAACAACGTTTTTATCGTTAATCAGAATGATGCCAATTGGCAATGCAAGAAGTGCTTCTTCTCCGACTTTTTTCAACCTATAGGATAACGTTTCAATATGTTTTTCCGTTTCTATATAGGTTTGTTCTTCTAATTTCCATGCAATCCCTGCCGCAGTCGTGAATAAAACGGCAAAAATAAGTCCTGACCAAAAATGAGATAAAAGCAGGAGCACTGCCGCCAATAAGCCCAGAATCGACAATACTGTCAATGGATAACGTATTGCTCTTTTTCTAAAAAACGACGTCATTGTCCCATCTCCTTACTTCGACTTGTCTTTTTTGACCCAGGCACGTATATTCACTCCTGCATCTAGTATTCCTATTAACGTTGTAACCGGGGTCAATAGCAATGCAAAAATTGTGGCAACGACAGTCGCTACTTTCGGTAACTTCATTTCATTTACATAGTAATAAATGAATGAAATCCCTTGCAGCAGAAACAAGGTCCTTAGTATAACAGTGGCATTATTGGTAATTAAAAATAGATTCGTACCCGGTTTCATTTCTACAAATAGGGATGTCAGAAGAATGACTCCGTACAAAATTACTGTTATAACTGGTAATTTCATTTCCCGTAATGGTGGAAACTTTGGAACATCGAATTTCAACCGTTTGGCAACACTCAAATTCAAAGTGAGAATGATAAACGCCAACATAAAGATGCTTAAAATAAAAATGGAAGGAATCGTGTTTTCATACATTGTAAATGTTGAAGCAACAATTTCATCGTAATTGTCTGGTACTCCACCAGCTCGCTTCATAAATGTAGTTACCTGCTCTTGCGTACTCTCCATGACCTTCATTAATTCTTCAATCATATTGATGCCGAATAACAAAACAGCACCCACGTACATTACGAGCGATGTAATAAGCAGTGTCAGGCCAGAAGCCATAAAGATATAAAGTTTTGTTTTTCCCAATCTCACAGTTTCTCCCATAACAAAGCCTAAGAGCCCGTGGATGAGAGCGAAAGGTACAAGCAAGATGCCTCCAATTAGTAAGGACAGTATGACTCCGGTTGCAAGCACAAGAAGAGACGAGGCGCGGTCATACTTCAGTCTGTAAAGAATAATTGGCAACGGTATGAAAAACATCGTTATATTACCGATTAGCGGTGCATATAGCGATACTGCAAGTAAGATTGCAAACAATGCAATCATCATTGCTCCGTACGTAATTTTTCTTGAGTTGTCTTGCATAATATAAGATTCCTCCGGTCTTTCACTGGATGATGATTTCTATCCACTTGTTTAAGTTCCTAATCCAATTTTCTAGATGGACAGTTGCTTCAATTGTATCATGATTATTGTTTTTAGACCAAAAGTGGAACATATGTACTAGATTCGTTTGTATAAAAAAACCGCCCCCATCCCGGTTGTGCCGGTTTGACAAGGCGGTCATCTAAATAAAATTATCTTTCTTCCGAACTGAATGGAAGAAGTGCCATGATACGTGAGCGTTTGATTGCAAGTGTCAGTTTACGCTGATACTTCGCGCTTGTACCTGTTACACGGCGAGGCAAGATCTTTCCACGCTCAGAAATAAATTTCTTAAGCATATCTGTATCTTTATAGTCGATTTTTGTAATGTTATTTGATGTGAAATAACAAACCTTACGGCGTCTTTTTCCTCCACGACGTACTGCCATAATTGTTCCCCTCCTAACGTTAGTCATTTTCAGTTTATCGATGTTTTTTAAAACGGTTTGATCATCAGAATGGCAGGTCGTCGTCTGATACTTCTATCGGACCTCCGCCTGTCGAGAATGGATCATCGTCCGTACGTGTGTAATTTTGCTGATTCGGTTGTTGATATTGTTGGTTTGGCTGTCTATCTTGATAGCTCGGTTGTTCGCTTTGTTGAGAACCTTGGTAAGGTGCTCCGCCAGCTCCCGCTCTATTTTCGCTAGATGCATTGCGCGGTTCAAGAAACTGCGTACTGTCTGCTACAACTTCTGTTGTATAAACACGCTTTCCATCTTGTCCATCAAAGCTACCCGTCTGAATACGGCCATCTACTCCGACAAGACTTCCCTTTTTCAAGAAATTCGCAACGTTTTCAGCCTGTTTTCTCCAAGCTACACAACTGATAAAATCAGCTTCCCTTTCGCCTGAAGCGCTTTGGAAGGCCCGGTTCACTGCTAACGTAAAACGTGTTACAGCGATACCAGTTTGTGTATACTTAAGCTCAGGGTCTTTCGTTAAGCGTCCTACTAAAACAACTCGGTTAATCATTAGAATTCAACCTCCCTCATTATTTTGTAGATTTCAACTTATATATGGATCAGTCTTCAATACGAACGATCATATGACGAATGATATCTTCGTTGATGTTCGCAAGACGTGTAAATTCATCGATTGCTATAGTTTCAGCATTCAACTTAATTAGTTGATAGAAACCTTCACGTAGATCGTCGATTTCGTAAGCAAGACGGCGCTTGCCCCACTCTTTCGACTCGATGTTTTCTGCACCATTTGTAGTTAGGACTTCGTCAAAACGTTCAATCAACGCTTTTTTCGCTTCATCTTCTACTGTTGGGCGGATAATGTACATAATTTCGTACTTTCTCATCTGTAGTCACCTCCTTATGGACTTGGGCCCTGCTGATGTCAGCGGGCAAGGAGTAAGTAATTATATTACTCACATCAGTACATGTTAGCATAACTTCATTCATCTTTCAACTATTTTCTTGTATACTTTTACAAAGAGGTGATATTTTTGATTGAATTTCCTGAACCCGATAAAGTAATCGAGATTGATTTACCTAAGGTGGCCAAAAACAGCTTACTTTTAACCGGTTCCGCTCTCTTACTACTGTGGATTCTTAAAATTGGTATAGAGGGAAGCTTTCCTTCTTCATTCAGCTGGTGGGCGATTGTCTTCTTCATTATCGGATATATCTTACTAATTATTCTGCATGAACTTTTTCATCTTTTAGGTTTTCGGTTATTCGGAGGTGTCCCCTGGAGAAAGATGGTCGTCGGAGTCAATCTGAAATTGGGCATTGCATACGCAACTACCACTCAACTTATGACGAATCGGGCTATCCGCAAAGCACTGCTACTTCCTTTTTGGATGACAGGTATTCTCCCTGCCATTGTCGGCCTTTATATGGGGAGCGGCTTGTTAATCAGTCTCTCTGCTTTATTGATAGGCGGAGCAGCTGGTGACTTTACCATGTATAAAGAATTGAAGGAGCTACCAGACGACTGGGTTGTCAAGGACGACCCTGAATTGCCAAAGCTCTATGTCTATTCGCCCAACAAGTCGAGCGAATTGGTAAATTAATAAAAGCCACATTGGGATATGAATTATCCCAATGTGGCTTTTCAGTTATTATACGTTAAAACGGAACAGCATGACATCGCCGTCTTTAACAATATACTCTTTACCCTCAAGGCGGACTTTGCCTGCTTCTTTGGCAGCTGTCATAGACCCTGTAGCAACCAGGTCATCATAAGCAACTGTTTCTGCACGGATAAATCCACGTTCAAAGTCAGTATGAATAATACCAGCACATTGTGGTGCTTTCATCCCTTTACGGAATGTCCAAGCGCGAACCTCTTGTACACCCGCCGTAAAGTAGGTAGCAAAGCCAAGTAGCTTATATGATGCTTTAATGAGTTGATCGAGTCCTGATTCCTTGATACCAAGTTCTTCAAGGAACATCGCTTTCTCATCATCTTCAAGTTCAGCCATTTCTTCTTCGATTCTTGCACAGACAACAATTACTTGCGCATTGTCTTTTTCAGCAAATTCACGGACGGCTTTAACATTTTCATTGTTTTCCGCGTCTGCAACTTCGTCTTCCGCAACATTTGCAACATAGAGCATCGGTTTAATAGTGAGAAGGTTCATTCCTTTAGCCAAGATAAATTCATCATCTGTGAAGTCAATTGAACGTGCAGGCTTTTCGTTTTCAAATGCTTCTCTTAGTCTAATCAGGATAGGTTCTTCTGCCATTGCTACCTTGTCTTTTTGTTTCACCATTTTTGTTACACGAGCCAATCGTTTTTCAACGGCTTCCATATCAGCAAGGATCAATTCCAAATTAATGATTTCGATGTCATCGATTGGATCGACTTTACCGGATACATGTGTAATATTCTCGTCAACGAAGCAACGGACAACTTGACAAATTGCATCCACTTCACGGATGTGCATAAGGAATTTATTTCCTAATCCTTCACCTTTACTTGCCCCTTCAACAATTCCTGCGATATCTGTAAATTCAAAAGCCGTTGGTACTGTTTTCTTCGGTGTCACTAGCTCCGTTAGTTTGTCTAGTCTTTCATCAGGAACTTCTACGATGCCGACATTCGGATCAATTGTACAGAACGGATAGTTCGCCGCCTCTGCTCCTGCTTTTGTAATCGCATTGAATAATGTAGATTTGCCTACGTTTGGTAGACCGACAATTCCAGCTGTTAATGCCATTCATCCCACAACCTTTCATTGAGCTTTTTAAGCGGTACTTTCGCTTAAAGAAGCCTCCATTATATGTTCATTCACTCATTCATATCAATTACGCCACTAATAGAAGTGGGGACTTCTGCTGAATCAAGTTATGCTGTATGCAACTCTTCCATTATAAGGACAGCAGGCTCAGTTGTCCATCTGCCTGAGGAACAAGGTCCTAGTTAAAGGTCAAGACTCCGCTTTGACAAGTACTTTTTTCATTTTCTTTGTAAATTCATTGCGGGGGATCATAACGCTGTGACCGCATCCCTCACACTTAATGCGGATATCCGCCCCCATCCGAATGATTTTCCATGCGTTCGTTCCGCATGGATGCTGCTTTTTCATCTCAACAATGTCATTTAACCCATAAACTTTTTCCACCATTTATCTACACCTCATTTTTCGGTTGATGCATAATCATTTTCGGGTATGGTATTTCAATACCGTTTTGATCCAGGAATACTTTCAAGTCTCTGCGTAATTGCCTGGCAATTGCATATTGCATCACAGGCTGGGTTTCTGCTGTAATTCTCATGATAATTTCAGACGCTCCCAAATCTTGTACACCTACGATAGTCGGCTGTGATATCAGTGCTTCATATCCAACAGATAAGTTTGCAAGATACGCTTCCAACAGTTTTTCGGTTTTGGCAATATCCGTTTCATATCCTAGTCTAATATCCACTATAGCGAGTGAATTATTAATTGAATAATTCACGACCTCTGTAATATTTCCGTTTGGGATGATATGTATTTCCCCGCCATATGCGCTTATTTTCGTCGTACGTAAACCGATTTCTTCGACCGTCCCAACCGCCGCGCCAATTTCAACATAATCGCCTACAGAAAATTGGTCCTCAAAAATAATGAAGAAACCGCTAATAATATCCTTCACAAGACTTTGGGCACCAAATCCGACTGCCAAGCCCAATACTCCAGCCCCTGCAAGAATTCCCGCAACATTAATTTCAAATGCGGAAAGAATTGCTAGTATTGCTGCGAAATAGACGACATATGACAATGTGTTTTGAAGCAACTTAACCAACGTTGTTTCACGGCGCTCTGTATGGCGCAAGGCACCTTTCAATTTCACCTTGAATGCGCGGCTAATAACGCTTTTACCTATTTTGACTACAATGATGGATAGCAGGATAATGAAGATAACTTTAAGTCCCAACATACCAATATCAATCCAGGTTTTTGTATTAAACAGTATTTGCCCTACTTCTTCAGCTTCTTCTTTCAGCTTTTCAATGTCCTCATTTAAGGTTACTGCCACAATCCTCTTCCTTTCGTATAATAAATCACTTGCGAGCGTAGACTGAGTTATAAAAAAAGAAATGGAGTTTTTTCATGCGAGATCCTCTTCCTTTACCATACGACTACAGAATTCATTACAAGGAAACGGGCGCTGTTTGGAAACTTAGTTCTTTGTTCCTCGAACGCATTCCGTTTGATGCTCAAGATCTCATTTTTTTCTGTATCGGAACTGACCGTTCCACAGGAGACGCATTAGGTCCACTGACCGGTTCTTTTCTATCAGAGTCTCCCCTGTTCCCATTCACTGTAATCGGAACGTTAGAAAGTCCGTTACATGCCCTTAATCTAGAACAACATATCGATGAAACCCGAAGCTCTAATCCTTCTGCATTTATCGTAGCAATAGATGCTTGCCTTGGACAAGGCGGTTCCATTGGTCAATTACTATTTAATAGTGGACCTATCCATCCTGGCAAAGCTGTAGGAAAAGTTTTACCTCCCGTTGGAGATGTATCCATTAAAGGCATCGTCAATATTGCCGGATTTATGGAACATGCTGTTCTTCAGAGTACACGACTATACCTGCCATTCGAAATGAGTCGCATTATTTCTCGTGCTTTGCAGTTAGCACATGGTCGTCACAGATCATAGATAGTGGATGATTGTAACGATTATGCCTACTACAAGAATACCCGGAATTAGATTTGCAACTCTCACTTTTGTCAGACCAATTAAGTTTAACCCGATTGCAAGAATCATTAATCCACCCGTTGCCGTCATTTCTGAAATGAAGAACGCCAGCAATTCATCAGGAACGAATCGGCTGATTTGAGTGGAAAACAGAGTGATAATTCCTTGGTAGAGAAGTACAGGAATTGCAGCAAAAGCAACACCGATTCCTAGTGTAGAACTTAATATGATAGCAGTGAAACCATCAATAATCCCTTTCATTACTAAGACATCATGATCATTTCTCAGTCCACTGTCAATGGCACCAATAATCGCCATCGATCCGACAACAAAAATTAGCGTAGCAGTGACAAACCCTTGTGCAATACCTGGACCTTTTTTACCAGCGGGTATCTTAGTTTCCATCCATAACCCTAAGTCATTCACTTTCTTTTCCAAATTCATCCATTCACCAATTACAGCCCCGAGGACGATACTTATAATAACAATTAAAACTTGTGTACTTTCAAAGGTCATCTGTATACCTATAACTGCAACTGCCAGCCCGATTCCATACATGACGGTTTCTTTCATTCTTTCTGGTATATTGTGTAAAAACCGTCCAATGAATGCACCTGCAACGATTAAAACGACATTTACAATTGTTCCGAACAAAACCACATTCTCACTTCCGCCCGTTAAAAATAATACCTATTTTGCACAGTTGGCAAAATAGGTACATATTTATTCATTCATTCAATAGTTCAAGAATACGTTCTAGGTCATCCTCTGAGAAAAATTCAATTTCAATTTTCCCTTTGTTCTTTGTTTTCTTGATTGATACATTTGTACCGAAATAATCCCTAAGATTAGATTCACTTTCAGCTAGGAACAAATCTTTGTTTTTTTCCGGTTTTGTTTCACGTGGAACTTCTTCATTCATTCTTTGGACAAGTTTTTCAAGTTGTCGAACATTATGACCTTCTTTTAATACCCGTTCTGCCACAATTGCAATTTGCTCTTTTTTACGTAGACCAAGTAATGTCCGTCCGTGGCCCATTGAAAGTTTCCCTTCAGTAATATAGTTTCGTACTTTTTTTGGAAGTGATAGCAATCGTACATGATTTGCGATATGAGGTCTACTTTTCCCAAGTCTAAATGCGAGCTGCTCCTGTGTTAGGCCCAGATTCTCCATTAGATTATGATAAGCTTCAGCCTCTTCAATTGGTGTTAGGTCTTCTCTTTGTAAGTTTTCAAGAATGGCAAACTCCATTGTTTCTACGTCAGTTAAAGTACGGACAACTGCAGGGATTTCTGACAGACCCGCCATTTGTGCTGCACGAAATCGTCTTTCCCCCACTACGATTTCGTATGTAGTACCGACTTTTCTTAGAATGATTGGTTGAAGGATTCCGTGTTCTTTAATTGATGCACTTAGTTCTTGAATAGCGCTTTCATCGAATATTTTCCTAGGTTGGTATGGATTCGCTTTTATACTTTTTACATGAATATGTTCGACCGACTCTGCCTTTGTCAGTGACTCTCCAGGGAACAAAGCATTTAACCCTTTTCCAAGACCCTTAGCCATTGAGTACCACTTCCTTTGCCAGCTCTAAATACACCTCAGCACCTCGTGATCGGGAGTCATAGACAATAATCGGTTCACCATGACTCGGTGCTTCACTTAACCTAACATTTCTTGGGATGATGGTTTTATATACTTTATCTTGAAAGTACTTTTTCACTTCTTCAATCACTTGAATCCCTAGATTTGTCCTTGCATCGAACATTGTCAGTAAAACGCCATCAATCATTAGATTTTCATTTAAATGCTTCTGTACAAGTCGAATCGTACTTAGCAGTTGGCTTAACCCTTCCAGTGCATAATACTCGCATTGAACAGGTATGATAATTGAATCTGATGCAGTTAAGGCATTTATAGTGAGTAATCCAAGGGAAGGCGGGCAATCAATGATAATGTAATCGTATATATCTTTCGCTTCTTGGATGGCATGCTTCATCCTAACTTCTCTTGAAATCGTTGAAACTAGCTCAATTTCTGCCCCCGCCAAAGAGATTGTTGCAGGAACGATATCAAGGTTTTCCACTTTAGTAGAGCGAATTACATCTTTTATATTAACATCATCTATTAAAATATCATAAATACATTGCTGGACTTCCCCTTTATTGACACCTACTCCGCTGGTTGCATTTCCTTGCGGATCAGTATCAATCAAAAGAACTTTTTTGCCTATATGAGCAAGGCAAGCACTTAGATTCACGGATGTTGTCGTTTTTCCGACGCCCCCTTTTTGATTTGCAATCGCTATAATTCTGCCCAAATCTGCACCTGCTTCCTGCACTTTTAATATCAATTTATCTACTTCTTCTAGTCTATCAACAAAAGCATTTTTTGTAGAGAATTATGTAGTAAAAAGACTCTTGCATGAGTCAAGCAAGAGTCTTCCTTTATTTCTTTTTCGGAATTTTGACAGTAATTGTGTAAAAGTCCTCCGAGTCTTCTTCTTCGGTTTTCACATCAATTCCACTTTTTGTTACCATAACAAGCGATTGCCTAATTGTATTTAGAGCAATTCGTACATCTTTACTGACAGATTTTCTTTTAGGTCCTGCTTTTTTCTCTTTGGTACTTTCTTTTGGATGCAGGACTTGTAAGATTCTATTTTCAAGTTGCTTCACATTCAACTGCAGTTCTATCACTTCATTGTACAGCTTTGATTGCAATTCACTATCTTTGACAGGAATTAGAGCTCTTGCATGTCGCTCGGATATTTCTTTTGCAAGTAAGCCATTCTTTATTTCATCCGGCAGCTTCAATAACCGCAATTTATTTGCAACAGTGGATTGGCCTTTTCCTAGTCTTTGTGCCAATGCTTCTTGTGTTAGTGAATGAAGTTCCAGAAGTTTCTCATACGCATACGCTTCTTCAATTGCAGTCAATTCCTCACGCTGCAAGTTTTCAATCAAAGCAATAGATGCAGTTTCTTTATCATCAAGGTTTCGAATAATTGCCGGAACTTCCGACCATCCCAACTTTTGCATGGCTCGATATCTACGTTCCCCCGCAATAATTTCATATTGCTCTTCGTCAATTTTTCTTATGACAATTGGTTGGATGACACCATGCGTGTGGATTGTCCTAGCAAGTTCTTCAATCTTCTCTTCAGAAAAAACTGTACGCGGTTGATATTTGTTGGGTTTAATAGAATCTATTTTCACTTGCTCTATTACTTCATGCTGAATTTCTTCGCTAACGAGTGGTTCTAATTCTTTCTCCCCACTTCCAAAAAATCGTGAAAACGGACTTTTCATTCCCGGCACCACCTTTTCAATACTGCTCCCTACTTCTACTATTTATGCATAGTGATAGTATACCTTTTCTCGCTGTTCCACGTGAAACAATTTACTGAATTGGTGCTTTATTCGGAACACCTGGTTTACGAGGGTATTTTTTAGGAGTAATTTTATCTTTATCGAAAACAAAGATATTCCGTTCACTATTTTCAAATGGCAATGTGAAAGAATGCTCTTCTTTAATGGAAGCACCGAGAACGGAAAGTGCTTTTTTCGCATCTGCTAATTCATCATCTGCAGCTGCACCTTTCATCGCTATAAATACGCCACCCTTTTTAACAAGTGGAACACATAATTCTGCTAAAACAGAAAGACGTGCAACCGCTCGAGCAGTAACAATATCAAATTGTTCGCGATATTGTTGATCCTGTCCAAAATCTTCTGCTCGTGCATGGACAAAGTTTACATTTTCAAGTTGAAGTTCCTCGGCCAAAGCCTTGAGGAAACCAATTCTCTTATTTAACGAATCAACAATTGTTACTTCAAGGTTTGGGAAGCAAATTTTCAAAGGAATACTTGGAAATCCAGCCCCTGCCCCGACATCACAAATTGTTTTTCTATCATTTAAATCAATATAAAATGCCGCAGAAATGGAATCATAAAAGTGTTTCAGATAAACCGATGGCGCATCAGTAATTGCCGTCAAGTTCATCTTTTCATTCCATTCTACCAGAAGTTTGAAATACTGGCTAAACTGCATTATTTGCATTTCAGTCAACTCAATACCTTTGTCTTTCAAAGCTTGAATAAATTGTTCAACATCCATCAATATTCCCCCCAATAAGAAAAGCGTATGCGCCTGTTAAAAGGCGCAAAAGTAGGAAAACTGGTGGGAACTTGAATTCCGCACCAGTTAAATAGCTTAAACTGATATTTTAGCAATTCTTCCTTGTTCAATATAGACGAGAAGAATTGAAATATCGGCTGGATTAACTCCGGATATACGAGACGCTTGCGCTATGGATAAAGGTCTAACTTCATTCAGTACGCTTTTAGCTTCTGTTGCGATACCAGATATTGCATCATAATCAATGTTGTCAGGTATTCTTTTGTTCTCCAGTTTTTTCATTTTCTCTACTTGTTGCAATGACTTTTCAATATAACCTTCATATTTAATGAAAATTTCTACTTGTTCTTTCACTTCTTCGGAAACCGTTTCCGTAGGAGGGACGATTCTTTCCACTTGGCTATACTTTATTTCAGGGCGTTTCAGAAGATCAGCTGCCTTCATTGGTTCTCTTAGTTCAGAACCACCCGTTTCACGTATAATCTCTTGTGCATGACTGTCAGGTTTTATCGATATTTTCCGAAGTCTTTTTATTTCATCTTCAATTTGTTGCTTCTTTAAAACGTGTGCATCATGTCGTTCTTCAGTAATCAGCCCAATTTGATAGCCAATTTCGGTCAAACGCATATCGGCGTTGTCATGACGCAACAAAAGTCGATACTCCGCACGTGATGTAAGAAGTCGATATGGCTCACTTGTCCCTTTTGTAACAAGGTCATCAATGAGGACACCTATATATGCATCAGCACGTCCCAGGACACGTTCTTCTTTTCCTAAAGCACGGGAAGCCGCATTGATACCAGCCATAATCCCTTGCCCTGCAGCTTCTTCGTAGCCGGATGTGCCGTTAAGCTGACCAGCAGTATATAAATTTCGAATTCTTTTTGTTTCAAGTGTTGGCCAAAGTTGCGTAGGAACGATTGCATCATACTCAATCGCATAACCCGCACGCATCATCTCCGCGTTTTCAAGTCCCGGTACGCTTGCGATCAATTGCTTCTGAACGTGTTCCGGCAAGCTCGTTGATAACCCTTGGACATACACTTCTTTGGTATTACGGCCTTCCGGTTCAAGGAAGATTTGGTGACGTGACTTATCTGCAAAACGAACGATTTTATCTTCAATGGACGGGCAATAACGTGGCCCTTTCCCTTTGATCATCCCTGAATACATTGGGGACAAGTGGAGGTTTTCATTAATTAGTTCATGTGTTCTCGGTGACGTATATGTTAGCCAGCATGGCAATTGGTCCGTGATGAATTCAGTTGTTTCATAACTGAATGCCCATGCTGTATCATCCCCAGGCTGGATTTCAGTTTTACTATAATCAATCGTTCTGCTGTTGACACGCGGTGGCGTACCTGTTTTAAATCTCACCATGTCAAAACCAAGTTCACGAATATTATCTGCAAGTTTGATTGAAGGCATTTGGTTATTCGGTCCACTGGAGTATTTCAAGTCGCCAATAATAACTTCACCACGCAGGAATGTTCCAGTTGTAATAATAACTGTCTTCGCACGGTAGACGGCACCAACTTGTGTAATTACTCCTTTAATTTCTTCATCTTCCACAATCAATTCTTCCACAACACCTTGATGAAGTGTCAGATTTTCCTGTTCTTCCAGAAGACGTTTCATTTCTGATTGGTAAAGGACTTTATCGGCTTGCGCACGAAGTGCACGTACTGCTGGTCCTTTTCCTGTATTCAACATCCGCATTTGGATATGTGTTTTGTCGATTACTTTCCCCATTGCGCCACCAAGTGCATCAATTTCACGTACGACAATCCCTTTAGCAGGACCACCGAGTGATGGGTTACATGGCATAAAGGCAATCATATCTAGATTCATTGTAAGTACAAGCGTCGTTGCACCCATTTTAGCAGCGGATAATGCCGCCTCTACTCCGGCATGACCGGCTCCTATAACAATGACATCGAACGTGCCAGCTTCAAATTTGGGCATGTTCTATTCCTTCCTTCTATTTTTTATTTTCCGAGGCAAAACTGAGAGAAAAGTTCATTGATTAAACCGTCTTGGACCGTATCCCCGATAATTTCTCCGAGAATCTCCCAAGTTCTAGTGACATCAATTTGAATCATATCGACTGGAACGCCTGCTTCTGCAGCCGCGAGTGCGTCTTCAATTGTGGCACGTGCGTTGTGCAACAGTGCGATATGTCTTGCGTTTGAAACGTATGTGAAATCGCCTGACTCAAGATTTCCTTCGAAAAAGAGTCCAGCAATTGCTTCTTCCAATTCATCCACCCCTTCGTCTTTCAAAAGGGAGGTTGTGACGACTTTGCCTGTACCGGCATGTTCCATCACTTTTTGCATATCAATTCTTTGCGGAAGATCGGTTTTGTTAATAACAAAAATCGTATCCATTCCTTTTACCGTTTCAAAAAGGCGTTCATCTTCTATAGAAAGCTCTTCAGAACTGTTTAGTACAAGCAGAATTAAATCTGCTTCTTTCAACACTTTCCTGGATCTTTCGACGCCGATTCGTTCCACGATGTCTTCCGTTTCTCTGATTCCGGCTGTATCAACAAGACGAAGTGGAACACCCCGTACATTAACGTACTCTTCAATAATATCACGCGTTGTCCCTGCTATGTCAGTTACAATCGCTTTATTTTCTTGAATGATGCTATTTAGCAAGGAGGACTTCCCTACGTTTGGCCTTCCAATGATAACTGTAGACAGGCCTTCTCGAAGAATTTTCCCTTGGGATGAAGTAAGTAACAACTTATCAATTTCATTTCTCACCCATGTACTTTTTTCAATCATAAGCGGAATTGTCATTTCTTCGACATCATCGTATTCAGGGTAATCAATATTTACTTCAACTTGCGCTAACGTTTCAATAAGCGCTTGTCTTAATTCCCCGATCAATCGTGAAAGCTTTCCTTCCATCTGATTGAGCGCAACATCCATTGCCCGATCTGTCTTCGAACGGATTAAGTCCATGACCGCTTCCGCTTGTGATAGGTCGACACGACCATTAAGAAATGCCCGTTTTGTAAATTCTCCCGGTTCAGCAAGACGAGCGCCTTCTTTTAGAACAAGTCTTAGAACACGAGTAACCGCGACGATTCCGCCGTGGCAATTTATTTCAATTACATCTTCACGGGTAAATGTTTTTGGCGCTTTCATAAGAGAAACCATTACTTCTTCAATCGTTTCATTTGTTCCCGGATCAATTAAATGTCCGTAATGAATTGTATGTGATGATTCTTCTTTCAGCCTCTTGGCGGACGGCGAACGAAATATTTGATCCGCAATTTGGACAGCTTCATCCCCACTTAACCTGACGATGGCAATTGCGCCTTCCCCCATTGGAGTGGAAATGGCGGCTATTGTATCAAAATGCATGAAATTCACCTTCCTGGCTTGGTTACGCACATGTGGATAACCTATTTCGGACACGACTATCTAACATAATATATTATCACAAATCCGCTCATTCTCATAGCGCTGTAAGTGTTTTTTTGTGGATAAGTGTTTTCGAAATTAAAACGAATCCATGAAAAAGTCCCGCAGAGACAGGATCCGTCTTTTGCGGGACTTTATTTTATTATCTAACTGATTCAATGACAAGATACCTGTAAGGATCAACACCTTCTGAATATGTTTCAATATCCAATCGTCTTGATAAAGCATTATGAATTACTTTTCTCTCATAGGAAGCCATTGGCTCGAGCTGTACTTTTCGACCTGTTCGGACTGCTTTGTCAGCCATGCGATCTGCCAATTGTTCAAGTGATTGTTCGCGCCGCTCCCGGTAATCCCCTACATCCACCCGGACAACTTTGAATTGACTCGATGACTTATTCGTGACTAATTGCGCTAATTGTTGAATTGCGTTTAAAGTTTGCCCGCGCTTACCTATAAGTAGCGCAGCTTTTGCACTTTCCATATGGAAAGTGACATATTTGCCTTCAATTACATGATTTACTTGAATATCATCTATACCCATTGCAGTCGCAACCTTTGTTAAATAGTGCTTCGTCTCATCGACGGCTATTTCATCAGGAAGTCCTTCAACTTGTACTTTTTCTATTTCAATAGCAGATTTACCAATGGATTCATCGGTAGTAAGTTCCATATCGGTCAGCAGAACATCCTTTACAGGGTTTGCTTCCTCGAACAATGTCACTTTTTCAGAGACGGAAGGTTCTTCAACATTTATAATGGTTACAGCCACTTCAGCCTCTTTTGCACCGAAACCAAGAAAACCTTTTTTTCCCTGATTGATCACTTCGACTTCTACTTCATCCCGCGTAACTCCAAGTGCTGTTAATGCCGATGAAATCGCTATTTCAACAGTGGCTCCCCTTCGCGTCATCCTTGTCATTTCCGTTTCCCTCCCACTTTTACAGGTTCCACTTCTTTTTTCTTAAATGGTTTGTAAATGAAGATATTTTGGATGATTGAAATGATATTACCGATTACCCAGTAAAGTGAAAGTGCTGCCGGCAAGAATGCACCAAAGATCATAATCATGAACGGCATAATGTACATCATTACTTTCATCTGGGGGTTGTCCATTGCAGGACCAGTACGCAGAACGATGAACTGCATGGCTCCAGCTAAAATTGAAAGTGTAATACTTGGCGCTGCAAGTTCAAACCACATAAAGTTCCCAATATCATAGGTTACATTCATTCGGCTGATAGCGTGATAGAAGCCGAAAAGAATTGGCATTTGAATGAGAACTGGCAAACAGCCTGCAACAGGATTGATTTTTCGTTCTGACATGAGTTTTTGCGTTTCTTCACGGTACTTTTGTTGAGTGACCGCATCTTTGGATTTGAATTTCTCTTTTAGAGCTTTCAGTTCGGGTTGTATTTCCTGCATCCGTTTTGAACTCTGTGTCTGTTTGATCATTAATGGAAGCAAGACAAGTCGGATGATGATCGTAACCGCAACAATTCCGTAACCGTATGTTCCGAGTAACTCTTTGAATGTCGTTATTAAAGAAACTAACGGCCAAACGACAAATTTATTCCAGAACCCTTCACTGTCCTCGTAAATAGGTTGTTGGAACTCCGAACATCCCGCAAGAAATACCGACAATGCTGTCAGTATGAGGATTAACGCTAATTTCTTTTTCAAATCAGTTCCCCCAAATCTTATCTTATTCAATTAGATAGCCCATTGGCCAATAATTTCAGTTTATCATGTCCATAGGTTTCCTTCTACTTCTTCTTTAACACTTTTGAAATACGTAAGACATGCTGTAAACTTTTCTTCGTTTCATGAAAATCCAATGTGGCAGCCTGATGTCTGGCGATGATGACATAATCCATGTCATTTCGCAGTTCATCTTTCATTTCCAAGAAGGATTGTCTTAAATACCGCTTAATCCTATTTCGGGCCACTGCATTGCCTACCTTTTTACTGACTGACAAGCCAATCCTAAATTCGGACTGGTCTTCCTTCCTATAGGAGTACACAACGAATTGCCGATTGGCAAACGACTTCCCTTTTTTAAATACTTCTTGAAATTCCTCATTTTTCTTTATCCGTTGACGTTTGTTCATCTATTCCACCTGCTCCGTCATCTATGATTATAGTTCTTCATTATAAACAAGAAAAAAGACCACTGAATGTCAGTGGCCTTATGCTGATAGCACTTTTCTTCCTTTACGACGACGAGCTGCAAGAATTCTGCGTCCGCTTTTCGTGCTCATTCTCTCACGGAAACCGTGAACTTTACTACGCTTACGTTTATTTGGTTGGTAAGTACGTTTCATCTTTTAAGACACCTCCTGCATTGATTGTCCTTTAATTGCTGTGACAGTCTTGAATAGTATATCGGTTTTCCATCACAAAAGTCAACCTTTTTTTATTCAACAGAGATTCTGCCTAATTATATCTATTGATTTTTGTCCCGGAAGTTATCCACGGTTTCTCTAGGCCATAGAGAAGTTGAGTGTTGATAGTTTTTCAGGACATATTTTTATGCACACTTCTTATCGACAGCTTTTTCACATATCAATGCCTGTGGATAAAGGTTTCATCCACATCTGTACATGCTGTGGATAAGGTTTAAGATTCCTTGTAATCCATCGTTTTTCCTGTTACAATGAATTGTATTTGTTGTGCACATATTTTTATAACGATTTTGTTATCCACAGTTGTTAATACATTGTGGATACTTTTTTCAACACTTTTGTATGAAAGTTATCCACGTAAGTGGAAACTGTGTATAATACATATCTTCAGGCTTTTTATTTACACTGCAAAGGAGGCACACGTTTGGAACATTTGGAAGAACTATGGATTGAAGTATTATCAAAAGTGGAACAGAAAATTTCAAGGCCCAGTTTCGAAACTTGGTTGAAGTCCACGAAGCTAATGTCCTACGGCGAAGAGAATGTCACCATCGCAGCACCCAATTCATTCGCTAAAGATTGGCTGGAAAACCACTACGTACATCTAATTACTGGAATTCTATCGGAACTGACCGGAGAAGACCGGATCATTCAGTTTGTCGTCCCTAAAAATATGGAAGAAAATGATTTTATGCTTCCCAAACCTACTGTTAAACCAATAGAAAAGGTTCCACTAACCTCAGCTCCAGGTATGCTTAATCTAAAGTATACATTCGATACTTTCGTCATCGGTTCAGGTAACCGTTTTGCCCACGCAGCATCGCTCGCTGTGGCTGAAGCCCCTGCAAAAGCTTATAATCCACTGTTTATCTATGGTGGTGTCGGGCTTGGAAAAACTCACTTAATGCATGCAATCGGTCATTATGTGCTTGAACAAAATCCATCTGCAAAAGTTATGTATTTATCGTCTGAAAAATTCACGAATGAATTCATCAACTCGATTCGCGATAACAAGGCCGTTGAATTCCGAGATCGATACCGGAGTGTGGACGTGCTCTTAATTGATGATATTCAATTCCTAGCCGGAAAAGAACAAACACAAGAAGAATTCTTCCATACGTTCAATACTCTCCACGAAGAGTCAAAACAGATTGTCATTTCAAGTGACCGTCCTCCAAAAGAGATACCAACCCTTGAAGACAGGCTCAGATCCCGCTTTGAATGGGGTCTTATTACAGATATAGCTCCTCCGGATTTGGAAACACGGATTGCAATTTTGCGCAAAAAAGCGAAAGCTGATGGGCTTATTGATATCCCGAATGAGGTTATGCTATACATTGCAAACCAGATAGATTCAAACATACGTGAACTTGAAGGCGCACTTATACGTGTTGTTGCCTATTCATCTTTGGTTAATTCGGATATTAATACGGATCTTGCTGCTGAGGCATTAAAAGATATCATTCCCAATTCCCGACCGCGTGTAGTAACGATTCTCGATATTCAAAAAGCTGTTGGAGAGCATTTCAATATTCGATTAGAGGACTTCACAGCCAAGAAAAGAACACGGGCAATTGCATTTCCAAGACAAGTTGCCATGTTCCTATCCAGAGAACTTACGGACTTTTCCTTGCCTAAAATCGGATCTGAATTCGGAGGTCGTGATCATTCAACTGTTATTCATGCACATGAGAAAATCAGGAAAATGTTGAAAGAAGAACAAGCGCTTCAACAGGATGTTCAAGATATTCGTAATGTGCTTGGCAGAGGATGAGTTGTGGACAACGTAGAATAGAGAATACAAAACTTGCACATGTTATACACATGTGCAAAACGTTCAAGCAACTAAGGAAAAGAGACTTATAAACATATCCACAGGCCCTACTACTATTACTACTATCTATTAATAACTAATAATATATATACTAAGCGAGGTTACAGAATGAAATTTGAGATTATGAGAGACAAGCTGCTTGACGGATTAAGCGATGTAATGAAAGCCATAAGTCATAAAGTAGCGATCCCGATTTTGACGGGTATCAAAATTGAAGTGGACGAAAAAGGAATGACTTTAACAGGTAGCGATTCTGATATAACGATTTGTACATTCATACCTGTTGAAGATAACGGAGAACAAATTATTCAAGTCATGGAGAAAGGCAGTATTGTGCTGCAAGCTAAAGTTTTTAGCGAAATTGTACGAAAACTCCCGACGAACGACGTAACCATCCAAGTTACTAATGGACTTCAAACACATATTCAATCAGGGAAGTCGGAATTCCATCTAATTGGATTAGATCCGGAAGACTATCCGATACTACCGAATGTAAAAGATGAGTATATGTTTTCATTGCCTGCAGATTTAATGAAATCCATCATTCGTGAAACGGTTTTCGCGGTATCTCAACAAGAAACAAGACCAATTTTGACAGGGGTTCACTGGGAAGCGAAAGATGGAGGACTTGCTTGTGTCGCTACGGATAGCCACCGATTGGCAAGAAGATTGACAATTCCCGAAGAAATGCCGGAAGTTCCATTCAGTGTAGTTATCCCAGGTAAAAGTCTACAAGAATTAAATAAAATTCTTCCTGACAATGCTGAACTAGTGGAAATCGTTATTGCCGATCAACAAGTTTTATTCAAAACACGTGGTGTATTATTTTATTCACGTTTACTTGAAGGCAATTACCCAGATACTTCACGACTCATCCCTTTGGAATACAAAACATCGGTGACGGTGAATGGGAAACTTCTTCTACAAGCGATTGATCGGGCATCACTGCTCGCACGAGAAGAAAGGAATAACATTGTCCGCTTCTCAGCAGATGAAGGGAAAGTCATCGAAATCTCTTCGAATTCTCCTGAAGTGGGGAAAGTTGAAGAATTGGTAGAAGCAATCGGAGTAATAGGCGAAGGACTGAATATCTCATTTAGTGCCAAATATATGATGGATGCATTGAAAGCAATCGATGGGCAGGATGTAACCATTCAATTTACAGGGGCGATGCGCCCATTCATCTTGAAATCGGTTGACGACGACTCGATTCTGCAATTAATACTCCCTGTAAGGACATACTGATTTTTGAAGGATAGTCACTAATTTGACTATCCTTTTTACTTACGGTCGAAAATCAGCTAAAATAGAAGGATAAACTAACTGACGAAGGGTTGAGAAGCATTGGAAAATGTAACGATCGATACAGAATATATAACACTTGGACAATTATTAAAGATGACTGACTTAATCAGTTCCGGCGGCATGTCCAAATGGTTCCTAGAAGAAAACATTGTTTATGTCAACGGTGAGGAGGAACAGCGCCGAGGAAAGAAACTCCGTGACGGAGATATTATCAAAATCCCTGATGTAGGCACATATAAAGTAATTGGACAATTAGACGGTCAAACGGATGCATATTGAACGTCTGGCACTAACTGATTACCGGAATTATGAATCACTCGAACTTTCATTTTCACCGCAAATTAATGTATTAATCGGCGAAAATGCCCAAGGTAAAACAAACATCATGGAAGCGATCTATGTCCTCTCCATGGCAAAATCGCATAGAACATCCAATGATCGTGAATTGATACGTTGGGAACAAGAATATGGTAAACTAGAAGGGGACATACAGCGTAAGTACGGACGACTACCGTTGGAATTAGTTATTTCTAAAAAGGGCAAGAAAGCGCGAGTTAATCATCTTGAACAGAAACGCCTTAGCTTGTACATCGGTCAATTAAATGTCGTCATGTTCGCTCCGGAAGATTTGAATCTTGTAAAGGGCAGTCCCCAGGTGAGAAGACGGTTTCTAGACATGGAAATCGGACAAATTTCGCCAACTTATTTACACGATCTCTTAACATTTCAAAAGATATTGAAACAACGTAATGCCATTTTAAAAGACAATCGGGGTAAATCGATACTCAACGATGTCATGTTTGATATTTATACAGAACAGTATATTCAATTGGCCGTTCAAATTATTCGCAAACGGTTTTATTTTATGGAACTTTTACAGAAATGGGCTGAACCGATCCACCAAGGCATTTCCCGTGGTATCGAATTTCTTAAAGTTTCATATGGAACGCTAAAAGAACTCGATTCCGGACAGACTGTGGAACAGATGCAGTCAATAGTAGGCCAGCGCTTGCTTGAAGTGAGACAACGCGAGCTGGATAGAGGTATGACATTAATTGGACCGCACAGAGATGATCTCCACTTTATTGTCAACGGTTATGACATTCAAACGTATGGATCGCAGGGACAGCAGCGGACAACAGCACTGTCCCTTAAACTTGCGGAAATCGAACTCGTCAAGCAAGAAGTCGGAGAAACACCCATCCTTCTTCTGGATGATGTCTTATCCGAACTTGACGATTACCGACAATCTCATCTTCTAAACACAATTCAAGGAGAAGTGCAGACAATTGTTACTACGACGAACGTAGCGGGAATCGACCATGACACAATTCGCCAAGCAGATATATTTGAAGTAACAGCGGGTGAAGTGGCCAGAAAAGATGATTGACAATTGCAGTAATCCTGTTTTATAAATTCAGGTTATAAAAGTGTTAGACGTTCTGAAAGGAAAGGTGAACAGTTTGGCAATGGAAGAGAAAGATATGCAGATGGCCTATGATGAAAATCAAATCCAAGTCTTAGAAGGATTGGAAGCTGTCCGCAAACGTCCAGGTATGTATATCGGGACAACGAGTTCTAGAGGACTTCACCACTTAGTATGGGAAATTGTTGACAATAGTATTGATGAAGCTCTTGCGGGTTACTGTGACCATATCGAAGTAACGATAGAAAAAGATGATTGGATTTGTGTCGACGATAATGGTCGGGGAATTCCGGTAGGTACTCAGGAGTCAACAGGCAGACCAGCAGTTGAAGTTATTATGACGGTACTTCATGCAGGCGGTAAATTTGGTGGCGGAGGCTATAAAGTTTCGGGCGGTTTGCACGGCGTTGGCGCGTCTGTTGTAAATGCATTGTCCGAGACAACAGAGGTATTCGTTAGACGTGATGGTGAAGTTCATTTCATCGAGTTTCAACGTGGTGCAGTAACCAAAGAACTAAGTGTAATCGGTAAAACTGATGAAACTGGATCAAGAATCCGCTTTAAAGCAGACCCTGAAATCTTTACGGAAACAACAACTTATGAGTATGAAATTTTAGCGCATCGCCTTCGCGAACTTGCGTATCTCAACCGCAGTCTTCGGATCACAATTACAGACAAGCGCAGCGAAGAAGAGCGAAGCGACGTTTATTACTACGAAGGCGGCATCAAGTCATACGTAGAACATTTGAACAAAAACAAAGAGCCTATTCATGATGAACCAATTTTCATTGAAGGTGAAAAAGATGGTATTTCAATTGAAATTGCAATGCAATACAATAGCGGCTACGCGGAGAGTCTGTTTTCATTCGCCAATAACATCAACACGTACGAGGGCGGTACGCATGAATCAGGTTTTAAGACAGCCTTGACACGTGTCATCAATGATTATGCACGGAAGAATGGTGTATTAAAAGATGCCGATCCAAACTTATCAGGCGACGATGTACGTGAAGGATTAACTGCTATTATTTCGATTAAACACCCTGACCCGCAATTTGAAGGACAGACTAAAACGAAACTCGGTAACTCTGAAGTGAGTACAATTACCAACTCACTATTTTCTGAAGGATTCCAAAGGTTCCTGCTTGAAAATCCAACAACATCGCGTCAAATTATCGATAAAAGTCTCATGGCAGCACGTGCCCGTCTTGCAGCGAAAAATGCGCGTGAATTTACACGCAGAAAGTCTGCACTTGAAGTATCAAGCCTTCCAGGGAAATTGGCGGACTGCTCTTCACGTGATCCAGCTATAAGTGAACTGTATATCGTTGAAGGTGACTCGGCCGGTGGTTCAGCTAAAATGGGACGCGACCGACACTTCCAAGCAATTCTTCCACTTCGAGGCAAAATCTTGAATGTTGAAAAGGCACGTCTTGATCGGATTTTAGGTAACTTGGAAATTCGTGCAATGATTACAGCTCTAGGCACTGGCATCGGAGAAGAATTTGATCTTGCTAAGGCACGTTATCATAAACTTGTTATTATGACTGATGCAGACGTCGATGGTGCTCACATTCGTACTCTTCTTTTAACCTTTTTCTTCCGCTTTATGCGACCGCTTATTGAGGCGGGGTATGTGTATATTGCCCAGCCACCTCTTTATCGTGTGAAACAAGGGAAAACTCAGGAGTATTGCTACACTGAGGAAGAACTCCAAGAAATTATTGGACGGCTCCCGGCTATGCCTAAACCTGTCATTACACGGTATAAGGGTCTAGGAGAAATGGATGCAACACAATTGTGGGATACAACAATGGATCCTGATCAACGTACATTACTTCAAGTTCATCTTGAAGACGCATTCGACGCGGATTCGACATTCCAGCAGCTTATGGGAGATGAAGTCGAACCGCGACGTAAATTCATTGAAGAAAATGCAATGTATGTGAAAAATATAGATACCTGATAAGTTAGCTAAACCAAAAGTCAAATGGAACTCGTTTTGTATAAATATAGCGTAAGCGCCTAACAAGGGTTAGCTAAAACTGCTTGGCTTACAGCGGGAGGCATCCCCTTGCGCCGCAGTGGATTCATTAGGTAATTTAATTTTATCGTTACGGATTTATGAGTTGAAAGGAGTCTAATAACATGGCAGATATGCCTCAACGTGGTGTAAAGGGGATTAACATTAGTACAGAAATGAAGACCTCATTTCTCGATTATGCAATGAGTGTCATTGTTTCACGTGCGCTCCCCGATGTGAGGGATGGTTTAAAGCCGGTCCATCGTCGTATTCTGTATGCAATGCAGGATCTTGGAAATACCGCAGATAAACCGCATAAGAAATCTGCACGTATCGTCGGAGACGTTATCGGTAAGTATCACCCCCATGGTGATAGTGCTGTGTACGACACGATGGTTCGGATGGCCCAGGATTTCAACTACCGTTATATGCTCGTCGACGGTCACGGGAATTTTGGTTCAGTAGATGGTGACGGTGCAGCTGCGATGCGTTACACAGAATCACGAATGTCACGTATTGCTATGGAACTTCTTCGCGATATCAATAAAGATACAGTGGATTACCAAGATAACTACGATGGGCAGGAAAGAGAACCGATAGTTCTCCCAAGCCGTTATCCAAATCTGCTTGTCAACGGAACAACCGGTATTGCCGTTGGTATGGCAACAAACATTCCACCACATCATCTTGGAGAAACGATTGATGCTGTCCTGGCACTGGCTGACAACCCAGCTATTACGACTGAAGAATTGATGGAAATAATACCTGGTCCGGATTTTCCGACAGGCGGGATCATTCTTGGGCGTAGTGGAATCCGAAAAGCTTACGAAACGGGACGGGGTTCAGTCATTATTCGCGGAAGAGTTGAAATTGAACAGCAGTCCAACGGCAAGGAAACAATCCTTGTACATGAATTGCCATTCCAAGTGAATAAGGCACGTCTTATTGAAAAGATTGCTGAACTAGTACGAGATAAGAAAATAGATGGTATTACTGATTTACGGGATGAATCAGATCGAACAGGAATGCGCATTGTTATGGAAGTCAGACGTGATGCAAATGCCAATGTGCTATTGAATAACTTGTACAAACAGACAGCACTTCAGTCAAGCTTTGGTGTCAATATGCTTGCACTGGTCGATGGTCAACCAAAAGTACTTGCACTAAAGGAAATTCTATACCATTATCTTGAACACCAAAAAGTTGTTATCCGCAGACGTACTATGTACGACTTGAAAAAAGCAGAAGATCGCGCACATATACTAGAAGGTCTCCGTATTGCACTAGACAATATCGACCGAATCATTACGCTTATCCGTTCATCGAAAACAACAGATGAGGCAAAAACAGGATTGATGGATCAATTCAATTTATCTGATCGTCAAGCCCAAGCCATTCTTGATATGCGTCTTCAACGATTAACGGGACTTGAACGGGATAAAATTGAAAGTGAATATGAAGCTCTCCTAGTCTTTATGGCTGAAATGCGCGCCATTCTTGCAGATGAATCAAAACTGCTTGAGATTATTCGTGAGGAATTACTGGAAGTGAAAACCCGTTTTGAGGACAAACGCAGAACGGAAATTACACTGGGCGGCGCTGAAATGATTGAGGATGAAGATCTGATCCCGGTTGAAAACTCTGTATTGACACTTACTCATAATGGTTATATTAAACGTTTACCTGCTAATACTTATCGAAGCCAACGACGCGGGGGTCGTGGAATACAAGGTATGGGTACCAATGATGACGACTTCGTAGAACACCTGTTGAACACGTCCACGCACGATACCATTTTGTTCTTCACGAGCAGAGGACGGGTATTCCGTACGAAAGGCTATCAAGTACCTGAATTCAGCCGGACCGCTAAAGGGTTGCCAATCATTAACCTATTAGGCGTCGACAAAGATGAGAAAGTAACAGCAATGATTCCTGTAGATGTATTCGAGAAAGATGATTACTTATTCTTTGCCACTCGTAATGGAGTCGTTAAACGTACGCCTGTAATTGAATTTGCCAATATCCGTTCAAATGGATTAATTGCACTCACGCTTCGTGGTGATGATGAACTTATTGAAGTCAAAATGACAAGCGGTAAGGAAAACATTGCTATCGGAACGAAAGATGGAATGTTAATTAAATTCAATGAGACTGATATTCGTTCAATGGGTCGTATAGCAGGCGGAGTCCGCGGTATCCGTTTAAGAACAGGTGATATCGTAGTCGGTATGGATACAGTAGATGAAGGCGATGAAATCTTAGTCGTAACAGAAAAAGGGTTCGGAAAACGGACACCTGAAGATGAATATCGTATCCAGTCACGTGGTGGTTACGGATTGAAAACATTAAATGTAACAGAGCGAAATGGGACACTTGTTTCGATGAAGACAGTAGATGGAACTGAAGATCTCATGCTAATCACAATTCACGGCATTCTGATTCGTATGGATATTGAAGACATTTCTGTTATTGGGCGTAGTACACAAGGAGTCCGTTTAATCCGTTTAGGGGAAGATGAACTTGTTGCGACTGTTGCCAAAGTTGTAAAAGAAGAAGAAGAACTAGAAGAACTAGAGAACGACAACAGTAGTATGGAAGAAGACACAGCTCCTTCTGAAATACCAGAAGATGATATATCGTCGCCTATAGAGGATGACGAGTGAAAAAGCTAGAAATAGTAAAAGGTTATTGGAATGGCCAAGTTGGCCGTCTCAATAACCTTTTTATTTTTATCGTTTGTTTGAAATATTTAAAGTACAATAGAAATAACTATCTGATGAAAGCAGGTAACATCAATGACAGAAACGTATATAAAAACAAGTGACCTACGTCCAGGTATTATCCTAAGTGAAGATATATTTGTAAATACGAGATACCCGATTGTTAGGAAGGGCACAGAACTCTCCTTAGAGCACTTGGAAGTTTTGAATGCATTTGACGTAAAAAAAGTAAAAATTCAAGAACGCTTAATCGTAAAAAAAGAACAAATGCTTGAACACGACAGTGAAGGTACAGTGGATCCAGATGAAATTCTTACGATAACATCCTTGAGGCAGACAGATTTACAAACACAGTATAGTGAAGCTGTCCAAAAGTATAAAAAAGAATTTCTTGGATGGCGTGCAGGCATACGTCCTGACGTAGCAAAAGTCCGTTCAGTAGTCATTCCTTTATTGGAAAGGTGGAGTGAACAGAAAAATAAATTAGCAGCTTTAAATGAACTTTCAAACCCCGATGACTATATGTATCATCATTCTATAGCCGTAGGGTTACTAGCTTCAGCCATTGGTGCCCAAGTCGGATTCCCTAAAGGGGAGATTTTACAGCTGGGCCTTGCGGGTACGTTAGCCGATTGTGGAATGTCAAAAATTGAAGTGTCAATAACTGAGAAGGCAGTATTCCTTACGAAGGATGAATTTAATGAAGTGAAAAAACACACAATATACAGCTATCAAATGCTTCAAGATACGCCACTATTGCGTCATGAAATGAAGTTAGCGATTCTTCAACATCATGAACGTCTGGATGGTAGCGGTTATCCGCGGGGTGATAAGATGAATCAAGTTTCTGTGCATTCACAAATCCTTGCTGTTTCAGACGTCTTTCACGCAATGACATCTGAAAGGATATACAGATCAAAGGAATCACCTTTTAAGGTAATTGAAATGATTAAAGAAGAAGAGTTTGGAAAATTTGATATTAAAGTCGTACAAGCATTACTTGATATAGTAGGGAATCTATCTATTGGAGCGAAAGTACAACTGACAAATGGCGTGGTAGGAGAGGTTATATTTGTCCACCGAGATGCAAGACTGCGGCCAATGCTTAAAATAACTGAAGATAATTCTATTTTAGATTTAACGATTAATCGTCATCTAGCTATAGAAAAAGTACTCTAATAGAAGAGAGTACTAAGTATTTGGATTAGTAGACTCGAAAAACCCTTTAGATAGCGCATTGCAGTACCATTTAAAAAGAAAATGTAGTTATTTTAAATTTAGCATTGCAATTAACAAGATAAGCTGTTATATTTAATAACGTTGCACATCCGACATATTGAAAACAACTTAAAAAAAGTTAAAGAAAGTTGTTGACACGGACGACGCAACTTGGTATGATATAAGAGTTGCCACTGAAACAAGCGGCAAACAAATAAAGAGGAAAGTAAATTAGTTCCTCGCCAAATGAACCTTGAAAACTGAACAGCAAAACATCA
>NZ_JBYHFQ010000019.1:0-75538 GCF_057669665.1 Sporosarcina sp. Y1004 | reverse complement strand
ACCCCAGAAGTTAGATTTTGACTCTAACTTTTGGGGTGCACATCAATAGCGTTTAAGCTAAGGTCTGTTTTTTATTATATGGAAGTATCTTGTTCAGCAGCCTGACCAATTCGCTGTTTCTTAGACTTTCTAAAATAAAGCAATTCATATATACAAGGGATAACAATCAGAGTTAGCAGGGTCGCCATGGCTAACCCACCGATAACAACAATCGCGAGACTTTGTGATACTAAACTTCCTGTTTCTGCTTGTTTCACTAAAAGTGG
This sequence comes from Sporosarcina sp. Y1004, assembly GCF_057669665.1. Lineage (NCBI taxonomy): Bacteria > Bacillati > Bacillota > Bacilli > Caryophanales > Caryophanaceae > Sporosarcina > Sporosarcina sp. Y1004. Next base: position 75,272 of record NZ_JBYHFQ010000019.1, on the reverse strand, counting down.
AAGCATCGCACAGATAGTTGCAATCGCAGTCATGAAAATCGGTCTCATCCTTGTTGCGGTTGCTTCAACAAGCGCATCACGAATAATCATTTTTTGTTCATTTTGTTTTACTCGGTCTAAAAGTACAATCGCATTTGTTACGACGATACCAATTAGCATTAATGCTCCTAGAAGTGCCGTGATATCAACTGGTATTCCACTGATAAGAATTCCTAAAATGGCGCCTATTGCAGCCAGTGGTAGAGAGCAAAGAATAGCGATTGGCGCTTTGATTGACTTAAATGTGATAACCATTATTAAAAATACAATTCCGATGGAAACAAGCATAATGAGAAATAAATCTGTAAAATCATCTGCTTGTTGGCTACTTGATCCACCTACTAGAACCTCGACATTCTCTGGAAGCTCCATGCCTTCCTTGTCTTTTTTATCACCGAAAATTTCTGCATTTATTCCGCTCGAGACTTCAGATAGTTTTGCAGGATCAACGGAAGCTGTTACTCGGAGGTAAGCATCCCCATCTTTATGGAACTGGTTGGTTGAACGCTCTTCACTTTGTAACTTAGCAATAGATGATACTGGTACTAGACCTGTATCAGTCATGACTGGTATATTTTCTATGTCTTCAGGTGTTTTCGTATCCAGGAGAGGTTCTAGAAATACAACTTTTTGTTTATCATCTAAACTAATCGTTCCTATTGGTGTCTTATTTAACATCACACCTAACTGTTGTGCGATTTGTTCTGTGTTTCCTTTTGTTGGATCAACAATGAGGGAGTGCACGGTTTTCTTTTCATCTTGATTGGTCGTAACTTCCTCTACGCCTTCCAGGTTCTGTACTTTTTCTTTTATAGTTGTTGCCACTTTTTCAAGACCCGCTAAATTTCCGCCTACTACATCAATGGTAATATTCGTACTTGCTCCTCCCATCATAAAGGAAGCAGTAGTTACTTCTAAGAGGGCATCAGGATATTGATCTTTTTTCTTTTCCATTTCAATTACGATGTGTTCTGTATCTTTTTTATCTTCTAATAAAATACTGAAGGTTGCTTCAGTCGGTGATCCAACCCAGCCATATTGTGCCGCTTCAGCTGGAGAACCTACCTGTGAAAACACATGTTTTACTTCATCCATTTTTTTAATAGATGACTCCAGTTCCATTGTTTTTTCCTTAACTTTTTCAAGTGGTGTATCATTCGGGTAACTTAGCGTGGTCAAAACATAGTCTGCAGAGGAGCTATCAACTGCACCTTTTGGGATAGCAAAGTAAGTACCAATGGATCCGATGAAAAGGAAGATGGAAATGGAGAAGACAATCCATTTATGATTCAGGGACCATGTAACTATCTTCGGAAAACGAACAGCTCGTTTAGGTTCAGGCAACTTTGTATTCTTCAATAATCCCGCACTCATTAACGGAACAACCGTCAAAGCGACGAGCAGAGATGCAAGCAAAGAATAGGTAACCGTTAAAGCGAATGGTAAAAGGAATTCTTGAAGGCCACCATTTAACAAGCTCATCGGTAAGAAAACGGCTACTGTTGTTAAGGTAGAAGCAGTAATAGCGACTCCAACTTGCTTAGTTGCATCAATAATCAATTGGACTGAGAATTGTTCTGTTTGCATTTTACGGAAAATATTTTCGATTACGACAATACTGTCATCTACTAAACGCCCAACTGCGACAGCTACACCGCCAAGCGTTAATATATTCAATGTTACACCCGACCATGACAGTAGAAATAGGGTGAAGCAAAGTGACAATGGAATTGATACAATTGTAATAAAAGTAGAACGGATATTTCGTAGGAAAATCATAATAACAATCGTTGCAAATAGTGCACCAAGGAGAACTTCTTTTATCATCGTATGAACGGAGTTTTGAACTAAATCAGCAGAGGAAATGTAAATAACTGATTCCTGCTGATTATAATTTTCATTGATTTCCTTTGTCACTTTTTCAATTTCTTTGCTAATAGTCACTGCATTGGATTGACTATCCTTTGTGATGCTAATATCTAAGCTATCCTTTCCATTAAAACGGCTAATGAAATTCAAGTCTTTAGTTTCTTTAATCGTGGCGATATCCCCGAGTGTTAAATTAGTTGCTACAGTTAAATTTTTCAATTTATCAATGCTTGTTAAATCGCCGATTACTTTAATATTGCTTGTTTTTCCATCAATAATCTTTTCACCGACAGCTACAGCGGTATTTTGACCATTAAGAATACTCATAATCGTTTGAAGAGAAATCTGATTTTCAGCTAATTTACCATCATCAATTTTTACGGAAATGATGGAATCTGTAATCCCATATACATCTACTTTGGAGACCCCTTTGATTTCTTGATAGAGAGATGTAAGTTTTTCGCGTGCAAATTCCATATTTTCAGTAGTCAAACCTTCATTAAAGCTGACGGCAATGTTAGCAATTGGAATCATAGAAGTATTTAGCTGTGAGATTGTTGGCTTGGATAAATAGATAGGCAAAGCTACATTGCTTATCGCTTCTTGTACATCCTGTTTGGCTTGTTTCATATCAGTTCCTGCCTCGAAGAACAGATCCACTTTTGAAAACCCATCTCCAGTTGTAGAATAGACGGATGTTTTTCCATTTAACCCTGTAATTGCTCTTTCAATCGGAATGGTTACTTCGGATTCCATTGTTTTGGAGTCAGTTCCCTGACCCATGGAAATAATAGTGACTTGCGGATTATCGGCAGATGGTAAAAACTCCATAGGTAGTCTGAAATAACTGACAACCCCTATCACTAATATTAAAATGGTAAATACAGCTACAGCGGCCTTGTTACCAAAAGCCCATTTGGTAAATGTCGACATAGAAATTCTCCTCCTAAAAACTATAGTATTTTACAAAATTCCGACTTATCAACATATGCTACCTTCCATAGTTTTAGTTGCATCCTAATTGTATAAAATAGAAATATATTCCACATTGCTCCTTAGTATTATCTTATCCTAAGACCTAAGGCTTAGCGTTAATGGGTAGTAGGTTCTCATTGAATTTCGAATTGTTTCTGAACCAGATACCTCGTATATTAGTAATAAGAGCTCTTTCCGATAGAATCTCCAGTTGATCCGGACTGCTGGGGAACCTGTTGGATTCCAATAGGAAATGGTCGCCTTTTGGCTTCCCCACCTTGATTTTTTTATCTGTTTCATCCTGATTACCGGGGAAGTCAAAGATGTTTCTCTTAACTACTTATGATTACTTGCTTGCAGGTACTCACCTGTCTTTTTATCATGCTTACAAATAAAGTATGGATATTATTTGTAATTCTGCAAAATAAAATTAACACTGTACGCACAGTATATTAAATTTATGTACTTTCTTATTCTTTGAGAAAAGGCAACTTCCACCAAATTGACGGAAGTTGCCCTTTTAATGCACTATTTATAGCGTTTGCCCACTTCTTATCTGCTCTCGACTTAGTCGATACAGGTAGTAGTCCAGTTCTTCCTTCATTCAGTATAAATGGTACTTTTAATTTAATAGACATTATCCAGGATATATCCCGACTATTACCAAAGAACAACCACCGGAGGCGCCTTTCTGTGGTAGCCGAGGCATGTATCCTGGAGAATTCATATCCCAGTCTTTACAAGTGGACTTTTTCAATGAGCTATCATCTGGCTACTCTTTATCTTCAATCAGGCACTTTAAATCACGATGCAATTCGTACATCTTCTGCACCAACCTGTGGCCAAATGAGCTCTACCCATTCCGGATGGTCAATGAACGGATTACGGTTCCCCTGCCATTGCTCGATAACTTCGTTGCGGTTTCGCTCAAATTCATCGATTGGATCTGATTCATGCCATTCCAGCAGAACCGAAAGTTTCCCGTGATATGGATTGCTTCCATTGTTAAGCTTTTCATTTAACTCAAGATCGACACGGTCTCCTTGCTCATAGCGAGTAGCCATGTAAAACAGGATACGAGCGACATCACCTTTTACTGCATCGGGCGGCTCCCAAGAATTCGCTGTTTTGTAACATCCGCTACATCCTTTTACACTACTCCCGCCGTTATCAAAATCCAAGTTTCCGCGTAAACTATTCACTTGGACATCTGTGGGACGCAAATGATGGATATCGGTACCCGGTCCTCTGCTTGTACCAAAATTGCCGTGGGATTTTGCCCACACATGCTCGCGGTTCCAATCTCCAACGTTTCCGCCATTGCGATCTTTAGAGCGTGAGTCTCCGGAATAGAACAAAATCACGTTGTTCGGATTGTTCGGATCTTTGTCCGTCTCCCGCAGTGCCGCCCACACTTCAGAGTAGTCTAGCTGCTTTTGCACCGAAATAATTTCATGAAGTGCATTTTTCAATGCCTGCCCTTCTTTTCCAACAGCGTCCTTGTAGTAACCGTTAGCAGGAACCGCTACAGCTGTTACTGTCACAGAGAAACTTGTCGTAACCGTTTTGTCGCCATCACTAGCTGTGACACCCACAATATGGCTACCTTTTTCAAGTGAAAGTGTTAAAAACCCTTCATTTACTTCGCCTTTCGTTGATGAAAACGTTAGTTCATCTCCATCAGGATCCGAGAAGTGCTCAGTAAGTACAACTGAGATACTCTCTCCTTCTGACACTGTTTTATTAGAAATGGCTTTGGTGACGATAGGTGCTTTGTTCTCCATTTTTGTTGGGTCGCCAATTCTTTTTCCATTTGAATTGTAAAACTCGATTGCATCCGGATTTGCACCCTTGATGAATTCGATGTTCTTCACATTTTCAGCGCCTCTAATTTGAAGTTGATGTGGACCATCGATGACGATATCCCCCATGACAGTGCCTTTCAAATCGACAATTGCGCCTTTTTTCTTCGGCTGAAGGATTAATTTATTTGTCCTAAAGCCTTCTCCGCTAACTTCCAAGTAATCTCCTTTGAATAGGATTCCTTCGTCAAGATAAGATTTCGCATCCATTTTCACCGCAACACTAGGTTCTGCAATGTTCAACTTTTTCTTTTTAAAGTTCACTAAGTCATACACTTTTTTCACATTAATCGGTTCCAAAACAACCGGCTCTTCGAATCCGATTTGGACGAGGACTGGATCATGGTCGCTTGCACGGCCTGCCATATCTGTAAAGTCTGCATTGATATGAAGAATATCAATTTCGGTTTGATCGACTAAGTGATTTGAAACTAAAATATGATCGAGCACTTGCGAATTACCTTGGTAGAGGTATGTGTAGCGATCAGCCGTTTCCACTTTGTTAATCAAATTTGTCATAAGATTTCCTTCATGAATCTTTAAGCTATCCGAGAATTGGAAGTCGTTAAAATCACCTAGAGAAACGACGTTCGCATTCGGATTATCCGTTTTTACGTCTTCAATGAAATCATAGACAATCGTTGCAATTTGTTTACGTTGTACTTCACTGCCATAGACCGGAGGCTGTGTTGAACCAAATAGTGGCGTATCACCTGATTTTGAATTCCAATGATTTGCGATAACAATCACTTGTTCACCTTGGAAGTCAAATTGCGCAGCAAGTGGCTTACGGCTGTTAGCGAATGCCGCGTTCTGCGGGTCAATGCGTCCTGGATTGAGTGTTAACTTTCCACTCTCGTAAGCTACCGAAGTAGATGCGTCACCTACAGGACTGCCTTCCGTCAACGATACACGCTCCGGATTGTATAGGAATCCGACACGAATATTCGCATTTGGTGCTCCACCGTCTTGATTCGAAACAGGATCGATATTGACGTACTTATAGTTCACGCCGCCTGCTTTACCGATTTCAGCAATCAATCTTTCATAACTTTCATTTGCTTTTGAATCCCCGGCATCTTCTCCGTTATTATCCTGGACTTCCGTCACACCAATAATATCGGGACTCTGCATATCTTCCGCAAACGCTCTTGCTAATTTTCGCGCTTTGTCTGCAGATGACGATTTTGTGTTGTTCGAGAAGTTTTCCAAGTTATACGATGCAATCGCTAACTTATCGTCTGCTTTGACAAGCGTCGTTTTTTCAGGTGTTGCATTGCCTTTTGTTTGTGCCGCCTGCATTTCATCCAAAGCCACATAGATTTTATAATTTTGGAATGAATAGCCAACTACACCCGTAATCGGACCTTTAAATGTATCGCCAGTAGCCACTTCAAAATCACGGGCCGCACCATTCGGCTCTAATCGGAACTGGACACGGTTTGCGTTTTGATTGTCTTTTTCTAACAGTAGACCACCGTGCAGTGTATTCGTCGGTGCCTGTTCAAGTACCGTGATTAAATCACCATGTTCTTGCGGAGAAACAGCTTTGACATTGCCGACTTGGACGCGCATTCCTTCCAAGCTCTCCCAATAGTCAATTGCGTCAACGTCAGGATTGAATACGGACAAACCGTCGCTATCAATCTGTTCACTTGGCATACTTTCTTCATCTATAAGAATAGGTGCTGGTAATTGCACACCTCTTTTTAAGACTGTTACTTTTCCGCCTTGATCATCACGGACATTGATTTGCGTTGCTTTCATGTCAGTCACTTGTCGATCCGCAAATCCGTCAATTGCATATTCACTGACTTTACCGGAGACAGTTACTAAATCCCCAACCTGAATCGGCCAAGCATTCCGTCCACTGTAAAGAATGATTCCTTCCGATGTCTTTGCATTGTCATCTGCTGCCGCATCGGGCGTTTGGATATGGTAGTATGTCGAACCACTTAGTGTAAATGAATAAGTGACAATGCCTTCAATACCTTCAACTGTCTGATTGTCGAATGGAGAAGTGTGGCTTTCCCCTTGGATATCATGAATTTGAAGACTGTCGGTAATTGTATAGGCGAACGTATTCGTTTCACTAACTTGACCCTCTTCCGTTTTTACTATTGCTTTAATGGTTGTATTTTCTGTAATGTTGATAGGTGCTTCATATTTCACACCAAATTCAAGTGGATTTGTTCCGTCTACCGTATAATAAATGGCTGCTTGTTTTGTGCTTGTTGACAGTGTAACCGTAGTCCCCCCTACGAATGTACCGCTTGCAGGATTCGCATTAACAGGTTGGACAATTGAGCTATCTACGATGATGTCTTCTTTAGAGCGTGGAATGAGTTGGTAATCAGCATCGAATTGCTGCACGATGCCTGAAATAGATTCATACTGCGTACCAACAGCTAGGTCCAATACATTGTTTTCATCGCGAACGATAAATTCCGTTGTACCATCTGTCGCAATATAATTGGCCCAACCTGCGCCAGTTTGAACATCAATGATTTCAATGTTTTCTGTCAGTACGAGTTGCGATTCGTTTTCTTCCGCAACGTTGGCACCTGTAATTGTTTTAGCAACCGGTGCGCCTACATTTGCAGTTTTCACTGCGATTGTCGCGCTGTCTAATTGAAGCAAACCGCGGTAATCGGCAAGTGTCCCAGTTAAAGTAACTTCATCACCAACCACGGCATTCAAACTAGTTGGACGCACGGCAATACCACCCGTAGCATCTTGGACGGAAATCGTATTTTTCAAATTCGCCGCTACGATTCCTTTAATAGTTACTGTCTCTCCCTTATTCATTGATCGCGCTTCTGCGATTGAAATGAGGGTTATAGGGTCTTCAGGGTCTTCAGGGTCTTCAGGATCCTCAGGATCTACCGGTGTTCCGCCTTCGAAGTCATGGAATCCTAAATTATCGAATGTGTCTTTAGGATAAACAATCCACTCAGTGCTACGATCGAAAGCATCATTCGGACTGGAATCACCTGTTGTTATTCCGGCACTCCGGACCAATGTCACATCGGATCCCCAGTTACTTCTAGTTCCAACTTGTCCAAATGAGTCAATCACTTCGCCAGATTTCTTCAAAACAAGTGCGTCGTCGCCATTGAAATTAATGACAGTTGTATTTGCCAATTGGCCCTTACTCTTAATAGCATCGCTGGCATCTTTATGATACAAAACATAAGTTTCTTCATTGCTCAAGGTCCCCGATAAAGCCATTTTGGAAGTAGCTTCCGTCGCCCCATTTGCATAGAGTTCCAATGTATAATTGCTTAAATCAAGCGCAGTTCCCGTCCCATTGTAAAGTTCCACTGCTTTATTAAAGCTGCTTCCCTCCACGTATTCAGATATCAGTAAGTCTGAGGAAACAGCTGCTTTTACCGTCTCCGGGTATGCAGGTCCTAGCAAACTCGCTACTAAACCAATCGATAAGAAGGTGTTCAAAGGCTTTTTCCACTTTCCTTTACGCATGTAATAATTCTCCTTTCTGATTGAAAACTAGCATTTATTCGGTATCCTTGCAAAAAGCGCAAAATCGCTCCCTTTCAGGTAAATTATTTGAATAGTTTATCTCCATATTCAGCATATCACCGCATGCAGGGGATCACCTAGTGACCTTTTGTAATGTTTTGTAAATTCTATGTAAATCTTTTGATGTTTATAAAAACTATTTATTTAGACTAATCTATATATCGACTAATATCCATGCACATTTTACTAGTTATGTGAGATAAAAAAATCCCGTTATTAGTGACTGATTCCATAATAGACGTTTCTGCGCTTTGAAAATTGATAGAGAAGATTCTATTCTTTTATTATAAAAGGTAAGCGCATTTTTACTTTGGTCATTATAAGGGAGCGACGAAGTCACTAATCTAAGCGCTTGTTTTGATGTACTTTAACTTTGTCCAAAGCGAACCGATAATGGTCGATAAGAAACCGCGCCACTTTTACCCTACTCGCTTCAGCTCGGATTGGTATTTTACAAAAAAAAAATCAGACAGCATATAACTGTCTGATTTCACATTGCACTCACGTAACGATTTCAGGAAACGTAATAATCATTTCTCCGTCAATATTGACAACCTCGATGAGCTCTTCATTGAAAAGATACGGGGTATCGTTTTTGTCTTGGGGAGTTACGGCTTCGTAACTATTCTTTGCGGACAAAACCTGAAAAGTCACAGGTACATAGCTGCCCTTGCTTAACATTTTTGTATTGCCCATCAAAAATATATCCTTACTGGATACGGCAAAACTGAGATGCCCTATCTGTTTATTCAATGAACCTGAAACTAATTTAATATCCTGTAATAATGATATCGTGCATAGAATGAAATCATTAATGAGTTCATTTGATAATTTGTCATAGCCATTTTGTTGAAACAACGTATTAAAGCCGTTTCTAATTTCTTTAAATGAAAAGACGTCTTCAATCTTCTTGGTTTTGATGCCATTGCCCACGTTATTAATAATATGCTTGCACTCTTCGAGATACTCACTTACGTACCCCATACTCTTTTCTCGTTCTGCCATAAAATCACTAAGTTTTTTAATGCTATCTATACCTTGTGCTTCATCATTTACGAGCATCATAAAAGCATAAAAGTCCTTCTCATCAAAACGTCTTTCAGCAAACTTTGAATAATAATGCGCAAATAACTGTTTTTCTTTCTTATCCACAGCGGTTCCTCCCTTAAATCTATACTTACATCATAACACGCGCGGATTAACGGGAGGTCAGTCAATACACAAAAAACAGCTTTAAATGAATCTTTGGTTGGTATTCAATGGGGGCGTTATGCAGAGTGAGGACATTTTTCAACGAGCAATGTATACGAAATTAGCTGTTGTTCTTTGATGAACTGAATGGCGATTTGATTGAACTCTTTCTGTTTTTCAATGTTAGATACATGCGGGTTACGAAACCTACGGAGAAGCATCCAATTCCCAAAATATACATCATGGGTGATCAAGCTTAGATGTTCCTCGGTCCAGTTAAAGAAGTTACAGTGCATGACCCGTCTGCTATGCTACATATTATTAAGCACTAAAAAGAGTAGACATTTAACATACATGTCTACTCTTTTTAGTATTCAATTCCACTCTTAATTTTAATTTTTTTAAAAGCGTATTGACTTTTTATAAAAATGACTCTATTATTCAATTAGAACATTGCAACAATTAATACACTTGAGAGGAATTGAAAACTTATGACTACAAACATTTATGGAAATACACCTTGCTTCCTAGGTGCTAAAAATATATCTGCCGATAAAAATACAGACGGAATCGACGCTGTTGTTTACGGTGTACCTTGGGAGGGTGCTGTTACGTGGGGTGATTACACAGGTTGTGAACTCGGACCGAAAGTAATGCGTCTTACATCTGCAAGATATAGCGGCTATTTACCAGAGCTAGATCATGTCGACGTTTTTGAACATATTAAACTCGGTGATATCGGTGATGTAGATGTCTTACCTGCTGATGTAGATGAAACAATGAAAAGAATCACAAACTTCACAAGTGAGCTATGGAAAAGCGGTAAATTCCTAATCGGACTTGGCGGAGATCATGGTATTACATTCCCAATCGTGAAAGCGCTCACAGAACAAGGCAAAAAGGTTGGCATTATTCATCTTGATGCACATTATGACAACCTCCCTTCTCATAACGGCGATCAGTATGCGCGATGCAGCCCTTTCGCAAGATTGTATGAGCAGGAAGGCGTACGAAATGAAAGCATAATCCATACAGGTATTCACGGGCCAAGAAACGAACCACAATCTGGACGCAACGCTAAAGATGCAGGTGCAGTAACGGTGACGATTAACGACATCCGTGGCCATAAAGACTTAAAACAACTTGGCGCTGAACTACATGCAATGGCAAGCGTTGATGTGGACTGCGTATATTTGAGTATTTGTAGCGATGTTTTAGACTTTGCCTTTAATCCAGGAGGTCCAGTTGACGGAAACGGACTGACATCTTACGAATTGCTGACGCTCGTTCATGAAATTTGTAAGCAAGGCGTTGTCGGTATGGACTTCGTGGAAATTTATCCGCAACAAGATGCAAACCAAAATTCAGCCCATTTCGCATCTTCAATCATTTTATATGCACTTGCTGGGCACATTGCCAGCAAAAAATAATTATGAGTTTGATTGGACGCGATGAATGTCGCGTCCAATACTTAGGAAACGGGTGAAACGATGACCAACAAGAATCGTGAAAATCGAGACGTCCTGCTAACTTATATTCCTGTAGCAGATATGATTGCCGCAACGTTTGGTAGCAATTGCGAAGTCGTTATTCATGACTTGGAGAACGTTCAATCGTCGCTAATCTATATCAAAGGTTCCGTAACAGGAAGAACAATCGGTGCGCCAACAACCGAAGTTATTTTAAAAGAATTGCAGATGCATGGCGATTCAGTAAAGGATATGCTCGGGTTTACAACGAGGACTCAAGATGGAAAGTCCCTTAAAACATCTACTTCATTCATTCGTGATGAAAATGGAAAAGTGATTGGCTTTTTAGGCATCAACTTTGACATTACCGCCTTCTCAATGGTCAACCAGATTATTAAAGACTTTTCAACAACAATCGATGTGAATCAGCCTGAATCCCATATGAATGAATCATATGCACAAAACATTGAAGAAGTTTTTGAAAGTATAATCAATGACGTATTATTGGAAATTGCGATTCCTATTTCAAACATGACACGAAAAGACAAAATCCATTTCGTCCATCAATTAGAAGAAAGAGGTACATTCCTCATTCAAGGTTCAGCTGATCGGATAGCAGAAGTGCTCGGAGTCTCGAAGCAGACAATATACAATTACCTGGAAATCGCTCGTCCATCTTCATGATTTCCAGGGTTTTTTACCCAAATTAGATTGAATATTCTGATTTAACTGAGCTATAAATCGCTTGTAGAAAAGGATGGTGTAAAGGCTATGGCCATACTCGACGAAGGAAAGAAACAAACATCTGGGAGAAAATCCTTGAAAGATAGGTTAAAAATTATTGGACCAGGCGCTATTATTACTGCCTCCTTTATTGGACCAGGTACAGTAACAACTGCAACACGTGCAGGCGCATCCTTCGGTTATGCAATTTTATGGGCGGTCGTTTTTTCCATAATCGCTACAATTGTTTTACAAGAAATGGCGGCTCGTCTTGGAATCATAACGCAAAAAGGGCTAGGAGAAGCGATTAGTGAGCAGTTTGCCAATCCAATTTTAAAATACGGTTCAATGTGGCTTGTTATGATTGCAATTAGTGTCGGCTGCTCAGCTTACATCGCCGGCGACCTTCTCGGTACGTCACTCGGGGTTTCAACACTCACAGGCACCTCACCAAATGTGCTTGGACCGATTATTGGTGTCATCATATTAATACTCGGCTTGAGTGGCAGCTATAAACTGATTGAGCGCGTAATGATTGTTCTCATCGCCATTATGAGTATTACATTTATCACGACGATGATTGTCGCAAAACCAGATCTGGGAGAAGTATTTCAAGGGGCATTCATCCCTACGATTCCCTCGGGATCAATCATTATGATCATTGCGTTAATCGGGACAACAGTTGTCCCTTATAACTTCTTCATTCACTCAACAATGGTGCAGGAACGTTGGAGTAAACCATCTGATTTAAAAGAAGCCCGCTGGGATACAATCATCTCTATTAGTGTGGGTGGTCTGATTACTGCAGCTATTTTAATTACAGCAGGTGCTATGATTCGCGGAACGGAAGTCAACAGTATTGCCGATTTAGCAATACAACTTGAGCCTATTTTTGGATCATGGTCAAAAGTATTCATTAGTATCGGGTTGTTTGCGGCGGGGTTCTCTTCTGCTATCGCTTCGCCATTAGGGGCAGCAATTACAATCGGTAGTGTCTTGAAATGGAAAGGCGGAATGAAAGACAAACGATTCAAAGCTGTATTTGTTGTCGTTATGGTCATCGGTATTTTTTCATCTGGACTCGGCTTCGAACCACTGGATGTCTTGCTCTTCGCACAGGCCCTAAACGGTATTTTACTGCCAGTCATTACGATTATGCTATTAATTATTATGAATAACAAAAAACGCCTCGGTGAATTTACTAACTCAGTCAAAGTAAATATCATCGGCGGTCTCGTCGCACTAACATGTACAGGTCTCGGTATCTACAGCATCGTAGACGCCATTAGAATATTTACTTCATGAAAAGCGAAAGGCGCCGTTCAACTCCGACAGGCATAAGATGGGTCGGCGGAGCGGCGTTCTTTGCCGTGTACTAGTTGCTTCTGAACCTACTAGATATAGACCGTATAATTTGAAACCGAATATCTTATATGGAGGAATATTTGTGAAAAGGCTTTTTGATGAAAAAACGTTGTTGCTTCAGATCGGAATCAAGAGAAAAGTCATGTATAGAAGAGCAAAAACCTTTGGATATACGCACCCTCTTGTGGTCGCATGCAGTCAAGAATTGGATGTATTAATCAATAGATATCAAGAAATAGAATCGTAATCAAAAAGTTGCATAGCCGAAACGACTTTCAAGGATCACAGCCTAAGTAAACCGCGTCCTGCGGCAATAAGGAAGGATACAGTTCAATCTTCCCCGCTGTGTAACTCACATCCTGTGAGCCTCCGAGGAGTTGGCGCCTGCAGCTCGATCACATGAAAAGCGAAAGAGCCGAGAAAGCGATGCAAACGCCTTCTCGGCTTTTTGTGTTCCTGGAACTGCCTTTTAATGGTGGCCTTTCAGGCTGTCCAAAGAGCGTAAAGTCATTCGATATAGCCTCTGATTTCATCTGCCCAAACCATGTAGGCTTTACCATTTAAATGGAGTCCATCTTCAGTGTATGTAGGCTCCAGCACGCCGCTTTCATTTTTAAATTTATGGTGGATGTCTATGTATGCAACTTGATGAGTAGCTGCCAACGCTTGAATTTGTTCATTTAATGCATTAATCGTTTTGTTTCCCAAATCACGTGTACCTTCTTTAACGGGTAAAATACTTTGTATGAATAGCTTAGCGTCGGGAGCTTGTTCCTGTAATTTCAAAATAATTTGTTCGTAATTCTCAATCGTGTCTTTTGTTTTCTTATCATAAATCAGGTCATTTACACCAATCAGTAAGAAAATTTGTTTTGGCTTCAAATCAATGATACCGTCTAGCCTCTTGAGTAAACCCTTCGTCGTATCTCTTTCAATTCCCCGATTAACAATCAATTTCCCGGGAAAGAGTTCGTTCCATAGGCTTCTTTCAGTTATGCTGTCCCCTACAAAAACAGCATCTACATTTTGGGTTTCTACTTGTTCGAATAAGGAAACCCGCTCATTGTACTTCGTCTTGGCCGTGGTATGTCCATTGCCGGTCGATTGTGGGTCTTTGTTGGTAGCAACTAGAAATACGGCAAGGATTCCTATATTTAACGCTATGGATAATAGTAACCATTTATTCTTTTTCAAATCGTGTACCCCTTTTTCCCTAGTAAATATGTTGAAATAAAATATCCCATTGAGCCCGCTCCGACTACCACGAAGTCGCGCCTTCGCTGGATAGTCTATATAAGAAAGCTCATTTCGTTATTCGGGATTAGGCTTGCAATATTTAGTGCGTCGTTCTTCAATGAAATTAGAATCAAATAGTAATCACATTATAATCTCAGTGCATACATCTCAGAATTACTATCAATAATGGTACACCCCAGCGCCGGCGCGACAAGGGGTAGCCGAAGCCATGAGACTGGATGCGTAGCGTTAATCCAGGCTCAGGGCGAAAGGCATCCCCAAAGCGCAAAGCGATCTAAAATGTACACTCTGAATTAAATCTCTATCGATATTGTACACCCCAGCGCAGGCGCGGCAAAGGGGTAGCCGAAGCCCTGAGACTGGATGCGAAGCGCCAATCCAGGCTCAGGGCGAAAGGCATCCCCAAAGTACCAAGCGTTCTACAAATCCACACTCTGAATTATAATTCTCTTGAAAATGGTCGAGCTTGCGAGAAGCATGTCGAACAATAGAACAACAAACTAGTCATCTTTTCCATAATCGTATTGCGCTTGTATTGAAATTATTTCAAAGTTTTTTCCTTTCTCTACCTTTGAAATGATGTAAATCCCTTTGGTTTCGTTGGCGTTCGTCGGTGCACTCTTCTCTGTCGTCTTTAATGTGGTCTTCGTTCTGGCCTCAATCAATCCCTTTAGATTGTAAGCTTTCTGTATTTTTTTATCAAACGATGCTTTACTCATCTCGACAATGATAATAGTACCATTACCCATGATTACCTTTGTGCGTACATTTGACAGCTTAATGGTCTTCTTAATATGATGCAGCGCAAACCAGATGCAGTCTTCTTTTGCTGGTGATTTGCTTGGAAACCAATAGAGGTCGAGTTTTTCGTTTATAATAACGGGATACATTCTGCCATCCCCTAAAATCATATTCGCGCCTTCTCGTGCACCTTTTAGACTAGACCCGTAGTACCTTAAGTTAAAATCGATAAGTTCAGTCGGCCCAGCCTCTATGTCAAATGATGACGTATCATTTAAAACGAATGTATATAGTTCGCCAAACTCATTTGTCTTTGGTAAAAATAAAATCGTATTATAATCCATCACATAGTCAGTAAGTTTCCCCATTTCTCTTCCCCCGTATCAAATATAGTATATTTTTATTTAAAAAGAGTATACTAGTTACAGAATGGAATAATTCCCCTTTATACTCCTTATGCTTTTCTTCCTAACTTTTCTCACCCCCTCTACGAATTAGCTACGCAATCCATAATTCTCATTTAACTCTACTTTTTCAACAAATAAAATAGCACGAGATGTAATCGCTTCCATTTAACCGTGTGTAATTTCGACTAGTACTATTCATTACCTATAGTACTTTTTCTAACTTAAATGGATCAATTACCAATAAAACTAGTTATATCATATCATGAACATTCAGACCATACAGTGCAGTTTCGACAAATAAATCAATATACCTTCTTTTATTTTGAAAAGTTTAAATAAACACATAACTTGTCGCATCCAGTAACACACATTTGTAAATGACTTTATCTTAAAAGGGTAAAAAATTGGAGAGACACCAGGATAGGCTCCTGTGTCTCTCCAATTTTCCCGTATATTGTAAGCGAAATTTGACTAGCATTGATTAGGTATTACACAATTGTGTTGATCAACCTACTGTTGTTTTGCCAATACAGGTGCTAGTGCTTCCTTATCGTGAGAAGCATGTAATTTCACCATCGTGTTTATTCTCCGAGGATGCTCCTTGAGCTCTTCAAGCCAGTCAAAAGAAGTCTGAAATAATTCATTTTCGTAAGTGTAGCTTGAAAAGGTATGATCCGCACCTTCGATATAATGTGTGTTTATTGGTTTTTGGATAGGTCGTTGTTGCAATGAAGCGAAATAACGGGCAGTATGTTCTTTCGGAATGTCCTCGTCACTTTTTGCATGAATGACCAATGCCGCCTCTTTAAAAGAACGAACGGATTCAAGAGGATGATGATTTTTCAAATCAGTTAAAAATGCCTGACTCACGTAAAAACCATGATAGTCAACTCCCCCATTTGTGTCTGCAGTTTTAATTGCACGTTCACCCAAAATTTGCGAAATATCTTCATACGGTCTACCCACTGGCGACCATAAAATAAGCCTGCGTATGCGACGGTCTAGAGAAGCGATTATCGAAGCCACAGCACCCCCAAGGCTGTGGCCAATCATAATAATATTGTTTGCATCTACTTCTTTAATAGTCGACACATAACGGAGTACAGCTTGGACCTCGCTCAACTGCTTCGTGACCGTGACATCTCCATAATCGCCGTCACTTTCCCCACAACCGCTAAAGTCAAAACGAAATACACCATACCCCCTAGCCGTGAAATACCTGGCCGCTTTTACAAATAAACGATGTTCGCCCACTTTGCTCCCAACAAATCCGTGTAGTAAAACAATAAGTGGAACTTTTCTATGATGGACATTCTCTGGGAGATGAAGCACTCCGGAAAGTTGTAATTTATTCGCATAAATTGAAATTGTTTTATTCATAGAATCAACCTACTTCCTCTATTTTATAAACCACATTAAGTATACCTGTTTACTTGGTATTATACATATGGAACATTCAGAAGTCAATGTAGATCGTAAAGGAGAAGGCTACAAGCAAATTAGACAATTTAAGAATTTTATATTTGAGGAATATTTCTGAAAGGTACAGCGCTCAGATATCTGAAATTTCCGCTTGACTTTGTTAGACTGAGTGGGCAATCTAGGTGACAGCAAATGGGTCCATTAACTACAAATCGATTGAAAGAGGTGCAGTTTACATGGGAAAATTAACATTGGAAACAGCGAAAAAACTAATTGAAGCGGCAGAGCAAGAAGCAACCAATTTAGGAGTGGCTATGGTCATTTCTGTAGTGGATGAGGGCGGTAACTTGATAGCCGTTCATCGCATGGACGACGCATGGATTGCCAGCATCGACATCTCACAAAACAAAGCGTGGACATCCGTCGCATTAAAAATGCCAACGAGCAATTTGGAACAGGCAACTGTCCCTGCAGCTGAACTCTACGGTTTGAACACTACAAATAACGGCCGTTTGGTCATTTTTGGCGGCGGTTTCCCATTGATGAAAGACGGAAAAGTTGTAGGCGCAGTAGGTGCAAGCGGCAGTGCTGTGGCGAATGATGTCAAAGTTGCTGAAGCAGCAGTTCAGGCATTCGAGAAATTGTAAAACGGTTTTGTATATAGATAGACAAAAGCCTTCCACAGAATCCATTGATTCTGTGGAAGGCTTTTGTATTGAACATGCAAATCAATTTAAATACATAGGTTCTTTTTCAACCTACTGACACAGCAAGCGTGCCGATTATCTTCTCTATGTTTTCTTTACCTAGTAATTCGACAGTCCTCGCATTCTCCCTAAAGTCCGTCGCAAGAGCAGCAGACGCGATGTTGATCAAACCTGTGCACGTAGGCGTTTTGACGTCTAACATCTGCCCCAAAGATTCCAACAATACGAGACCTTCAGGAACGTCTTCCGTAATAAATCTTGAATCCGCTACAAATGGACCTTCTGGTGAACTGTTTTTAGCATATGTTAAAAATGCTTCTTTCGCATCGATTGTTCGATCTTCAAAATTACGGAATTTGCAGGCTTCCACGTAAGGCAATCGTTCCGCCCCTACCTTCTCCAGCACATCCATTTTTTCATTATCAAGGCTTTCTACCATATTCCAGACGTGGGGTGTGAACACTTCTTTGTACATCCAATAATCGCCTTCCGTATATTCAATTCGAGGAATACTCATAATCCCTCCGATCGTATGGACAATTAAATTGGGGTTGTGGAGAGCAGCTTCGATGACTGAATTGAGGTAAACAAAATGATAGTGTAGCGTATCTAACTTTTCTTGAATAACTATTTTGTCTTTTTCCGTATAAATTGCAATTGGATTTCTAACATTTTTAAACAAAATCTTTACTTTACCAGGTTCAATAATTCTACAGTCAATTGGTGAGCTTTGTGCTTCAACAATTGTAAATCGCTTTTTCTTTTCATGTTTCAAGAAATATGCTGTTGATAAATAACCTGGCTCCAGCAACACGATTTGGTCTTCATTCATGAAAGGTATTATACGCTTAATAACTTGTTCATGGTAATTTGTTTGGACATAAATAATAATCATTTCAGCATTTTTGATTGCCACTTCAACATCCGTCGTCACTACATCTAGATGGACTGTATTTTCTTCCTTACCATCCACAATAGTGATTTGACCTTTATGATTCGTTAGGTAATCAAAATTGTCGTTATGCAAACTCTTTGAAGTCTTTAACAAAGTGACTAGATGACCCTTACGTTTCAAATCAGCAGCGATTGTTGTTCCACCATGTCCTGCTCCTACAACTGTGATTTTCATAAAAATCCCCCCAGTAATTTGATAAATTCTATGCAACTCTTTAAACGTTACTTTTTCCAGAAGTTTCCTCCCTAGTTATCTACTATACCATTGTTTTCACTATATTACATAAATTCAGAAAATATATGAAAGCCCTTAACTTCTTTGATTGACGTTAAGGGCTTTCATATACCAGACGTGTGTAAAATACACCAAATCAACGCCCTGAATAAAAAAAGCGAAAATCCACCGAATGTTTATCCGGTAAATTTCCGCTTTTTTTGTGATCCAGCTGCTGGTGCCAACTCCTCGGGTCATAAGTCGCTTTACTGCGAGGGCTGAAGAACGCCCTCTCCGTAAATCGTCTTATGCCTGTCGGAGCTAGGCGGCACCTTCCGCTTTTCAATGTTATAGCAACTCTTTAACAACTTTACTAATCAAAGCGCCTTCTGTTTTGCCTTTTAGTTCTGACATGGCGAGGCCCATTACCTTGCCCATGTCTTGCTTGCCGGAGAAACCATTTGTTTCGATGATGTTTTTTACGATTGATTTGACTTCATCTTCGCTGAGTTGCTCGGGTAGATATGATGTGAGCATTTGTATGCGGTTTTCAAGATTGGTGACCATTTCGCTTTTGTCGGATTGCTTCGCGTACATTAGGGACTCTTGGGATTGCTTGATTTCTGTTTGGATGATTTGCATCACTTCTTCGTCAGTAAGCTCATTGCCGTCGTTTTTATCGATTTCCTTTTTTTGAATCGTGCTTAATACCAAACGAATGCTTGTTAGTTCTTCTTTGTTCTTGGCTTTCATAGCTTCCTTCATCGAATCCTTCAGTTTTTGCTTAAGTGTCATTTAAATAACTTCCTTTCCTTATTAATAGTATAGCCTAGGTTGGTTCCTTTTTAGAAACGAACGATTTACATTTTATCCGTGTGATGCATTGCCATGATGCTTTTGTTTCTACCGGTACTTTTTGCTTCATACATGCATTTATCCGCAATTTGGATTAATTCTTTACTGTGATTTCCGCATTCCGGGAAACTTGCAATGCCTGCTGAAATCGTGACTATTTCGCCATTTGGACTCACCGTTTTTTCTAACTTTTTCCGCAGTCGTTCGGCGACTTCAAAAGCTTCCAACATAGGTGTTTCAGGCATCAGTAAAATGAATTCCTCACCGCCATACCTGCAACAAATACCATTCGCTGGCGAAACGGTTCTCATTTCATCCGCTACAAATTGTAGAACTTCATCTCCCACTGCATGGCCAAATGTATCATTGACCTGTTTAAACCGGTCAATGTCAAACAAGATAATTGAATACGGCGTTTCCTCTTCCATCCATTTCTCCGTATGCTCGTCCATCGTCCTTCGATTTACCAACCCTGTCAACGGATCCGTTGTTGACTGGTGGCTAAAGAAGTTCACTTTATCTTCAAAAAAAGAGAAACTTTTAACAAGTGCATTCTCCAATTGAATTGCTTCATAATACCACGCATGCACGTTTTTCATTTCTGTATAGCTTTTCTTATCTGTGCTCGATTCTGCGTATTGCGCTAATCGTTGTAAGGGACCCGCAATTCGACCGGAGATGAATATAAGAATTAGGAGCGACAGCAAGAGAAACGGCATCGTTTTAAGGATCATTTGATTTCTCAGGTCTTTAGACGATAACAATGCAGCTTCCGTCGGCCGTTGCGAAACAATTCCCCATTTCGTCGTAGGCGTATATGCGTAACCCGCAAGCATATCAATCCCATTCGAGTTTACAAGTCTTTGGGCACCGCTATTTCCACTCATAATATCCTCTATGACTGGATTTCCTGGAACAGTATTCCCTATTCTTTCAATGATGGGGTGATAGAGAATTCGTCCTTCTTCATCCACAACATAGACATAGGAACCGTCCTCATAAAAGTGTTCTCCCAGTATATCATTCAAAATATTTTTCTCGAGTAAATAAATCGATCCACCGATAAAACCAAGGTAATTTCCTTCGTCATCAAAAATGGGTTGTGAGATAAAAACAATTAGACGTTTCGTTATTGACAGATAAGGCTTTGAGATAAGTGGATTTCTTTCTGTCAATGCCTGCTGTGCACCAACCGTGTCCAATTGCCTTCCTTTTAACTGTATGCTCTGGGGTGAATTTGCAATAACCTCACCCGACGCAGACGCGATAACGACAGAATTAAACGTTTTATTTCGCTCAAATAAACGCTTTGCTTCATTAAATAAGAGTAACTCAGAATCGCTTTGCTCAAAGAAACCAGAGACATCTTTTGCACTATAGGCCAATTCTTGAAGCGTCGTTTTAAAAAAGTTATCAGTGGTGCTCGCAAGTTTCTGGGTGTACACTCGGTTTGTTTCCAATGTATTTTCAACCAGTGTCTGCTGATTGACTAGATACCCTGATGTAATACTACTAAAAAGTGTAAGTCCAACTGACAGTAGTGCCACGAGGAGGATTAAGGATTTCAGTGAAACTTTCATCGCAATATGTAGCTCTCCTTTTAGCTTATATAGGTTGAGTGAATGACGTTGTGGTTCACTAGTAAACTATAATGCTATTTTTCATTACTACTGTACCATTTAATTCATTTACTATATATCCTTAATAACAGAATGCACATGAAGTAGATGTGGATGTAGAACTAGCAGTGTGCCCAGGAAAAACAACAATCTACCTATTTTCACAGACATACTCACCCTAACACTCCCGCGAAGCGTCGCACATATAGTAGCGTAAAGGGGGTGTTTAACTATGCCAAGTTTTAAAAGTGATGTATCACTATTTCTCTATTGTATTTTAGCAGCTTATGCGATTCTAGGACTGATTTTCCTCGTACCGGGATTACTCGGTGGACCAATTACTTTAACGCTCATTGGGGTTATTGTCGTTATCGTAGTGGTTGTCTTGTTTGCGCTTGCAATTATTTTAAAAGGCCTCGCACACCTTTTAAAAAGTTCCAAGCACTAAAATTCCACAATAAAAGACAGCAGCCTGTATGAAAAAAGCTGCTGTCTTTTTATTAATACACGAAATCTTACTTCGACTCGGCTTCTTTGATTGCCGTTTGAGCTAATTTAGATATTGTCATATCGTCCATTGGTGGATTATGTAGACCCGCTCGTACATCACGATAATACCTTTGCAATGGGTTGGACATTTGAAGACTTTTCGCTCCGACTAAGCGCATCGCTTTATCAACAATTGTAATTGCTGAATTTGTCACGATGTGTTTGGCAGCGGCCAGTTCATTTGTTAGTTGTTCGCGACGTGCGTCATTATCTACAGCATCTGCCACGCTGTAAAGGAAGTGTCTTGCTTTCATCAGTTCTAAGTCCATTTGACCAATTAAACTCTGGACATTTGGCAATTGACTAATTGACCCTTGTAAACTATTCGGAGAGTATTCGACTGCAAATTTCACCGCATAGTCGCGAGCTGCTTGTGCAATGCCGAGGTAACAAGCGGGAATGTGCAGAATCCATGGGTTCAACGTATTGCCCCTAGGACCTTGATTGAATTCGACAAATTTGTCTTCCGAAACTTCAACGTTGTCTAGCACTAAGTCATGGCTTTCTGTTCCCCTCATCGCCACAACGTCCCATGTTTCTTTGATGGACAAACCTTTTGAATCTCGTTCAACTAAGAAGAAACCGATGCCCTCTTTCTCTTCAATCCATGCAGACACTAGAAAATGTGTTAACACGGGTGACATCGTCGTAAAGTTTTTTTGACCCGTAATCACCCATTTACCATCTTGTTTTACGGCATTCGTTCCAGGACGTCCACCACGAGTTGGGCTCCCCGTTTGGGCTTCACTCACTGCACGATTCACTAATGCCCCGTCCAAAACCTCTTGTGCAAATGAAGTTAATAGATCTTCACTCCATGATTTGTTCTCATATAATTCTCCGACAACACCTTGGTGCCACCCAATTGCTAACCCTGTAGCTCCGTCAAAACTTGCAATCGTTTCTTGGAATAAAACCATGTCACGTACGCTGATACCCTCGCCGCCATATTCTTTCGGTAACGTTAGTTTCGTATAACCGAGGTCAACAAGTGCTTTTATATTTTCTTTCGGAAATCGAGTCTGTTCATCGTTTTCTTTCGAATGACTTTTAAAAGCTTCCTCATGGTTCATGAGTTTTTCAAGCCATTCTTTTTGAAATGCATTTTCAATAAATACCTTTTTCGACATATAGGACACTTCCTTATTAGTTTGTTAAATCTATAACGTAAGTAGTACGTCTGCGCCTTAAAAGAAACAGCGGATTCATTGGGATTCTTTTTTCAACATAACTAGTATATCTGCACAATGTCTACTTTACAACTAGGAATACTTATGCTATTGTATGTACTGTTATGATGCATTCATTACATGTAAGGAGGGGTGGGAAATTGATAACATTAAAAAATATTAAAAAGAGTTTCAATAAGAATCCGATGCTTCATGGCATTGATGTAACTGTGAACAAAGGAGATGTCTTGGTGATTGTCGGGCCAAGTGGATCTGGTAAAACAACCCTCCTTCGTTGCATAAATTACTTAGAAAAACCTGATGAAGGTAGCATTTCAATCGATGATTTTTCCATAGATGAAAAAAGTGCAACGAAAAAAAACATCCTAACGTTAAGAAGAAAAACGGCTATGGTTTTTCAACATTATAATTTATTTAAAAATAAAACTGTGATTGAAAACATTATGGAAGGCCTTCTCGTTGCGAAGAAAATCAACGTAGATGAGGCACGTCAGATTAGCATGGAACTTCTTCAAAAAGTGGGTCTTGAAGATAAAGCAAATGACTACCCAACGCAACTTTCAGGCGGACAGCAACAGCGCGTAGGAATTGCTCGCGCACTGGCATTGAAGCCTTCTGTATTATTATTCGACGAACCAACATCTGCACTCGATCCCGAAATGGTTGGAGAAGTTCTTTCTATTATAAAGAAAATTGCGGATGAAGGAATTACGATGATAATTGTAACACATGAAATTGACTTTGCCCGAGATGTGGCTACAGAAGTTATTTTCATGGCGGACGGGCTTGTAGTTGAACAAGGTACACCGAAAGATGTATTGGTCCATCCAAAACACGATCGCACAAAACAATTTTTGAAAAGACTTACACCGGAACCAGAATATGAAATTTAAGAAGAAAGAAGGCATACACATGAAACGTAAATGGCTAGTACTATTGGGAGTAACGATGTTCCTTGCTATTCTCGCAAGTTGTTCAAATGAAAGAAGTACAACAACGGAAGACGGAAAAAAGGTCATTAAAGTCGCATTAAGCGATGATGTCAATCCTCCCTTCCTATACACAGACGATGAAAACAACCCGATTGGCTACGACATGGACTATTTAGCAGAAGTTGAAAAAAGATTACCGGACTACAAATTCGAATACATCTTCGGTGAAGAAGAATCGAATTTAGTGGGCCTTGATACTGGTAAAGTTGACATGGCGATTAACTGGTTTTTCAAAAATCCAGATAGAGAAGAGAAATTTCATTATCCAAAAACGGAATATGGCTACTCTCTAACGTCACTTATTACGAAAACAGACAGAGATGATATAAAAACATTAGATGACATGGTTGGTAAAAAGTTCACGCCTATGTCAGCTGGCGGCGGACTTCGTTCTATATTAAATGGATACAACACAAGTAATCCTGATAATCCTTTAACAATTGAAAGCATGGAACACCCATCAAACGCAGATAACTTAAAGCGCGTTGACGAAGGAAAAGCAGATGCGATTTTCCTCAACAAATCGACATTTGATGCTGTTCAAGAAACGCTTAACTTGGATTTAAAAGTAGCTGGAATCGTTTCAAAAGAACCTGTCTTTGTTGTATTTAATAAAGACAACACCGAATTAGCCGATCAAATCGACGCAATTACGATCGAATTGACCGATGACGGAACACTAGCGAAACTATCCGAAAAATGGTTTTCAACAGACTTCTTCCAAGACCTAGACTACATCAATGAAAAAGGCTTTAGCTACAAAAAATAATGAAAATCGCATTGGTTCAAAAACGCCAATTCGGTGTTTTCACATATTTCTTAGGTGGTGTGAAAGATGAGCTCGAGTTTGCAAGACTGGATTGACATATTCTTTAGAGTACTGGATAAACTCCCGCTAACACTACTGATGACAGTAATATCCTTATTCTTCGCGTTACTCATAGGTTTAGGTATTGCGATTATACGAATTCAGAAGTATCGGTTTCTCTATGGAATTGCAACATTATATTTATCATTCACAAGAAGTACACCTTTGTTGGTACAACTGTTTCTAGTCTATTTTGGACTCCCCCAATTACTACTTGTTATTAATGTAGATATTAATCATTGGGATCGGCTGTTCTTTGCCATTATGGCCTTCTCATTTCATACAGGTGCATTTATGTCAGAGGTTATCCGTTCAGCCTATTTAGCCGTTGGAAAGGACCAATTCGAAGCAGCCTATAGTGTTGGAATGAGCTATTCACAAGCGTTACGAAGAATTATACTGCCGCAAGCCTTTCTGATTTCATTGCCTAACTTAGGAAACAACATTATCGAATTATTGAAAGACACATCTCTCGCCTTTACGATCGGCATCATTGATATTATGGGGCAAGTTCGAATCATTTTAGGCAATAATCACGGAATCGGCATGTTTCAAATTTACGTTGTGATTTCGCTTGTTTACTGGGCAACTTGCATAATTATTGAAAGTCTTGTCGGCTATGCTGAAAAAGTCTTCAAGAAAGGGCATGTTGGTCTATCGAAGTAATAACTTGTTGAGGATAGTGATAAATTATGGCTATTGTAGATTTTAAATTTGCGTTAGAGCAAGTACCCGCAGTGTTAAAAGGAGTACCTTGGACAATAACGATAGCCATTGTCGCGATGCTTTTCGGGCTCATTTTTGGTTTACTCATTGCTCTTTGCAGAATATATAAAATACCTGTATTAAATCAGTTATCCATTTTGTATATCTCGTTCATTCGAGGAACGCCCTTGATTGTTCAGCTATATGTCTTTTTCTACGGTGTCCCCGTACTCATCGATTACTTGAACCCACGCCTGGGTTTACAAATAGATGCTGATGAAATTCCGCCACTGCTATACGCACTTGTTGCTTATACGATAAACACAGCCGCTTATCAGGCAGAAATCTTCCGTTCGTCCATTAATGCCACAAATGCAGGACAAATGGAAGCCGCCTATTCGGTTGGGATGACAACGAGACAAGGTTTAACACGAATCATTTTACCGCAAGCGTTATTAATCGCATTGCCTAATCTAGGAAACGTATTTATCGGGCTCATTAAAGCAACCTCTTTAGCATTCGCTGTAAAGGTTGTAGAAGTGTTAGCCATTTCCAAAATTATTGCGAACGATGGATACCGTTTCATCGAAATGTATTTAGTCGCATCCATTATCTATTGGATCCTTTGCCTCATCTGTGAATTTATCTTGTTTAAACTCGAGAAGAGAATGAGCCGTTCTGAAGCAAGAATGGGTCTGAATGCAACAGTTTGATAAAGAAGTTTATGGAAGCCCCGTTTCTCATGTTTTGAGAGATAGGGCTTTTTTTGTTGGAGACTTGCTGTGGTTCGATGGACACTTTGATAGTTTGGTTGGAGACTTCCCTGTTTTTTGAATGCTTTTCCGAGTTGGTTGGACACTCGTCGGGGTTCGTTGGAGACTTTCTAGATTTAATTGGACGCTTTGATGGTTTGATTGGAGACTTTACTCTTTGTTGGAGACTTGCTGGGGTTCGTTGGATAGTTCGGATAAAAAGTTATTGTCCGCTACATATTGATTATTCTTTTTTTTGAGAATTGTAAGCGTTTTCCTATTGTCGAATTGAGTATTATTATGTTAAACTTTCATTAGGATATTATTTTGCAATTGTTTGATACTTAAAACATTCACAATTCAAACATCCTAGAAAAAGCAGAGAGTGGGAAATGTCATGCAAGAACAAGAATTGTCAAGGGGTCTAAAAAACAGGCACGTACAGCTAATTGCCATTGGGGGGGCAATCGGTACCGGATTATTCCTTGGGGCAGGAAAATCCATTCATTTAGCAGGGCCGTCAATTTTATTTGCATATTTGATTACAGGAATAATTTGCTTTTTAATCATGCGCGCACTTGGAGAACTACTTTTAACCAATTTGAACTATAATTCATTTGTTGACTTTGTACAAGACTATATGGGGAATATGGCGGCGTTTGTTACCGGATGGACCTATTGGTTCTGCTGGATTTCAATTGCAATGGCCGATTTAACCGCAGTTGGTCTTTATACGCAGTTTTGGTTTCCGAACGTACCGCAGTGGATGCCAGGTTTAATTGCGCTTGTCATTTTGCTATTTATGAACCTTGCAACTGTAAAACTTTTTGGCGAAATGGAATTCTGGTTTGCATTAATTAAAATCATCGCGATTCTAGCACTTATTGTTATTGGTGTTTTCATGATCTTCAAGGGCTTTTCTACCGATGCTGGCCCAGCTAGTTTTACTAATCTATGGAGCAATGGTGGTATGTTCCCTAATGGTATTAATGGCTTTATTCTTTCATTCCAGATGGTTGTATTTGCGTTTGTCGGCATTGAACTAGTGGGCCTGACAGCAGGTGAAACAGAAAACCCGGAAAAAGTGATCCCGAGAGCCATTAATAATATTCCTATTCGGATTTTGATATTTTATATTGGCGCTCTTATTGTTATTATGAGTATTTATCCGTGGAACGCTATTAACCCACTGGAAAGCCCGTTTGTCCAGGTCTTCGTTGCAGTAGGTATTGTTGCAGCTGCTGGTATCGTCAATTTTGTTGTCTTAACATCCGCCGCTTCGGCATGTAATAGCGCCGTGTTCAGTACAAGCCGGATGATTTACTCACTTGCCAAAGATAATAATGCACCTGTACCATTTACAAAACTGACTACCAATAAAGTCCCTTCCAATGCATTGTTCTTTTCAACTATTGTCATTCTAATCGCCGTTGTTTTGAACTATGTAATGCCAGAAGGTGTATTTACACTAATTACAAGTATTTCTACAGTATGCTTTATCTATATTTGGGGCGTTACAGTCATCTGCCATTTGATATATCGCAAAACGAAACCAGAACTTGCGAAAGCGAATAAATTTAAAATGCCGCTTCACCCGTTTTCAAATTACTTAATCCTTGTGTTCCTAGCGTTCGTTCTTGTCGTGCTAGGACTAGCGGAGGATACTCGTATTGCTTTGTTCGTAACACCTGTTTGGTTTATTTTACTAATTGTGATTTATATGATCCGGAAAAACAAAAACCAGAGGAAAATACAAGTCGTTTGATATTTCAAACAATTACGCAAGCATCTATGGTACCTTAGAATATTCTCATAAAATGTCTGAAGTAATAATGGGTCTGAATGCATCCATTTTTAAAGAATCGTTAGAAAAGCCCCATTTCTCATACTTATGAGAGATAGGGCTTTTTTGAGTGGATTTAGGATAAAATCTGTAAAATTACTTTATATCAAAGCAGCTGGCGTACGGAGTCTAGACTAAAATAGAGAGGGCTAAAACATGTTGGAGACTCTCTAGTATTATGTGAATAACTTCAAGTAAACAAACCTATATTTCCAAGGAACTCTTAAGAACCTTCTGCATATCCAATTCTTCAAAAGTGAAAATTTGCGGTTTAGCTACAAGTAACAAATCATTTAATACTTCTTCTATCTTTTCAATTTCAAACATAACTACATCAAAGTTTTCAGTTGGTATCCCTTTCTCACCTAATCTCGTGAACCCTTTAATGACTGTTAAGGAATTTCGTATTTCATGCGCAATGCTTGCCGCAAGTTGACCAACAACATAATGTTGGTCTGTACTCTGTATCATATCTATAGTTTTTGTTCGCTCCAATAAACCCTTGATTTCCACGTTGTTATGCATTTGTTTTCATCCCCTTTTATTATGTTCATTACACATTAATAAAGGAGGTTGTTGTGGAGGCTCTCCGGGAGGAGCATGAGCCCACTTAACCATTGCGTACTCATTCATACGCGTCCACTTTCCCCCGCTTGAAGATTGCAGAATGAACACATCAACGATTCCCCAACTTAAATCACTTTGTCCACCTATTTGTAAAGTTGAAGATGTTGTAGGCGGTGTAGTTTCCATAATGATAGCCACCGGCAGACGATCCCACTTCTTACTAGGTGCAGTTGGAAGATTAGGATTATCAACATTTTCATTTTCTAACATGATAGTTTTAGAATTTCCAAATGGGTCAATCAAACCATTCGTCTTTTCAAGCACTTTTAATTCCTTAACAATCGAATGTCGGTCTACGGTAGTTGCTCCTAGAATAGAATCTACGTCGAGGTTACCCTCGACATTCATACTGATTTTAATTCCATCATCCAAGTCGATATCACTATGTTTCTTCAGTTCACTAGTATCGACTTGTTTATACAATACATCTGTCCCAATTTCAGGCGCTAAAGGTGTAATAAATTCCCCAGAACCGACATCTCGATTATGCTCTTTTGTATTAGTGAAGACATTTCCATTCCCACTATTGGTCTTTCCCTCCTCCTTAAAAATTTCCTGTGGCATTTTTGCTACTTTAGCAACTGTTCCAACAGATTCAATAACCATTTCTAAAGAAACGTCGATTGTAGATTTCAGAGTTTCATTAGAAAATTCCCCTGTGTGTTCAACGACGATTTGACCATAAGAAGTTGCTTTCTTAACTGTTTCATTTACATCCTTGACGACAGGAACGGTTGGCAATCCATTTACGACCGAATTTGTTGTGTCAATGACCGCATTTGTCACTTCAGAGGTAGTTTTCTCCACAGTATCGGTAACTGTCGTATTTAGTAAATTCCCTATAGCCTCAATCCCGGAAGTGACAGGCTTACTTTCCGATGCTTCGGATAAATTCGTTTCCGTTTTATGCTGTCCATTAACTGTTTCTTGTAGAACTGTTCCAATAGACTCTGTTTTCTCTTTCAACACATTGTCTACTTTCTTTACATTACCAAACAAAATGCTTCGAGACTTTCCAACTTTCTCGCCACTTGGAGGATCCGTAGAAACTCCCGCATTTTCACCATGAACGTTAGTAGGTGCGATTAAGATTAAACAGAAGCAAGTCATCAAAATAAGGAATATCCTCCTCAATTAATTCCCCCCTCTCTCGGCAATTATTGGAAATATTATACCATTCATCCACTTATAGTACTAGTCATTTATCACATTCAAATATGAAGTTCTGGCATGATGGAAGTGAAAATTACTGCATCACACAACGACTGCGTTTTCTGAACAGGTACCTGACATTTTGGTTGGATATTTTCAGGACTTTGATGGACGCTTCGGGATTTTCGGTGGAGACTCCCTTGGCGGTAGAACACTTTTCTATAAATTACCGAATTTTCTTCGAAATCCAAAACACAAAAAAGCCGTTCAATAACCACTTATTGAACGACTTCCTCCACTCTATTCCTGCATACTACAAACAACTTGTCCCACTGCTTTTGCTGCAACTAGGAGTGCATCTTCGTCGATGTCGAACTTTGGATGATGATTGAAATAGGGTTTTTCAACACCTTTGGGTGAACACGCAATATAAAAGAAACAAGCCGGAAACTTTTCAGCATAGTAAGCAAAATCTTCGGAAGGTGCCATTGGTGGCAGTTCTTTTACCTCTGTAATTTCTTTCACATTTGCGTTTTTAAGTGCTTCGGCGACTATTTCTGTAAGCTCTGGATTATTGTATAAGGGTGGATAATCTGGTGTATACGTAAGTTCGCAACTGACATCGAACTCTGTTTCAAGTCCTTTGACTAATCGTTTAACTTCTCGTTCAATCGTTTCTTGCGTTTTAACAGTCATATAACGGATATCGCCTTCCAGCTCCACACTGTCTTTAATCACATTAAACGTTCCAGCTCCATCAAATGAGCCAATCGTAATGACCCCAACGTCAAATGGACTTAATCTGCGACTGATGATGGTTTGAACTGCGGTAACAAAATGAGCACCCGCGACAATTGCATCATTCGCTAAGTGAGGGGATGATCCATGCCCACCTCTGCCTTGAATTTTCAATTTCATGTATGCCCGTCCATTAAACGCATAACCTTTATTGTAACCAACCATTCCAACAGGAGCGATTGGTAACAAGTGAATTCCAAACACTTCATCCAAATCATCCAGCAGTCCCGATTCAATAATACTTTTTGCTCCGCCTGGTGGAACCTCTTCAGCATGCTGATGAATGATTGTAATGGTTCCCGATAGTTCTGATTTCAGTTGAATTAAACAATCTGCAAGCACTAACAAATAGGCCGTATGACCATCATGTCCGCATGCATGCATGACACCTTCATTTTTCGACTTGAACGGCACAGGCGTTTCTTCTACGATTGGAAGCGCGTCAAAATCTGCGCGCAATCCAATTGTTTTTCCAGGTTTCCCACCTACAATTTTCACAATAATGCCGTAACCATTCCCGACATTTGTTTGTATTTTGACGTCTTTTCCTTTATAAAAGTCAGTAATATACTGAGCCGTTTTTTCTTCTTCAAATGATAATTCAGGATGTTCATGTAAAAAACGGCGAATTTGAATCATTTCATCTTTGCGTTCATCCAACATATTCATTAATTTTTCTTTCATACCTAAAACACCCCTTATTTAACTTCGCTCTTACCAGCATTATTTGGAACCATGAAGATAATTGATAACAACGCGATAACTGCGAAAATCACATTGGCAACAATACCTCCAGTTGCCGCTGCATCTACCCCACTAGTGGCTGAAATCATCGCATAGATAGTCGCAGAAATCGCTACCCCGAATGCAGAACCCAGGGAACTTGCCATTTTATAAATACCCGATGCTGCCCCAATTTTATCATCAGGTGCATTCGAAACCGCGGTGTCCGTAGATGGTGTTGCATAGATCCCTAACCCTAAACCGAACAAAGCGAATCCTATAAAGACAACGACTGTATAAGCAACATCCGGTAAGAATGTTAAGCCCATCACCCCAACACCGATAAGCGTCAAAGTCGTACCCCAAAGCATTGGTTTTTTTGCACCAACTTTTTGAAGAATCTTTTCTCCAACACGAATCATTGCAAGTACAGCAATGAGATAACCTATTGAAAGCATACCCGATTGAAAAGATGTAAAACCCCTTCCTTCTTGAACATACGTATTCGCAACAACAAGCGTTCCGGCAACAGCATTGAGCAAGAAGTTTGAAACGGTTGCACCCGTGTATGGCGCGTTTTTAAATAACCCAAAATCGATAAGCGCATTCGATTTACCCTTTTCAACTTTTATAAAGCCAATTGCACCAATGACTGTGACAACTAACAGTAAGATCGTAATCCAGTTTGTCCAACCAATTTCAGAACCTTGTGTGATAAAAATATTCAATGCCAGCAGTGTGACTACGAAAACAAGTAGACCACTCACATCAAATTTAGAGTTACCCGATTGTTTCGCTTTACTTTCAGGCGTGTCTTTTATTAACCACAATGCAATAATTGCAAAGATAATGGAGAAGATGAAAATCCACTTCCATCCCAAATAGGTTGCAATAACTCCGCCTAATAACGAACAAGCACCGGAACCACCCCAAGAACCAATTGACCAATAACTAAGTGCCCGTTGACGTTCAGCCCCTTCAAAGTAGTCTTTTATGAGGGCAATTGTTGAAGGCATAATACAAGCAGCCGATAAACCCTGAATGACACGACCCAAAATGAGTAATATCGAACCATTTGCTAACACTAAACAAAGTGATCCAACAATACTTAAGAGCAGTCCGATATTCGTTATTTTTTTCCGACCAATTTTATCTGCAAGACCACCTGCAGCGACGATAAAAATACCCGAAAAAAGTGCTGTTAAACTAATGGCGATGTTGACTGTCCCGGCGGAAACACCTAGATCCTCCTGAACTGCAGGAACGACATTGACCATCGCTTGAGCAAAAAGCCAAAATGTTAAAACCCCAAACACAATCCCTGCAATCAATTTATTTGTCCCTTTATAGGCGGTTGTCATAATTTGCACTCCCTCATTTTCATTCATGACTTCATTGTTTACAGAAATAGTACTTCTATGCACGACTGTACTTTGTTGGAGACCTTATGAAGATGGTTGGACAGTTGGATGGTTTTGTTGGATAGTTGCTAAAGTTGGTTGGCGGCTTGATTGAAAGGTGCCTAAAACTAATTACAAAAAAGATAGCAGTTAAACTCTCCTACTCTCAAGATTTATTAGTAATTATTTTTCCGTCAACAACCAGTCAATTCAATTTCTATACTTAGTCATTTAATTCTTATATACTGTGGGTTGGTAATATGAAGATTTTAGAAGCGATATGATGTTTAAAAATGCACTGGGCCGTTTTCGTTTCATGGGTTTCCTCGAAGGGAGCTCGCTACTACTCTTGTTGTTTATTGCGATGCCCCTTAAATATTGGTTTGGTATGCCGAGTGCCGTGACTATTATCGGAACCCTTCATGGCTATATATTCCTCGCGTATATGGTTGCCATTGTGTATGCGATGATTGCGGTAAAATGGCCTTTCAAATTTACAATTGGCGCTGTTCTTTCCGCCTTTATTCCATTCGGTAACTTCATTTTGGACAGCCGTCTGAAAATGCTAGAAAAACCGAGCGGCACGTCTCTTTAAATTTGAGTGCCTGATTCTAATACAACTCTGAATAAGTAGTGAGCAGCACCTGTGCTGACACAAAGACATAGTAAAAGGTGCCAGTGTATGAAATAAAGACAATCGACTCACATGTTTGGAAAAACATATAGAAAGAATCATTCACATACACAACTATCTGAAATTTAACAACACAAAAAAGGTCACCTGTCGATGATTCATCGATGGGTGGCCTTTTTTAAAATATAGTTTCTCTACTACATTGTCTAGCCGTTTCTCCGAACATATCCACAACGACTGCAACTATCAGAGTTGTAACTCATCCGATGATACCCTGACAGCTTACACTTCCATTTCCCAAACCATTTTCCGATGAGAATCCCCCCTCATATATAACTATGAAAATCTGTAATCTATTTGTCTCTACTTCCTTTATTATACACTAAGTATGCTTTTTTACCTACTATTTTACTAAACTTAATTATATTAAATTCCAGAGTATATATTTCGACCTATATCGACACAAAAACGATGGTAACATCTCACGCACCTGATTCGCTCATTAGTTTTTCATCAATCTACTAGTCAATTCGATTTCTATAGATAATCCATTTCTTCTTATAAAATGGGGTTTGGTAAAATGAAGATTTTAGGAGCGATATCATGTTTAAAAATATACTGGGATGTTTTCGTTTCATGGGTTTCCTGGAAGGTAGGTAGCTCACTGCTACTCTTGTTGTTCATTGCGATGCCCCTCGCGTATATGGTTGCCATTGTGTATACGATGATTGCGGTAAAATGGCCTTTCAAATTTACAATTGACGCTGTTCTTTGGTAATTTCATTTTTGACAGCCGTCTCAAAACATTAGAAAACCCGCGCCTCTTTAAAAGGTCGCGCTTGATACCAAGGCCTTTACAACAACTTGCATAAATTCAAAAAAGTAACGCCAGTTTTTACTCTGGCGTTACTTTTTTGAATTTATGCAACACGTACTTAATTCAACAATTCTATTCCCTTCATTACATCCAAACTTTCCAAAGCTTCCTGTAACGACTTCTTCAAAGCTTGCGCTAATGTTTTTGCGTACTGTACAGTAAGTTGGTTATTGTCGCGGCGGTACAAAAGTTTATCGATAACACTTGTATGGGCAGGCTTTATAATAACTACTTCATTTTCATTTTACGAAATTGGCTTTCCAGCTTTACCCCAATGCGTTTTAGGTATCTCAGTGACAAGCACTCTAATATTTTCTACTGGCGCATCTAATGTTTCAGAAACTGTTTGCGTAATATTCCCAATCAATTCGGCAACTTTCTCTTTCGGTCTGCCTTCTATAATACTTACCTGGATTAACGGCATAAAATTTCTCCTTTCTTACACTAGAATTTATTCGGTTACAGTAAATGATACTTCACCAAGACCATCGAATTTACCGCTGACTACATCGCCTTTTTCAAGTAACACGGCTCCAGTGAGTGCACCTGATAAAATGACGTCTCCTTTACGGACCTTGTCGCCCTTTTTCGCAAGCATATTGGCGAGCATCGCAATCGCATTTGCAGGATGACCGAGAACCGCCGCTCCTGTTCCTGACTCCTTCAACTCTCCATTTATCGTTAATGTAGCGCCGATTAAATCGAGTTCGAATTGGTCTGGACTTTTCAAAGTCGTACCAAATACGACTCTCGACGTGGAAGCATTGTCCGCCACTACATCAGGTAGTGTGAAATTGAAGTTTTCATAACGGCTATCAATGATTTCCAGCGCTGGAACAACCGATTCGGTTTTCGCCAACACTTGTTCACCTGTCACACCAGGTCCTACAATGTCTTCCCCAATCACAAATGCGATTTCCGCTTCCACTTTCGGATGGATTAAATCACTAAGAGAAACCTCTCCTCCGTTATCAATCAACATATAATCGAAAACGTATCCATAAATGGGTTCATCGACATTCATTTGCTGCATTTTAGCTTGAGACGTCAATCCCATTTTAGGCCCAACAATCTTGCGACCTTCAGCCAACTTCATAGAAACCAGCTCTTGTTGAACGAGATACCCTTCTTCAACTGTTAAATCGGGCTTCAAACGGGCTGTCACTTTTTCTATTTCACGCTTTTCTACTTCTCCTGCAACTAAATAGGTAGCAATTTCTTTTATTTGATTTGCATTCATAGATATTTCCTCCTTTTTACAACGTATAAGTTTTTTGTTTGGAGCGCTCAGCTTTCATGTAAGCAACCTAATTCAACGTATGGTCTCAGTCAGCCAGCGACTAAGATCGTTTTTATTAGCCTCTCCAATTTTATGGCCCGTCGGATAGGTTTTATAATCTACAGTGGCGCCTGCTTCTTTAAAATAGGCATCATTCTTTTTCCCGACTTCCGGCGGAAAGATAGTGTCTGTTTCGCCGTCTGATAAATAAACTAAAAGATGATCAATCGGTTTCATTGGATATTCCTCCACTACAAAATCTGGAATATAACCATTCATGGAAACGATGCCTTTAATTTTATCCCCTAGTACTAACGCAAGTGAATTGGATAATATAGCTCCTTGACTAAAGCCGCCTAAGTATATTTGTCCACGGTCAATCGGATAGGTTGCGCATGCATATTCGATAAAGCTTTCCAAGTCTTTCATGCTTTCGTCGAAAAGGCCCCGATCCGGATTTCCGTATCCTTTCAAACGGTAATACGCATATCCTTTTTCATGCTCCAAATGACCTCGGATGCCAATTAAAATAAAATCCTCTTTTACATCTTCAAAAACACTTAGCATATGTTGTTCATTGTAGCCAATGCCATGTAGAGCAAATAACACAGGTAGATTTTTTCCTGGTTCAATCTTTGATGGCATCATCACTTCGTACTCAAATTTATTCACCATTTTGTCCCTCCTGGATACATTTACTGTAGCATTCAGATTTTTATTTTGTAATATGACATTCCCCAAATTAATCTTACCAACTATCAAATTCCAATTGCACATAATGGTCGTACTATGTTTTAATTACCTAAAATTTTTTTCACGAAATAGTACATATTTGAATATATTAAACACAGTACGTGAAAGTGATTGGAGGTTAATAGTTTGAATAATAGCAGTTTATTCTTTTCCAATCAAAATCAAGATAGTCAAAATCAAACAGACAGTGAAAGTGCTAAACTTGCTGTCATTGCAGGCGTAATAACTACATTTGGGGATGCCCTATCCACTTTGGCAGCAGTCCTAGCATTAGAAGAAGCACGGCAAGAACAAAATAATGCTGGAGATAGTAAAAATATGCAAAAACAGATTGATTATTTAACCTCTGAAATAGAAAAAATGAAAAGACAGATGAATTCACCTTGGAAATAGAAATCTACTCCCTATTCATACATTTTTGCTAAACATCTTTCGAGATGTTTTTTTATTAAAATTCTTTATTGTTAGTTACAGAGCTATGAATCCTACTTTATATAGTTCGACAAAACCTGATTATTATCCTTGTTGGACACAACCTCAAACAAATAAATACCCATGCCATTCCAGTGCATTCCCCAATTAGTTTGACCAACAAACGCCTTAGAAATCCTACAATTCCTTAAAGTATTTCCCCACGCTGTCTATTATAAAAGAATGACCCGGTAAGAGAGGGTCATTTTTCAACTGCAGTTGGAATTGATTGAAATGCTTGATAAAGTATTCTCTTTCCTTCTCATCCACCATAAATTTAATACCATATTGGTTGAGGCTTTCCTGTTCTCCATCAAACGTAATTGTCCCATAAATAGTCATTTTTTCGTTCATTATGGTTAGTTGAAATTTCAATATAATATCCGACCTTACGGGAAGTTTAATGTTCGATAAAAAACGTAATCCGCCCGGTCCTATGTTTTCAACTACTATTTTTGTATTTCCCAATTGAACCTTTTTGCCATTCAATTCGGAGATCGTCATAAGTGCTTCGAGTGGATACTTAAAATCAATTCTAAAATACTTTCTTTTTTCTTTAAATGGTATAGATTCAATTTCAGGATTCAATTGCCCTGCAAGTAACTTGATGATATTTTCTTCTGAAACAGGCCTGCTAAATAAATAACCTTGAATTCAATCGCATTGTAAATCAGCTACAAATTCCTTCTGTTCTATCGTTTCGATACCTTCCGCTACCACTTTTATGGACAGCCTATTGGCTAACTGAATAATTGAAGTTACAATTTCGGCGCTATCCTTATCGGTAGGTATGTCCTTTATTAAGTCTCGATCTATTTTCAATATGTCCGGTTTGATATCTCGCAAACTTTTAAAAGAAGCATAGCCCGTACCGAAATCGTCAAGGGAGATTTGTATACCCATCTCTTGCAATTTCTTTATTTTCCTCAACACTTTTTCTTCTTGATCCATTAACGTACTCTCAGTAATTTCAATGTTAAGCCATTTTGGATCTAACTTGTTTTCTTGTAACACATTAGAAATCATATCCACCAAACCTGTTTGTAAAAACTGCACAAGTGACAAATTAACAGAAACCTGAATAAAATGCCCGGCATTGTGCCATAAGCATACATTCTTGCAAGCTGTCCGCAATACCCATTCACCGATTCGAGTAATCAATCCCGATTCTTCAGCCAGCGGAATGAATTCATCTGGAGGAACGATTCCCCAATCGGGATGATTCCAGCGGATTAGTGCTTCTACACTAGCAATTTGATTCGTCCGCGCATGTACAATCGGTTGGTAATAGACGAGAAACTGATTTTCTTCTAACGCTTTCTTGAGCTCATTTCTTAATGAAAAAGTCTTATATGTGCCGACATTGGCGGATGGTGAAAAAATTTTATATTTATTGTTTCCCGCTTTTTCCGCAAGGTACAATGCTAAACTCGCATTTTTCATCAGCGAAACAGCTTCATCTCCTGATTCAGGGTAAATACTAATCCCAATACGCGTTGTAATGGAAAGAGTGTAGTCCTTAATGTCAAATGATTGCTCAAAAACCTGCAGTACCTCTTCTGCAATTTGTTCAATTGAATGAGCTTCTTGAAGGTTTGTTGTTAAAATCGCGAATTCGTCTCCGCTGATTCTCGCTATCATTTTGACGTTTTTAGTAAGCGTATTTTTTAATTGCCTTGCGATTTCAATTAATAAAAGATCACCGATATCATGACCTAATGAATCATTTAAAAAGCCAAACCCGTCTAAATTAAGGAACAAAACGGCGAATTTGCGCTTATCGACATTCGCTAGTCGGATTTCAAGATCCACCCCATTTTCAAAAGCTCGTCGATTTGGTAATTCAGTTAAATAATCATGGTAAGCCATATAGTGAATTTCGCGCTGCTGCTCTTTTAGTTCAGTAATGTCATGGATATTGCAAATGATCCCATTCACACTTGGTGTATTGAGGAGATTCGTATAGATGACCTCAACATCACGCCATTCCCCATTTTTATGCTTTAATTGAAGCTCTACCGTAAAGGGTGTATTAGCCCGATTGAGAACTTCTTTGAATTTGCCCTTTTTCGATTGAAGGTCATCAGGATGCATCAAATCAAAAAAGTTTTTCCCGGTAAGCTCCTCCACTTTATAACCCAGAACTGCTTCAATTGATGGACTCTCAAAAACGATTGTTCCATCTGAATCGAGGATGCCGATAATTTCATGAGAAAAATGGATTAGTGATTGTAGTTTTTCTTGCATTTCTTGTATATCCTGCTTCAATTCTTGTTTATCGGAAATATTATGTGTTAATCCATATATACCGATTACTTCGTCATTCTCTAGTTGAATGGGTGTCAGCGTAACATCAACATGAATAATTTCACCATTTTTATTTAAGACTCTATAGTTTACATATTGAGCTTCTCCTTTTAGCACGTTGGTGAAATAGCCTTCGACCCTTTCTACATCTTCTTTATATATGAAATTGCTATACTTTCCCCCAATAATATCTTCAACGTTAGCTCCCGCTAATTGGTTACTCCCTCCACGGATATGCACAATTCTCCCTTTTAGATCAATAACGAAGAGAAGAATATCAGGAGATATTTCAAAAATTTGAGGATATGAGCTTTTTTCCTCTTCCAAATAAGCCATTAACTTTTTCTTCTTTTTCATTCGTGAAAACAAGTACCCCCCTCCTTACTAGACGTAAATTTATATTGTTCAAAGTGGCTTTATTATTTCATAGTGAAAGACACCTAAAATGATAATGCTAAATTTCGAGTTTTTCCCACAACATTCGAGTAATTAATTGGTATATGTAAATAATAAA
Source organism: Sporosarcina sp. Y1004 (assembly GCF_057669665.1). Lineage (NCBI taxonomy): Bacteria > Bacillati > Bacillota > Bacilli > Caryophanales > Caryophanaceae > Sporosarcina > Sporosarcina sp. Y1004. The sequence goes on along the minus strand of NZ_JBYHFQ010000019.1, from coordinate 35,626 downwards.
AGTATTTCGGCAAATCAACTCTCTACATAAATTTACCGTCATTCTCAGATTAAGTCAACGATTTTTATGCTATTATACCTATTTCAAAAACCACCTAATTCCATAGAAATAGATTTCGAAAGTACTAATTGATATCAAATAATCCTTGTATGCAGACTGATAACTACACGAACATCTGACAGCCCCCATAATTCTAAGCTTTCCTTTGCATGGATATATTTAATTCAAAACACTCTTTCAATTTGAGTCGAATAGGGTGATACTTATAGTAATAAACTACTGGAGGTATGGCCATGTTTTGTCAGAAGTGTGGGGGTAAAAACGAAGCTACTTCACTGTTTTGTGGCAGTTGCGGTACTTCTATGAAGAAATCCGGAAAAAAGTGGTTGTGGATAGGCATCGTCTTTACTGTCTTCTTATTGGCAGGAGTCGGATATGTGCTTGTTCAAGTGTTAAACGACAAGAAGCCTAGCGAAATGGTTCAGAGCGTGGCTGTGGAAAAACCAAAAGAAGTGGAACAGGTTGTGCAGCCTGTTGTTAAGAAAGTGGAACGTGTACAAAGTCTTGAAAAAGAAAAAACGGCAGTTATTAAAGAATCGTTGCCAAAGGTCTTTACGATTTTCACGCAAGAGGGACTCGGATCCGGTTTCCTATATAAAAAAGGCGGACTGGTCGTAACGAATGCGCATGTTGTCGTCGGTTACACGGAGGTTATTGTCCGAGATTCGAGCGGCAAGGACACACCTGGGCAAGTCATCGGCATATCAAATCTTTATGACGTTGCATTGATACAGGTTGCGGACTATGTAAACGCGGAACCGCTCTCTGTTGAAATGCAAGAATCTGCGATTGGAACCGAAGTGATTGCGCTTGGCAGCCCCCAAGGATTTGAAAACTCCGCTTCTGTCGGCTATTTGACAGGCATTAATCGAACAATTGATTTTGAATTCAGCTATGACAATGTCTATCAAGTCGATGCACAAATTGACCAAGGAAGCAGTGGCGGTCCACTGTTAGATGCTAAATCTGGAAAAGTAATTGGCATTAACTCACTTCTTTATACAAATAAAAACAATTTTGCCTTCTCGATACCCATGTATAGCATGGTCGACCTTTTGGATTCCTGGGCTAAATCCCCTATGACGAATCATCAAGTTGCCGAGGTATTTGGTTTCTATGATGAGTACGCCGATGTTAGTACCACAACGGAAGCGGAAGACAATTACGAGGAGTACGTCGAAGAGGAAGTCGTGGACGAAGAAGTCCCTGTCACCTCTACTGTCTATTTCGATGAAAGTGAATTGGAAAGTTTCATCCTCACGTTTCGTGACAATTATGCTATGGCCTTGCAAGATGAAGATTTTTACTGGATTCAAGACATGGTGTTGCCCGGTAGTGCGGCGTATGGTGAACTGGAGGACTATGTAGCAGAGATTTCGGGTCAAGGAATGACATTTAATTTCACAAACAATACAGTCACTGGGATTGAAATTCTCGACGAAATAGCTTATGTATCGACACTTGAACAATTCGACTTTACCACAGCAACAGGAGAACTCATCTACTACGAGCGTGAAAAAGACTATACAATCATTGTTGATGAATTCGGGTCCTACCAGATCACGGATATTTTCATTCATCAATAACAGGTTTCTAAGACGCAGATTAATGAAGGATACCTGTACTTGAAAAATCATAAACAAAAAACCAGACATTCGCCAATGTCTGGTTTTTTGTTTATGAATTTAAGGTGCCTGGTTCTAGTACAATTCCGATTTGTCTCACAACCAAGCAACCGTTACTCGGGAATATCTAAATGCCTCCCGCTAGAGTTCCCAAGGGTCAAAAATCTAGTAAACTTATTCAAAGATAGGAGCTATATAAGGCATTGTTTTTGCCAAAATCCATACTAGGAATAGGACCACGGGTGCGTGGAATATCAATTGTAAAATGGAATATCCGGCAAGGTCTTTTGCTTTGACACCCAAAACACCCAATAAAGGCAACATAAAGAATGGATTTATCATATTGGGTAGTGCTTCTGAAGCATTATATACTTGTACAATCCAGGCCATGCTCACATTTAATTCTTTTGCGGCTGCGAGCAAGTACGGTGCTTCCACAATCCATTTTCCACCGCCTGAAGGGAGAAACAACCCTAAAATGGCTGAATATATCCCGGCAATTAGCGGAAACGTATTTTCAGTTGAAATCGATAGAAAGAACTTCACTGCCACATCATTCAGTCCTGAGTTCATTAAGATTCCGAAAATTCCTGCGTAGAGAGGAAACTGAATGAGCACACCACCAATGGCAGGTACTGAATTGGCAACTGAATTCAAGAAGTTTCTTGGTGTCCAGTGCAAAAGCAATCCTAACATTAATAACATGAAGTTGTAATTGTTGAGATTAAGAGCAGCGATTGGTCCTGTTTGCGCAATCACATTTATAATATAAATCGAGCCGATACCGACCAATAAAAGCGTTAAGATAGGGCTGTATTCAAGCCATTCTCCCGGCCTTTCAGCCTTCTTTTTTTCCTTATCAAGGGAACCAATTCTCTTATAATCAATACCAGCCATTTCGGCAGTCTTCGCTTTGTCTTTACCAGGGGCAGATACATAAGCAATCCACACTGATAAAGTGATTAGAACAACGATCATGACTAAGTTTTGCCAAGTGAAAATTGTTTGCGACATCGAAATCGTACCACTGATTTCATACAAAGCTGGCGGAATTGAAGCTTTCGTCGCCATTAGCAATGCGGCTGAAGAAGAGAGGCCTAGTGCCCAAACACTTCCAAGCCCAAGGAATCCTGCCGCGCCCATCGCACGGTAATCGACACCGTCGACGCGTCTGCTAATTTCTTTAATAAGAATTCCACTAAACACCAAGCTAAATCCCCAGCTTATGAGAGATGTAAACATAGAAAAGAACGCTACAAAAGCGACTGCTTTCTTCGGTGAATTAGGAATTTCAGCAAGTTTTGCAATTAATGTATGAACAGGTTTAGAAGAAGCTACGACGTATCCAGTAATAATAATAAAGGCCATTTGCATTGTAAAAGGTATTAAGTCCCAATAATGAGTACCAAAGTCGACACCAATTTCAACGGGAGTCCGTCCCATAAGTAAGGCAACAATTGCAATTAAAACGACTGCAATTACCGCAAAAATATACGCATCAGGGAACCACTTTTCACTCCAATTCGCTAGTGAAATCCCCAATCGCTCCATAGCGCTTTCCTGTTTTATATCTTTTTTCTTGTTATTCAACGACACGCACCCCTCACTCTAAGTTGTTAAGATGTAAAAATTCGTTTCATCTCGTTGCGTCAATCGCAAACTATGTAACTGTCCCCAAAATATGAATTCATTCCCTCCCTTAGCAGTCCCCAATGATTGATATTACAGTTTATTTGAGTATATGTAAAGTTCAAAAATGGAATCCTATTTAGTGGAAGGAGCGATATATATTGTTAAATTATGACACTTCAAATTTTAATTAAAAAATTAAAATATACCAAGTAAGTGTTTGTGTTTGTCTTCCTCTTTTAAACTATGCAATTGCATTGTATTCTCTGATTAGTTTTGCTCACAACACACCTAAAAAAACCAGACACTCCCAATTTGTCTGGTCTTTTTATAATGCAGTTTTAATGAGTTACCTAGTTAATACGAAACAACGAGATGATCATAGTGAAAAGGTTTCATGACTCTTTTTCTATCCGTAAAAGTCACTACCTCTTTAACACCTTTTTCAATTAACATACTCTTAATTTGATCTGCGTAAATACCTACATCATTCGGGTAGTGCGAGTCAGATGATGTAGTGAACTTTACCCCTTCCGCTATTAAGATATCCAAAAACTTAGGACTTGGACATAATTCTTTAACAGGATAGCGGTAATATAATCCTGCATTGACTTCTGTTGCTACATCATTTTCAACTAACACTTTCGCTACGTCTTTATACACATCGACCAAACTTGTTTCAGGAGGTCGGTGATTAAAAACTTTTATATTATCTAAATGCGCGATGAAATCAAAGATTCCGCTCAACGCAGCTTTTTTGACTGTTTCAAAATGATTTTTGTAAAGCTCATTTACATCGTATAGTTTAAATCTATTTTGGAGAGCAGGGTTATCAAATCCCCATCCATCGTAAAAATGAACAGACCCAATTACATAATCGAAGTCAAAGTCACTTAAGATTGATTTTAATTCATCTTCTCCGCCAACAAAATAGTCTGCTTCTATTCCTAACTTCAGTGTCACACCTTTTGACTTCCACTCTTTTTTTGCAATCGTTATGAACGAAACAAAATCCTGTAAACTTCTTACCATCACTTTATCTAACCAATCTGCTTGCTGCTTACCTATATCATCCGAACGCACATCTATGTATCTAGTGAAGTAATCTCTTGTTTCCTTAAATCTGTATAAATGATCAACAATACCTACTTCTTTAATCCCTTTATTTAATGCTTCTTGCAAATAGAAGTCCAACCACCATGTAGAGTATTCACTTTCATCTAAACGTTTACTCATCCTATCACTGGATTCGACCAACCATTCTTTCGTATGCTTACTTTTTTGACTTGGCTCAAAATGCTCCATTGCTTGCAAACTTTTTTCAACAAACGATTCCGAGTAAGGTCCTTCTTCAAGGTGTATATGATAGTCTACTTTCATTCGATTCATCCTCCTATTGCAAAACTGGATCAGTAACAGATATCCACTCATATCCACTTTCGAGCCAGTCTAACGGTTTTTCTTGATCACAAATGATTTTGGTTAGTTTGGAAATCGGACTTACTTCGAATACCGATTTTTTATTTAACTTGGATGAATCGGTAAGCAAAACGGCTTCTTGACTTTGCTGAATCATGACTTCTGATATGAGTGATTCATCCATATCAAAATCATAGACAGCGTCTTTGGTCACCCCACCACAAGATATAAAGGCCTTGTTAAAATTAAATCTTTTTAGAAATTCAACGGTGTATGTGCCTTTCACAGATGATTGTTCAGGATGCGTAATTCCAGGTAGCATAATCACTTGTCCTGAAATACGTTTTTCTTCAATCGCTAAATTAAACCGAATGGCTGCACTCAAAGAGTTCGTTACAATCGTTAATGATTGGATATCTTCAATCATGTCTGCAATGTGAACCGTTGTCGTACCTACATCTACCACTATCGTATCTCCATGCTGAATGAGCTCCGCGGCCTTTTTGGCGATTTCCAACTTATTCTCATAGTTTAATGACATTTTACTATCATAGACCATCTCTTTTTGAGTAGGTATAAAAGGAACCGCCCCACCATGAATACGTGTCAGTTGTGAATTCATCTCAAGATCTGCCAGATCTCTTCTTATCGTTTCGGGGGTGACATTTTGACTCTTTGCAATATCGGCGACCATTATTTTGTCGTACTTTTCCAATTGACTTAAAATAAACCGGTATCGTTCGTCTTTATTCATCATGACATCCTCCCTTACAGCTGTTCTTATCTATACAAAATTGTCAATCCACCAGTATGTTCAAGGTTTGCCAATGGCCTTTTTTCCAGCGTAAAAATAACAATAAAGCTCGAATCCACTCATCTACTATAAATACAATCCAAATTCCTATTAACCCGTACCCTAACCAAACGCCGACGATAAAGCTCATCGGAATGACAAACCCCCATACTACAATAATACTGATTAATACAGGATACTTCACATCTCCCGCTACATTCAAAGTTGAAACAAGGATCACATTTGCTGTTCTAGCAGGTTCTAATAAAACACTTAGAAAAAATAGCGGAATCGTCAGTTGAATGATTTCTTCATTTGTGGTGAATAAGGTAATAATAAATGAAGATAACAATGCAATCACAGCTGTTAAAGTAGTGGTTGCAAGGATACTCTTCATTAATAACTTCACTGAAAAGTTGTAAGCCATATCCTTCATATTGCTGCCAATCAGCTTACCAGTTATGATTTGAGCTGCTTGCGATATTGCCATTGAACATGCAAATACCATCGAAGTAATTGTTTGCGTATAAATCTTCGCTGTTATCGTAGCAGCGCCCAAACTTGCGACAAAACCTGTGATGATCACTTGCGATAAGTTGTAAGAAACATGTTCTCCGGCTGAAGGAATGCCAAGTACAAGTACTTTTTTTATGACTTTCAATTCAATACTTTTCCAATTTATAAAACCAAAAAGGAGTTGCTTATACTTCAAAAAATAGATACTCAGGATAATCATACCAATCATCCGGCTTATGTTGGTCGAAACTGCAACACCAAAAACGCCTTCGCCGAAAATGGTTATGGGTGTAAATAAGACTGTATAGTTGAATATAATATTTAATACATTAATGAATATTGTCACAGACATCACAAACTTAACCATCGAATAACTTCTAAAAACACTTCCCATCAAACCCATAATGGATTGAAAAATGAGTCCATATGCGATTGTTTTTAAGTAAATCGATGCTTCGGCCATTAAGTTTTCTGGTGTTTGAATTAATTTTAGTAAAGTTTCGTTGAAAAAGAGTAGTATAGTCATCATAATGATAGTGAAAATGACATTTAAATATATTGCATGTGTAAATATTTTTGCGCTTTTTTCCCTTTGATCCGTACTTGAAAGTTGGGTTAGCTGAATCGTTGTTCCAATATTTATAAATCCGTATATCATAGTTGTGACGACGATTAATTGATTTGCTAGCCCAACGGAAGCAACACTATTATCTGAGTACTGGCTAAGCATTAGCACATCCATGTTACCTAGTAATAGTTGAAAAAATTGCTCTACTAATAAAGGAATGAATAGATATTTAAAATTAGGAATTTCTTTGAAGTTTTTCATTTACTTATAATTTCTATAGTTGTTCGTTTCAATGAGATATGTCTGAAATAATTGTTTGTGATTCATCTCGATTACACGGGCACCACGCACAAGCTCTCCATAACACTGAAACCCACTCACTCTACCGTAGCCTAATTGAATGCCATGATAATCGGCAACAAAGTCGTTGTCATGATCATGGCCACAAAATACGCCTGCAATATGTCCGTTTAGTAATAACGACGTAAATAATCCCGTATTGACCATAGGTGAAGAGATACTCTCATATCTTTGACCATTTACTTTTCCATGCATGCATGCATCTTTATATTCCGGAAGTGGAATATGTAAAAACAATAAATCTTGCTTCACTTCGTTCTCCCTATTCTTATATAACTCGGAAACTTTGTTAAACCACGTCACTTGGTCAGGATGGACAAACTCATATGTACCAATCTTTAACGGGTCAATTGCACCACTATCAACTAAGTAGAGTACATGTGAAACATCACCTTCATTGGTATTAATTTCAACACAATAAGAAGCTCTATCCTCAACAACATGCAAATGCTTTTTCTCAACCAATTGTCCAATTTTTTCTTCCATCTTTCGTAATTGCGTACGTGTAATGCCTTCTTCTGCATCATGATTACCGTATGTAATCGCTATTGGTTTATTTAATGCATTTAATACGTCTACTAATGCTTCAAAACTTTTTTCAGGACCTGGTACACCTTCAGACCATATTAAATCTCCTGTAATGACAATTAAATCCGGATTGGCTTTCTCAGTCATTTCTTTTAAATGATTAAACGTAAGATCATCATGATCATGAAATGGCATTGAACCCACATGTAAATCCGTAAATTGCAAAATCCTGAACTTCCCTTCTTCTCCCACAGTAAGTTTCATCATTCAACCTCCTATTCTTTAACTGAACCAATATTTACACCTTTCACGAAATACTTTTGGATAAACGGATAAACCATGACGATTGGTGCAACAACTATGATTATCGTTGCCATCTTCAACGAATCACCTGTTACCGTTATATTCTCTAAAGCTGCATAGGCACCAGAGTTTCTCAACAAGCTATCGGCTAATGCTTGTTGACTCGTTAACATTTCTTGAAGCAGCGTTGCGAGTGGTTTAAGGTCAGGATTTCTAACATAGAAGGACCCCGAGAACCAATCATTCCAATGACCAACAGCAGTAAATAGGCCAATTGTAGCGATCACAGGCTTACTCATTGGAAGAATGATTTTCAAGAATATTTGAAACTCAGTGCAACCATCGATTCTAGCTGCTTCCTCAATACTGTCTGGAATTTGATAGAAAAACGTCCTCATGATTAAAATATTCCACACACTGTAAAGGCTTGGAATAATATATACCCAAATCGTGTTTGTTAATTGGAGCTCAGTTAAAACCAAGTAATACGGTACAATTCCTCCACTGAATAGCATCGTGAAAAAGACGAAAAATGTAATGAACTTTCTTCCTGGTAAGGTCTTTGTTTTAAGTGCATAAGCTGCCATTGCAGTTAAAAACACACTAATAACCGTTCCTACTACCGTTCTAAACAAACTTATACCAAATGCACTCAGTATGGCTGATTCCTTAAATACCTCTACATAGTTTTCAAAGCTAAAATCTCGAGGGAAAAAACTGATTCCGCCACGCTGGGCATCCGTTCCATCATTAAATGAGAGGGCTAGTATATTCAAAAAAGGGAGAATGATTGTTAAACAAAGTAGAACCACAATGACAATATTTAATATTTTAAAGAAACGCCATGACTTACTATGCCCATCTGACATGCCAACCCCTCCTTAAAAAGGAGCTTGCTCTCTTTACTAAAGAAAACAAGCTATTTAGTTTTAAAACTTAATTGTCGTTCCTGATTTTTCTTTTTCCTCGATCAGCTCTATATACTCATCTAATCCAGCTTTTTCAAGTAACTCTTTTGATTGTTGTAGAATTTCTTTCGCTTCTTCATCCGTTTTACTATAGTAAGCTCGCAACAAGTTTTCATTGTACGTATCTAAAGCGATATTTAAATTGTCACCATTGTCAAATTCAAAGATAAATGATTTAGAAGTCGACCCATCAATTACACTGGCATTTGCAAATTTTTCATCATAATTCCATAGTTCAATTATTTTTTGAGAAGCTTGTTGATTGTCATTGGCTATACTTTCGCCATATTCATATTCACCGAAATCCGCCATATTATCGATATCCGTATAGCCAAGATGCTCAGCCCAATAGGAGCCAGCGCCTCTGAAACCAAGCTTCGCTGCTTCAGCTGGATCATTTTCTTTTAACGCTAAAACTTCTTCATTCACAATCGGATTTCCATCCTCATTCAACGTATAATCTCTACCCTCAATTCCATATTGACTTAATAATTTCCCTTCACGACTTGCTAAAAAGTCGGCTAACTTCACTACATCCTCTGGGTGCTTCGTTGTTGTAGGAATTGACCATCCGGCATATCCAGATTTGTAAGACAACTGCATTTTATAATCGCCGTTCACTGTATCTATAGGTCCAAGTGGAACATATTTCATGTCATTATTTTGTACAACGTAATTATGCATATCAGAAACAATACCGAACGATTTGTTTACAATGCCTTCTTTCGCTCTGTTTTCTTCCATCGTGAAGAACTCTGGATGTAGTAGCCCTTCGTTTAATAATCCTCTAATAAATTCGACTCGTTCTAGTCCGTAAGTTGTTTGTGATTCATGCTTTATTTTTCCAACTTTATCTTTTAAGAACTTCTCACCTGTTGCACCAGTCCACACTAGGTCATTAAAAATAAAGTCTCTGTCTTGTCCACCCCATGCCGTTGGACCAATCGGTGTTATTGGTTTCCCATTATTGTCTTCGAAATTACCTTCCTTTATCTGTTCAGCTAATTCACGTAGCTTTTCCGTTGTGTCTATTTCTGCTGGATTGATGCCTAATTCATCAACGATGTCTTTTAAAATATACGGTCCTCCAACATATTTACGAGTTACTGTACCTTCCTCACGTGGGATTGACATATGTACAAAATAGCTTTCTTTGTCAAACTCATCCCTAAACATAATATTGTCTCTTGTGTCTTTCGGTAAGTAACCTTCTTCAAAATACTTACTATAAATAGTTGAGTTTTGTAGCATAGGCGTTAAATCATGGAACATGCCCTCACGACCAGCCTTTAACAATACTTGCATTTCAGGTCGTCCACTATGATCTAAATAATAGGCGATAAAATCTGGTAAATCACCCGCGGCCAACCCTGAAGTCAATGCATCCGTCGAACTTCCAGTAATCCCTTGTAATTCTAATGTAATTCCTGTTTTTCTCTTTAATTCTGCAGCGATTTCCGGGTTTATTTCTGCAGATGTATCTCCTGCGCCCTGAAACACTAATCCTTTTATTGTTCGGTCAGCAATCCATGTATCTGGCGCTCCCTCAGGCTTTTCGCGTCCCGCGCTGTCGTCTGTATCATTTGAACAGGCAGTGAGTAATAAAACACCCGCCAATAACAGTATGAATAATCGATGTGATAACCTCTTCATTGTAAATTCCTCCTTGTAATTTTCATTTACCATAACGATGTATTAAACTTCTTATTTGCAAAACGATTGACGACAAGTACAACGATCAATCCGATAACACCTTGCATCATTCCAATTGCTGTCGCATAGCCAAATTGACCGCTTTGAAGTCCAGTACGTATTACGTACGTGTCGATGATTTCGGAAACCTCTGTATTTCCAGGCGTTTTCAACAGGTAGATTTGATCAAACCCAGCAGATAGAATATTTCCTAACGAGAGAATAAACAAGATTAAGATTGTTGGCCTTATCCCCGTTAGTGTAATATGCCAGATTTGCCTCCACCGATTCGCTCCATCAATTGCTGCAGCCTCATATAGAGCAGGGTTAATACCAGCAATCGCTGCAAAATAGATAATTGAATTCCAGCCAATGTCCTTCCAAACGTAACTCCAAAACATTATTGGATGGAAACTTGCCTCATCCATTAAGAAAAACTTGCTTCCATCACCGCCGAAAAAGGACAGTGCCTGATTAAACAACCCTGTGTTTGGTGCTAAAATACTCTGAAGTATTCCCACAACCACTACCCACGATAGAAAGTGGGGCAAGTAAGTAATACTTTGAAAAATCCCCCTGATTTTATCGTTTTTTATTTCTTTAAACATGAGTGCCAAAATAATTGGAAATGGTAATGCTAGGATTAATTTCATCGAACTGATGATGAGTGTATTTTTTATAAACGTCCAACTTTGAGGATCTTGGAAAAACCGTCGAAAGTATTCTAGCCCAACCCAAGCACCACCAAAAATGCCTGTATCAAATCGAAACTCCTTAAATGCCAGTACCATACCAGCCATTGGTAAGTAAGAAAAAATGATGAAGAATAGGATACAAGGTAAAAGCATTAAATATTGCGCCCGATGCTGCCATAAATTTTCATAGTTGAGCTTCATTGGCTTAACTTTCCTTTTTTTCTTTCTCAACGGAGTTGAATTCCCCATATATTTCCCGGTTGTGACCACCATGTAGTAAATCCTCCTTCCTAATCGCTTTTTTGATTGTCAGCAAAATAAATGGGGTTCGTTAATAAGATTCGATTGAGATCATGGTCAAATGCAGATACTCTTAACCATTTCAGCTCATTTATTCCTTTTAGATTAAGAGAATAATTCGTATCTAGCTGATCACTTTCATATAACTCTCCCAAATTTGATTCTATTTTAACTATATTCACATTTTCTGCGTTGATCAGTCGAATGCGTATTTCCAATGCTCGCATTTCATCGATAGTAATCCTGTCTCCGATTGTCCATTCATTGTTAATGACAAATTCGATTTTCGGTGAAAGCGTCATATAACTTCTGCCGAGTTTAACTGCATGTAATATTTCATCTTCAGTTGCATTTTTTTCTGCCTCCACATACAAATAGGCAGGTTTTTTTGTTGTATTAGAGTGATGCCAATCCCTTCCGCACGTGGCAGCCATTTCAATACCGTCATTTAACAATTGCGTCCATTTTGCAACGGCATCTGCATTTGACAACGAATCGTGGGGGTCTTCTGAATTCCATACTTCTATAAAATCTATATATTCAACAGTTTCCAAAACATACTGCCATCTACAGCCTGTACAATATGGACTGCCCACATCAAAAGGATGAGCGATCCCAATGACTAAACCTTGTTCTTTCATAACCTTTAGTTTTTCATTAATATTAAATCGATCAATTAAGGTCCAATCTAACGGCTTTTGATTTTGATAGCCTAATGTTAAGAAGTGACCATGTAATGTCGTCATTTCAATTCCTTTAATCAATTGGATTGAATGACTTTTAATTGATAGTTCATCAAATGCGCTTAACGTATTATGATCTGTTATCGCTAGCCAATCGATTTTTTGCTTAATGGCTTCGTTTACTAATTCTGTCGTTGTATGTATTGCGTCACTATGTTGTGTATGTGAATGCAACTCAACTTTTTGATAGGTAGAATGTGCTTTTTTGTTGCGTTGTCTTTTTAAGGGCTTTTTTTCTTTTTTCTCTATTTTCATAGGCAGATGAACGCTTATTTCATCTTCATATAAGGCATGGATTGTACAAGTAATCATGGTCTTTGGCGTGACTAGCGCATGTAAGTTAAAAGATATATCCCAAAATCCAGGTTCGATTTTCCCTGTTCTCATACCTGGTGAAGAAGCTGTGTTGTTAATGACAATCGTACTTGCCGGCTCAAACCGATGGCAACTTCCTTCATATCCTTGACTTGAACTGGCTGAAATGGTGATTAAGTTTCTCACGGATTGAATATGTACTCTATCTGAAGAGGCCATATTATTTTCTTGTTGAAACAAGGAAAACAATTGATCGATATTCGATTTTTCCTTTTCCTCGCTTGGTGAATAAGAGTATTGAATAACGAGTTCTTGCGTCGACTTTGGCACTTCCACCCTTAATAAAACATGAGATTGATGCGCATCTGGGGTAACTGTAATCTGATAGGTTCCTAATGTTTTTTTAAATAGCGACAACTGTTTCATCTGCGTTCATCCCTATCGAATTTAATTCAATTCGTTCCGTCGAGTCTTTATCAAAAAAGTGTATATGGTCAAAATCGAATACCATTTCAACTGCTTGGTCAGCATCAAATGGTTCAATCATATCTACTTTCGCAACCAACTGTTTTTTATTCAAAGTCACGTGTAAAATGGTCTCGGATCCTGTTAGCTCAGCTAACTCAACATTCGTTGTAAAATTGTATCTCGTGTCGTTTACACTCTCTTCATCGCAAATATTAATATGTTCAGGTCTTACACCGATGACAATGCTTTTATTTACATATCCTCTTGCTTGTAAATGATTAATTTGATCAATCGGGAGCGGAATGATTGTTCCTGCTACATCCAATCCACTGTCTATTAATGTCCCCTCAATAAAATTCATCGCAGGGGCACCGATAAAACTACCAACAAAAATATTGTTCGGTTTTGCATAAATTTCTCTTGGCGTTCCGACTTGTTGAATGACACCATCTTTTAATATGACAATTCGAGTTGCCATGGTCATTGCTTCCGTTTGATCATGGGTAACGTAGACGGTTGTTGTTTTCAATTCTTTATGTAGCTTTGTAATTTCTGCACGCATTTGAGTTCTTAATTTTGCATCAAGATTAGAAAGGGGTTCGTCCATCAAGAACACTTTAGCATCACGTACAATTGCTCTTCCAAGGGCTACACGTTGCCTTTGACCACCTGATAACGCCGCTGGTTTTCTACCTAACAAAGATTCAATGTCTAAGATTTTTGCTGCTTTATGCACACGTTCTTTTATTTCTTTTTTGGGTGTCTTTCTTAATTTCAAAGAAAAGGCCATATTTTCATATACAGTCATGTGTGGATACAACGCATAGTTTTGAAAAACCATTGCAATGTCTCTATCTTTTGGATGAAGACGATTTATGACCTTATCATCGATGAGTATTTCACCTTCACTAATACTTTCCAATCCGGCAATCATTCTCAATGTTGTAGATTTCCCACAACCTGACGGCCCAACAAATACAATAAACTCCTCGTCATCTATGGATAAATTAAAGTCATTGACCGCTTTTACACCGCCACTATATTCTTTTGATAAATTACGTATTAATAATTTAGCCATGGTGCCTCCCAGGTACACTTATTTTTTCCGTTTCGTTTTTGTTTACATCAATAATTTATCAAACAAACATTAAGCAAATGTGTTGCTAATGTAAATAGTTTGTTAATGTGCCTGTGAATAAAACCCTAAAATGGCTTCTACTGCAAGATAAGTTCATAAAATTCAAGCGTTTTAGGCGGGTCGGGATTTAGTTATGTACTCTCCTTCTGCCCCTTATCGGTTTGCTCTAGCCAAAGTGAACGCGACACAATTACCGTCAAATCAAATGAGAAGATATGTTTTTTTGATAACGGATGAATCTCATACAGAAATCAGTTTCTTGATATTCGTTTATTTAAACACAAAAAAGTAACCCCAGTTTTTAATCTGGGGTTACTTCTTTGACTTCAACTTTAAAATGTTTTTTAATGAATTTCCTTTCTTCCTGAGCACTCAAGATACCTGTTGCTCGTCCCACAGTCCCTTCTTGAAGTTCCCAAATGGCGTTATGATCGTCATCTGCCTGTGAGAAATCATTGTTTGACCAGCGCGTAAGGATCCGCAAAAATGTGTCTGCATGCTCATAGTTGAATTCGTTTTCGTTAACGACCTCTATCAAGCGTTTCACACGGTCTTGAGTTAAAGGAATGAAGCCCCATTTATCAGCTGCTTGCACTTTTTGATGTGACATGCCATGAATCGCATCTTGCACATCAAATTCATCCATCGAGCTTGGGAATTCCTCTTCAATTGGTTCTTTTCTAACTTCGTCAATTTCAATGACTGTTTGAAAATCTTCCCCGCCTCCACCTTTTGGATCAGCGGTCTTTTCTTCGATTGTTACATTACCTTTACTGAATTGATGGAAAATTAGATAGGCACTTAAGCTAAGTACAACGATTACAAGTGCTATGTATAAAACCTTTTTATGTTTCATGAAACTGCTCCCTACTTAATTGTAAAAACAATAGCGATATTTTATTATATCATCAAAATTGCCAGAATCGTTTTTAGTGCTTTCTCTTTTAAGTCCTGCAAATGAAAAACCAGACAGTGGTAATTTGTCTGGTCTTGATTCCTATCGAATAACATTGTCTTGAACTTTCTGAGTGATTTTGTGCACACGCGCCAAGCCTTAACCTTTTTTCTGCAATTCAATTGCCTTTACAACCCGTTCTCCCAATTCCGGAGACGCGTTGTGCAGATACGTCAAAACGATGCGTAGCGTTCCAGGGGATATGCCGGCGAGATCAGCAGAAAGATTCGTTATTAGGTGCTCTTGCTGCATAGGGGGAAGCGCATTATAATATTGCCCAGCCTGCGTAAAATCATCTTGTTTTGGCAAATCGGATCGTACGAGATGACCTTCCACGTATCTGCCATTTCCACTTGTCACTTGTGTTGCAGGCGTCCAGTCACTCTGATGATTGATGGGGATTTTGCGGAAGTTGGGTCCGAGCCGCCGACGCTGAGAATCCGAGTAAATATTGGCGCGCCCTTGCAGCATTTTATCATCAGATAATTCGACCCCATCCAAAAGATTCGACGGTGAAAATGCCACTTTCTCCACTTGTTCCATATAGTTATCCGGATTTTGATTCAACATCATTCGGCCAACCGGGATCAACGGATACTGCTGTTCATCCCAAATTTTCGTATCATCCAATGGATCAAAGGGTAGAGTGGTTGCGTCTTCTGGATTCATGAGCTGCACATAAAGCCCATAGACAACGGGCTTTCCCGAAGCGATTGTGTCATGTAAGTCCTTACCTGCAATATCCGGATTCTCACAGTTCCACCTGGCCGCTTCTTGAGCGTCTATATACTGCTCCCCCGCCTCAGGAATCCAGTGGTATTTAACATAACTGCGAACGCCTTGCTCATTCCTCCAAACGTAGGTGTTCACACTGTGACCAGGCATGTGGCGAAAGCTTTTTACTGTGCCTGCATCAGAGTACAGCCGAACAACGAAATGGGTTGCTTCTGGCGCTGTAGCTACGAAGCCCCAGAATCGTTCGGGATCCATCAAGTTATTTACCGGCGAGGGTAGAAAAGCCTTAATGGAGTCCGGAAAGCGTATGGCATCTCGTACCAAAAATACAGGGATGTGGTTGAAGACCAGATCAAAAATACCCTCTTCTGTATAAAACTTAGTAGAAAACCCACGCACATTTCGTGAGGTATCCGGCGTGCCTTTCGTGCTTACGGCAAACGAAAACCTCACCGTAACCGGGACTTGCTGCCCGGGATTTTGTAAAAAGCTAAGTTTTGTGTAATTTGCCATGGAATACACTGTCTGAAAATATCCGAAAGCACCAAAGCCTTTCACATGAACGGGTCTTTCTATAATTTTTGTATGGACAAAGTCCTCCAATGTTTCATGCAAAATACTGTCCTGCTCCAGTACAGGACCTCTTTCACCCACAGTCTGTGAATTTAATATATTTCTGTTTAGTTGCGTGGGAGAGATTGATTCCCCTCCATGGTTTTCTCTCATAGTAATTCCTACCTCCTGTATCCACATATTAATTCTGTTAGATACAGTATTATTTATGTGAGGGGGTGGGCGATTATGAATGGGGATGGATGAGTGGACGGGTAAAAGAGGTTGGGAGTTCGCTTTTGTTGGAGGGTTTGCAGGGGTGGTTGGACACTTCGCTGAGTTTGTTGGAGACTTCCCTGTTTGTTGGAGACTTTTCAGGGTTGGGTGCGCACTTCTCGAAGTTGGTTGGACAGTTGCCAGGCTTGATTGGACACTTTAGTAAGGTACCAAAAAAAAAGAAAGCAGGTAAACCTCCCACTTTCAAAACACATTAGTTAAGAAAACCATTTTTTACCTCATCATATTATTTACCTTCAATTCTCCTTAATTGGTTTTCTAATTCCACGATTATTACTTCACTTAATCTTTCCTCTTCTACCGATTCTGGAGAATAATATACATAGTAAATCGCTGCTGGAAGGTCTTTAGAATCCTTAATATGGGCAATGAATTGGTTGAACTTTTCTTCCATTACTATGTTTTCTTCAGCCGGTTTCAACAGTTCTAGATCGATTTCAGGAAGATACAGTGGGACTATGGAAGAAATCTTTTCATCTACCATATGTTTATCAAACATTTCTTCTATATTCATTACATCCTCAAATTTCCCTAACTTGTAATCTTCGGACAAAGAAAATGCCAGTTTACGCTCTTCTTCTTTACTCTCAATGAATAATGATCTTTTTGCCTGTACCCTTACACTATCAACTTTAACTTTTACATTCTTATCAAATTCCCCAAGCCTTTCTAATTCCTGTTCATAAGTCACCTGAAAAAGGTTTGTTAACAGAAATTCACCAAGCATACCTAAACCGTTTGCACCATTGCCTTCAATATCGACGTCTATGAGTTCCATCGTTCCGTCATCTTTTCTATGTATTTCCGCATCCGCATTAAAAGTGAAGATTGGTTGATTCTTCGTCTTCACAGGAATGAGCACCCGTTTTTCATTGACGGTCGGGATTCCATGATTTAAAGCAAACTTGGCTTTTTTCATATTCGGATCCAGTTCAAGGCCGTATTCCCTTTCCCCTTTATCCAAAATTATTTTCTCAACTTCTTGCTTAAAGTTATCTGTCTCAATAAACTGCTTCGCTTCTTTCGATCCACAGCCGACGAGCATTAAGCTAGCCATAACGACAAAAAGAAAACCATACTTCTTCATCTTCTCACTCCTCGACATAGCATTCTTCGGATCCATAACTATCATAGCGTGATTCCCTATTTTATGTAGTGTTGTTGGACAGCGTCAGGTTATTATTAAACACTTTGAAGAGTTTGTTGGAACCTTTAATGAGAACCTAGAACCTCACCTCTTCGCTTTGGCGGTCGGAGCTGTTCAGCCATACTTTCATATACTCAATAAATTTTTGAGCGGCCGGAGAAGTGGTTTTGAAGGATGGGGCTGCGATACCGATAGAGCGATAATGTTCTCCTTCTAAGCTCAGAATACGAACGTTATCCGGAACGCGGTACAAAACCATTTCTGGAAGAATACTAATTCCCAACCCATTTTGAACCATTGAAATAATCGCTTGATCATCCGCAAGTTCAAATTTAATATTAGGGGTTACCTTGTTTTCATGATAAATTCGCATCAAATCATTATCGCTCCCTTTCTTCGACATAATCAGCATCTCATCTTTAATGTCTGCAACACTTACCTCCTGCTGGTTTGCAAGGCGATGCTCGTCAGAAAGAATGCACAGCATGCGGTCTTTTTTCAAGAAAATCACATCAAATGACTTCGAAGTCGGTAACGAAACAAAGCCAAAATCAACCGTACCCGTTGCGATCCAATGCTCAAGCGTATCGTAACCCCCCTCTAATAACTTAATATCGATAGCAGGGAAATCTGCATTAAAACTTTTCAGGATTTCTGGTAGCCATTGAATGGAAACACTCGAAAAAGTTCCAATGCGTACAGTACCAATTTCCAGACCCTTGATGCTGGCGATTTCTTGCATCATTTGTTCATTTCTATTTAATATTTCATGGATGTGCTTTAATACGAGTTCTCCACTACTAGTCAACTTGATCCCTGCACGTCCTCTGATCAAGATGATAAATCCCCATTCGAATTCAAGACTAGCAATTGCATGACTCACGGCGGATTGCGTTAAACCAAGAATCTCTGCCGCTTGTTTGAGACTCCCTGATTCTACAACTGTGCTAAATATTTCAAACTTGATAAGTGACAACTTCCTCAATCCTTTCACGTGAATTTTTTTCAACTAACGCCTTAAAAACATTCATTTTTATTATCTAAATACTACATGTATACTGAAAACTAATCAATAAGAATTTAAACAATAAATGGAACAGGAGGTCGTTAGATGGATAATTCAATAAGTAAGGGTATACAAGTAAAAGCGGATTTGATGATGGTCATGGTGACAATGTTCTGGGGGGCATCCTATTTATTTATGAAGATGGGCCTCGATTCGATTCAAGAATTTAACTTAATTGCATTGCGTTTTGGAATTGCTTTTCTTGTAGCTGCACTTGTATTTTATCGACGCCTTCTTAAAATTGATGCTAAAACAATCAAGCATGGATTTTTACTCGGATCGCTGTTATTCTTATGCACTTCCGTAGTAGTGATCGGATTAAAAACGACTTCAGTTTCAAATGCCGGATTCTTATTTAGTCTTGCGGTTATCTTTGTTCCTTTGTTATTAGCACTCTTTTCTCGAAAGAAACCTGAAAAAAGAGTGATGGTCAGCTTGTGTATCTCGATTACAGGAATCGGTCTATTAACGTTAAACCAGGCATTTACCATCAATGCTGGAGATTTCTTGTGTATCTTAGGCGCGTTGTTTTACGCCCTTCACATCATCGTGACAGGCAGTGTTACAAAAAATGCGGATGCCATCTCCATTGGGGTCATACAGCTTGGGTTCGCAGGTGCATGGGGCCTTCTCTTTTCACTGTTATTCGAAAAACCACAGCTTCCAAGCAACATGGAATCATGGAGTGCAATTTTAGCATTAAGCATTTTGTGTAGTGCAGTTGGATTTATTGGCCAAACTGTAGCCCAAAAACATACAACACCCACACGTACAGGTCTGATCTTTTCATTAGAGCCCGTATTTGCAGCATTCTTTGCCTATATTTTCGTAGGGGAAATCCTTACAAATAAAGGATATGTAGGGGCTGTCCTAGTGCTAATTGGGGTGCTTGCTGCGGAAATCAATGTAAAGAAACTATTGGGGAGCAGAAACTTCGTAAAAACAATGATTCGGTCTAGAGCAAGCGGACGTAAATTGCCAGGTATCCAGAAGAGCTAGAATTCAATGGATACCTGGCATTATTCATGATAGGTTTTGCATTTTTTTTGGGGGGTGGTTGGACACTTCACCGAGTTCGTCGGACACCTCCCCGTTGGTTGGACACTTTGAGGCTTTCGTTGGACATCTAGCCCAGTTCGTTAGAACACTCCCCATCCCACCCCCAAACACCAAAAAACAGAGTCATCCCACAGCCCGGTAATTCCCCGACCCATAGGACAACTCTGATTAATTAAAAGCTAAAAGTTACGAGTTAAAATCATATATCTGACCTTTGATCAAATACGCTGCACTTTCAGCGATATTTGTGATATGGTCTGCTGTTCTTTCAAGATAACGATTTACAAAGATTAATTGGACAAGCTGATTGGTTTCTTCTGGATGTTCACTTAGATAATCAGTCAGTTTTTTATAGTTATCACCACTTAATTCATCCACTTCATCCTCTAAGTCGCCAACTTCTTTTGCAAGTACCATATTTTCATCGAAAAAGGATTGGAGTGATTTTCCGAGCATTTCAACTGATAGATCTTTCATCTTCTCTACTTGTGTTAAGTCCAGTAAAGATGTTGCCTGACCAATTTTAATGGTTGATTTTGCAATATTGACGGCGAAATCTCCAACTCGTTCAATTTCAGATGAAATTTTAAGTACCCCAATGATTTCACGCAAATCCCTTGAAATCGGTGCTTCTTTAGCCATAATCCAGATGGCAAACTGGTTAATATCCATTTCGATATTATCAATCGCAGTATCGCCCTCGATGGTTTTAATAGCCAGCTCAACGTCTTGTGTTATCAAGGCTTTGATTGATCTTTCTAGGGCAGTAATGGATAGTTCGCCCATATAGGTAATTTTCTTTTTCAATTCCTCTAAATTCTTCTCGAAGTTTTCACGCATAATCATCAGTTACCCCCTGTTATCCGAATCGACCTGTGACATAATCCTCTGTTCTTTGATCCTTAGGTGTAGAGAAAATATTATCTGTATCATCGTACTCAACAACTTCTCCGTTCAAGAAAAATGCTGTTTTATCCGAGATTCGTGCAGCTTGTTGCATGTTATGTGTAACAATAACAATTGTAAACTCTTTTTTCAACTTTGTAATGAGTTCTTCAACTTTTAATGTAGAAATTGGATCGAGTGCGGAAGTAGGTTCATCCATTAAAATCACATCTGGTTTCATTGCAATGGCACGTGCAATACAAACACGCTGTTGCTGACCACCAGACAGACCCAGTGCTGAGGTTTTAAGACGATCTTTTACCTCATCCCAAATGGCTGCTCCGCGTAAACTCTCTTCTACAATTTTATTTAATTCTTTTTTATTCGTGATGCCTTGCCCTCTTGGACCATACGCAACATTGTCAAAAATGCTCATTGGGAATAAATTCGGTTTTTGAAACACCATTCCCACTTTAGTCCGTAATTTGATGACATCACTTGAACTATATATTCTTTCTTGATCAATGACAACTTCACCTGTAATTTTCACACCATCAATTAAATCATTCATGCGGTTTAATGTACGTAAAAAAGTCGATTTGCCACACCCTGAAGGTCCAATTAAAGCAGTAACCTCATTTTCACGAATAGCAAGATCGACGCCGAACAGCGCTTGTTTCTCACCATAGAATAAATTCAAATCCGTTACATTAATTTTCGATGTACGTCCTATATTTTGCTCCATATGCGCAAATACCTCTCCTGATTGATTTTGTGTGATCGCTGGTTCCATTACTGCTGTAGTCATTGATAAGCACTCCTTATTTGTTGGTTCCTTTGTTTAATATCTTTGATATGTAAGTCGCTGAAAGGTTGATGATTAAAATGATAACGATTAGAACAATACCCACTGCCGCAGCAAGTTCAATGTCTCCCGATTCTTGTGTGACTAAGTAAGAGTGAACCGTCAACGTTCGAGCGGATGAAAAGATCCCCTCTGGCATGGCAGCAACAGTTCCTGCAGTTAAGAAGATGGCAGCTGACTCACCAACAATTCGTCCTACAGATAGGATGATACCAGACAAAATTCCCGGCATGGCATTCGGTAAAATCACCTTATATAAGGTTTGTAGCTTCGTTGTTCCAAGTGCCAACGAACCTTCACGATACGAAGCAGGTACTGTTTTCAAAGCTTCTTCCGTTGTTCGGATGATGACAGGTAAAACAATAATCGTTAATGTCAATGAAGCTGCAATAATCGACATGCCTAACTTTAAGGTTGTTACAAAGAATACTGCCCCAAACAAACCGTAAATAATCGAGGGGATTCCTGTCAAACTTTCTGTTGCAAAACGTATGACTCTTACCAAACGACCTTGTTTCGCATACTCTTGCAAGTAAACGGCCGCTAATATCCCAATGGGTGTTGCAATGATCAACGAAATAACAATTGTGTAGATTGTTGTTACAATCATTGGCCAAATACCGCCGCCACCAGTTGGTGAATAATCTCCAAAGATGAAATCGAAACTGATTAAACGAAATCCTTTATAAAAAATGAATCCAACAATCATAACGAGGACAGCAACCGATAAGAATGCCGAGAACCATAAAAGGCCACGCAACAAGTTATCTTTAAATTGTCTCATCTTAGTTGCCACCCTTCGCACTGATTCTGGCTAATACAAAATTCAAAATTAATATGAATGAGAATAAAACAATGCCCGTTGCAAATAACATTCCCTGATGCGTACCGAATGCATAACCCATTTCCAACGCAACATTTGTCGTCAGTGGTCGAACACTGTCCGTTAGGCTCGTAGGGACGATTAAACTATTACCAGCTACTAAGATAACTGCCATCGTTTCCCCAATGGCTCTACCTAACCCTAAGACGACTGCCGTCATAATTCCCGACTTAGCTGCTGGGACAATGACTTTAAAAATGGTCCCAATATGGGAAACGCCAAGTGCCAATGACCCTTCACGATACGTTTGAGGGACAGCACGAATCGCCGTCTCTGCTACAGTTACGATTGTCGGTAACATCATGATTGCCAACACCAGAATAACTGCGAGTAAGCTTTGTCCTTTCACTAAACCGAATGTATCTTGTAAAAATGGAACAATGATCGCAAGTCCGAATACACCGTATAGTACAGATGGGATACCCGCTAGCAATTGAATGGCTGGTGAAATAATTTTAGCTACCCGTTTAGAAGCAATTTCTGCTAAGAAAATAGCTGTAAATAAACCAATAGGAACTCCGAGTATCAATGCGCCAATTGTTGCGTAAATGGATGCAACAATCATTGGGAATATACCGAATTTATCTTCACTCGGTATCCAATCAGAACCAAAGATGAAATCTATAAAGCTGTAGCCCTCTGCGACAAAGGGATGAGCTCCTTTATAAAATACAAATCCAATGATTAACAATAAAGTGATGACTGAAAGAAGTGCACAAATCAAGAAAATTCTTGATGATACCTTCTCTAACATATACTTCCTTTTATTCGCTTTACCGATTGCTACGGACTGCTTATTAGTTGTTGGGATAGACACACTTTATTCCTCCAAAATCACGCTAAATATTATGTTTTTGTCATTCTTTATTTAATTGGAATGGCTCCTGTTTCAGCTGCAATGAGTTGTCCATCTTCACTTAAGATGAAATCTATAAATCGTTGACCTGCTTCTGATAACTCGCCTTCTTTATGCACAAATAAGAAGGGTCTAGACAAAGTGTATTGTTCTTTTAGAACATTTTCTGCTGTTGCTGCTACGCCATTAATATCGATTGTCGAAATGGACTCATCGATATATTCAAATGAAACAAAGCCCACTGCATGTTTATTGTTCCCTACAGTTGTTTTAATATTACCGTTACCACTTGCGATAATTGCATTTCTTATTAATTCGCCAGAGCTGTAATCGACGATTTCTTGGAAAGCATCACGCGACCCTGAACCATCCTCACGAGAGACAACAACAATTTCCAAATCATCTCCACCAAGTTCTTTCCAGTTCGTCACTTTACCCGTAAAAATTTCCTTTACTTGCTCCATCGTTAGATCTTTTACTTTATTCGTTGGATGCGTTACTACGACAATTCCGTCATAAGCAATAACGATTTCTTTCAATCCACTCGCTCGTTCTTCTTCCTTTAAATCACGTGAAGACATACCGATTTCAGACACACCACTGATTGCATTGGTAATACCTGCAGATGAACCAATTTGGTTTATTTCAATTTTTGTATTATCCTGCTCTGAATAGGCGTGAGCAAGCTTTTCAGCAAGCGGTCCTACAGAGGTTGATCCTGAAATAGCAACTGTGGCATGACTGCCTTTTGACCCTTGTTCGCCGGGTTCATCATTGCTGTTACAAGCGGATAATAAAGTAACCAGAGATAACATTAATATCCCCTTTTTCATATTTTTCAAACTAATCATTTGTGACCTCCTAAAAATAGAGTAGGTAGTTTTATGTCGTATTTTGTCTAATACCAGAATAATCGCCTTGTGTAAATTTTCAACAGGTTTATTGTAAAGGTTTTGTAAATTTCATTAAAAACAAGTGACTTTGTGTTAAGGATTGTTAAGAATTCACTCTTGAGATGATCACTTAGGATGCGTTGATATTATGGTTTAATCCTTTCCATTTATTTCAGAATTGATGTTAGGTATTTGTATAGTTAAAAGGCTTGAAAACCGCTATCTTCACTGGACTATGTCGATTGGTTAGAAGTGACTCCCTTTTCGGTTTTCCTGTTGTGAATATTCGCCTGCCTCGTCCCTACAATATCCTAGTGATAAATGCAGTTATTTTAAAAGAAATGAATAGATGACTTCCTATTAGAGAGTGTAAATGCTTGAAGATGCAATTTACGACAATATAAGCACCTGTTACATTGTATTCTCTGCTTTTCTCTTAAGCAAGTGACAATTCATTTAACGGAATATAGAGATATTATAAAGAGGTCTAAATTGGATATTTATAGTAAACTAAGGATGAGATTGTGAAGGTTTCTACTTAAAATTAAGAGAAATAAATGCAAAAGAGGTGAATGAGTTGGATTTACATTACCAAGAGTATGGGGATAAGAATGCATCATTAATGGTATTTTTACATGGTGGTGGCGTAAGTAGTTGGATGTGGGATGAACAAATTCAATACTTCAGTCATTATCATTGCGTCACAATTGATTTACCAGAACAAGAAAACTTTTCAATTCAATTAAGTGCAGAAAAAGTAAATGACTTGATAGGGATAATAGCAAACGGTAAAAAAGTAATTGTTATTGGATTTTCATTAGGGGCACAAGTAACGATTCAAATGTTAAGTATTCAACCAAATTTAATCAATTATGCATTCATAAACAGCGCCTTAGTAAGACCGAATGCATTTGTTAAAAATATAATTAGGCCGGCTATAAAACTAACTTTTCCATTAGTGAAAAATAAATCTTTTTCAAAGCTTCAAGCGAAAGCACTCTACGTTGATGAAAAACACTTTGAAACCTATTACAAGGAAAGTTCTCAAATGGAGGCAGATACACTAATTAGAATACTAGAAGAAAATATGTCGTTTACAATACCCAAAGATTTCAGCAACGCACAGTGCAATATAGTCGTTACGGTTGGCGAAAAAGAAAAAGCCGTGATGAAAAAGTCAGCGATGGACATCGTTTTGGCGAATGCAAGTTGTACAGGAATCATTATCCCTAACGTGGGCCATGGAATACCCTTGGTGAATCCTAATTTTTTTAATCAAATGCTTGAAAAGTGGATCCAGGGAGGTATTTTGCCACAAGGTATGATAACAATCAAGTAGATCATGTTTGTATGCGCTAAGGGGTAGCTTTCACTCCCCCATCAGTTAGACATTTTCGAGCTTTCGTTAGACACTTAACAGGGTTAATTGGACATCTTCAGAGGTTGCTTGGACACGTCGGAGGATTGGTTGGAAAACTCTCGCTTCAAACCACCCAACGGAAAAAGTCAGGAAACTGTCCGGTTATTATGGGGCCACTGAAAAAGTTCTTTATTATAATAAGAACTAGTTGATTGTAGTGGAGAGCGGCGACTCCAGCGGGAACAGCTAGGAAGAGAAAGAAGTTCACTCTTCCCCAGCTGAAGACCCCAGAGGAACGCAGTGACGAGGAGGCTGAAGCCGTGCCCGCGGAAAGCGTCCGCTCGGAACGGAAATCAACGGGATTGAAGGAAATCGGATTTTTCAGTGGCCTCGCTCAGGGCGAGAGGCATCCCCAAAGCGCCAAGCGATCTATAATCCACACTCCAGATCTCAACTCTCTCATTATTGCGCGCCGCAGCAAATTCAACAGGATTCTTTAATTCAATATATCTAGCTAAAATTCCCTGTAACCCTTTCCTTCTATTGTACAGAAATAAGAAGACTTAGTATAACGTTGACTATGTAGCGATTTATCCAAAATAGCCCAAACCGTTGAGTGGTTGGGCTGTACCGTTTACGATTCACAAATTTCAAGAATTATCGACAATACAAAAAGAAGAGAGTTTATAGCTACTCCCTTCTTCTCGAATAGATACTATCGGCAAATTAAGACTTGACCGCACTGCCCTTAATGGAGAGACCCCAATCAAGTTCCGGATGAATATTACTTTCTAAATTATAAAACGAACGTAGCTTTTGCACTGCTTCTTCAGGTGGTTTCGCATTAAAGTATCCCTTGCGTGTCATATAGACGCCCGAGTTTTTTTGTAAATCAGTAAGTGACTCACACATTTTAATGCCTGCCGCGAATGAGTCAACAATGGGGACATCACCGATACGGGAAATGCCATGAGTGGCTAGGAATACATTCATAGGTCCTTCTCCCGGTACAATTACATCCGCGCCAAGTTCAATCGCTTTATTTGCTGCCTTTGTGAAACTCTCAATAATCGGTTCTGGATTACTGAAACCTTCTAAAATATCATAAAAACCTACATCTGTTTGGACGATCGGACCTAGCTTTTCTCCCAAACCATATCGTTGAATATTTTGTTTTAGCTGATCTTTTAATGGCTCTAAAAAATTGACAATGCCAATGCAATCACCGAGCATCGATGCAAAGTGAAAAGATGCCTGTCCATAGCCAATCACTGGAATATCTACAAGTGTACGCGCTTCCAATAAGCCTACATCCGGTATTGTCCCAATGAACATACAATCATAGCCTGCACTTTCTGCAATCAGCGCGTTTCGAATGAATTGCTCCTTATGCAAGTTTTGCAAATAGGCATATGTTATAAAATGACCTGGATATTCTGCAGGATAGGTTTCTTTTGACATGCCATGTATTACGACTTCTACATCAGGACGTGCCACTTTTTGAATATGTTGAATGACTGCATCTCGATACTGCGGCACGTTTTCAATTGACGTTAGACTTTGATGCCATATTTTCATGTAACCCACCTCGTTTTCATTTAGATTAGATTAGTATTTCCCGCTTTTGTAAGGCTGTACGTACGGCAACTCGGCCAAATATCGATGCCTTACCTAGCGAACTTCCCGTCATATATCCCGCTCCATGAAAGCCACCGACAACTTCCCCAGCAGCGTATAGTCCCTCGATTGGCTCATTATATGGATTGAGGACTTGTGCAAATTCATCAACCGCAATGCCAGCATATGTCGCTAGCATTGCAACAGTCGTTCTCATTGCATAAAATGGTGCCTGTAGAATTTGTTTGGGTGCTCCGAAAGTATGCGTCAATGTTTCGCGTCCAAATTGTGAATCGTTGCCATTCGCGACATCTTGATTATATATATGAAGCGTTTCTTCCAATTCATCGGAAGGGACAGCAATTTTAGTTGCCAATTCTGCAATTGTTTCTGCTTTTTCGATCAAGCCTAACTCAAGCAACTTTTCAAAATCATACAATGCATCACCAGGAATACTTTCTTTCATGATGTTTTGATCCCACACCTGATAGGTTATTCCTTCTGGCTGTTGCAATGCCTCCGTGCCAATTAACTTGTAAGAAATCGACTCATTGACAAAGCGCTTGCCAAATTTATTAATAATAATGGCACCTTTATAAAATACGAGTCCTTGTGATTTACGAGGACCATCCGCCGTTGGATGGAAGCCGTATGTGCCTTTTAAAAATGGCAAATCACGTACCCAGGCACCTTGTTCCCAGGCAAGCTTAATACCGTCACCTATATTCCCTTTGCCACCTATTCGAAGAGCACCTTTTAACTGAGGTGCGAAGGAATTCAAAAGCTCCTCGCTGCGTGAAAATCCTCCAGACGTTAAGATAACGCCATTATTGGCCTTGACTGTACGGATTTCACCATCTATCTCATAAGAAACTTCATCTACTTTTCCTTCGTTATTTTTACGTAAACGCAACGCATTTGCATTGCGTTTAACTGTTACTTTTTCATGGCTAACAGCATTTTCAAATAACTTAGTGATTGCCTGTTGTGGTGTGATTGTATGCCCACGCGGGACACTATGGCCACTAACCGCTTGAATGGCATGAAACAAAACACCTTTATTTACGAGCCATTCATACGTTTCTAGTTGGTGCGAACCGTAAGCTTCGACTAAAACGGGATCGTTCGCCCCGTCCCCGACAGACAACATGTCGTTGACGAGACATTCAGTTGAATCCACGATCCCTTTACTTTTTTGCAAGTCTGTTTCTGCGAAGGCCATGTAACGCCCGCTGAGCAAAGAGCTTCCACCCATTTCGGCTTCCTTTTCTAGCACAAGTACACTTGCACTTCGCTCCGCAGCCTCAACTGCAGCACAAAGTCCGGCCATACCAGCGCCAACGATAATAATATCGTAGTTTTCCATAGGCTTTTACACTTCCTTTAGCTCAAGTTGCTGAACAACTTCTAACGCCGCTTCACATACTTGCATATCATGTGTATAGTGCCCCCCACTCACACCAATACCACCGATTAATTCACCGTCCACTGTAATTGGATAGCCCCCCCCGAAAATGACAAGACGCTCCGTGTGGACAAGGCCATGTAATAGAGGTGGATCATCTTTTAAACGGTCATACCATTCATGCGTAGCCCGGTTATAGGCTGCAGCTGAGAATGCTTTATTTTGGGCGATTTCTAAAGTTAATACAGTCGCTCTATCCATGGATGAAAACGCCTTTAAGTTACCAACCTTATCTACAATTGCTATACTAAATGGCATGCCAAGTTCCTTACCTTTTTCAACAGCTGCTTCCAATAATTTGTTAGATAGTTCCAGACTGATATTCTTCGATTCGATTGCTACGACCATTTCTGTCATTGAGTATCTCTCCCTTTTTAGTTAGTTACGGCAACAGGTTGCCCTGCTCCGAATGCTTCAATTGTTGATGCTGTGATGGCTTTCATTTTTGGTAAACAAAGCTCGACAATGACATTCGCCATATCGATTGGTTGGAGCCAACCGGTTCTATTCACGTCTGGTCCCATATCGTCTGTCATTTTTGTTTCGACAGGACCTGGACAAACTGCATTTACGCGTATGCCATATGGCTTTAACTCCTCACCGAGTGCTTTTGAAAAGCCGATGACTGCATGCTTAGAAGTAATATAAGCGCTCCGATTCGGTCCGCCTTTCGTTCCCCAAATCGATGAAATATTCACGATGATGCCATCCTGTTTCTCAATCATATTTGGAACAACAGCCTTGCACAGTAAAAATGGTGCTTTTACATTAATGTCATTGACTTGATCCCATTCCTCAAGGGATGTTTCCGTAAATGGTGAAAAGCTCATTATGCCAGCGTTATTGATGAGTACTGAAACTTTCCCCAACTCTTTTTCAACTGATTGAATGATTTTTTGAACGTCTGCCTCATTCGACACATCACCTGTAACAACAAGTGTCTTCGTGCCATATGTTTTGTGAATATATGCTGCCACTTCTTCACATTCGGAAGCCGTCCTTGAACTTATGGCTACATCCGCACCATGTGATGCAAGCAAAATACAAGTTTCACGGCCAATGCCGCGCCCACCGCCTGTGACAAGCGCAACTTTACCCTTCAAATCCCCTGTAGACATCTAATTCCTCCTCATATAAGGTTTTTTGCTTCTGACAAATACGTGACTACATGCTCTCCCGAACGTTTGCCAAATACCAATCCTCTTAACACGGAAGTTCCACCTGGGTATTTTCCATAGTAAAGTCCGGTAATTTCTCCAGCGGCGTACAAACCAGGAATTGGATCGTCATCATTCGATAACACGCGCCCGAACGTATCTGTCGCCAATCCACCATTGGTAAATACGTTGCAACAAATGACGGGGTATGCAATATAAGGTGCTTGGTCAATTGCTATGGCCCAATTTGACTTGGGCGGCTCAATCCCAACTGCTTCTTTCCCGTCTTTTTTGTTATAGATAAATTCACCAGGCTGAACCGCAGCATTAAATTGTTGAACCGTTTCAACTAACTGAGCTGCTGGAATACCGAGTTTTTCTGCAAGTTCTTCCAATGTATCTGCCTCAATTGCGGGTTGCTCTGTTTGAATTGCCTCTTCGATATTCGGAATAGCATTCATTTTCTGGTCACTGATCATGTATGCAATGTGATTTGGTAAATCATAAAAGATTTTCCGAGCCACTTCTTCATATTGCTCATCTATTGTTGTTTGCCCTTCATCTGTAAAACGTTTGGCATTTTGGTCAACCAATATCGCATAAGGGTATGCCATAATTCCTGCTTCTTCCCTTTTGCTGCGTGGATCTACAGGCTCTGCATGGAAAGCATCAAACTGTCCGGATCCTTTGGCACCAATATTCATCGCCATTCGAATCGTTTCACCTTTGTTGTAAAGGCCACCTTCTGCTACAGTTGGAATTTTATGCGCATCTCGACCGATGTATTGTGCCATCATTTCCTGACTGCCTTGGAAACCTCCTGCTGCTAAAATGACAGATTGGACATTAAGCTTCAGTGATGCACCGCCTTTGATGCGAACCTTTAAGCCACTCACTGCACCTTCATCATCCAACACAATGTCCCACGCCGTTGACTCATAAATGATTTCAACTCCTAGAGCGCGTGCCTTTAATGAAAGAATGTCAATGATGGCACGGCCGCCGCCTATAGGTAACAACCGGGGCTTAGATGCCGTTAAGAACATCGTCGGTAAATAATCGAATTCAACACCTTTTTCCTCAACCCAGCGAAGCGTTGAACCCGCGTCTTGTGCGAGCGTCTCGATATATTGGCGATCTGAATAATTGTTTGAAAATCCCATCATATCTTCTACAAAACGATCAGCGGGTTCGTCAATATTTTCCATACGCATATAGGCTGCAGTCCACCGTGAATTCCCTCCACGATTATCGAAGTCCGCACGTTCTAAAATGGCGATACGAAGGTTTTCCCCTTGTTCTTTTGCTCTTTCGGCTGCTGCTAATGCAGCGGACGTACCTGCTACCCCACAACCAATAACGACCAAGTCATAATCGATTTCTGTTGTCACGATGACTTACCTCCCCCAACTAGTATCTCTTCAACTAAATATTGCTTTTCCCACTGTTGTATTTGATTTAATTTAAATAGTTCCTGACGTTCTTCCCACGTACAAATCGCGTCATGGATATTTGCTTGTGACTTATCAGTTGATAAAATCTGTAAACTCTCACGTATTCCTTTAATAGCCGAACGCAGTACCGTATTCGCGCAAAGCATAATCTTAAAGCCGTATGCTTCCGCCTCTTCCAATGATAGTAACGGTGTTCTCCCACCTTCAACCATATTCATGATATGTGGAATATCAGGCACGCCAGCTGTAATCATTTTCAGTTGTTCCAAAGTCGTTGGCGCTTCCACAAACAGGACATCCGCTCCTGCCTCTTTGTAGGCATTTGCCCGATCCAACGCATCTTCAATTCCATTAATAGCAAGCGCATCTGTTCTCGCGATAATCGCCAAGTTATTATCAACTCTTGCATCTAAAGCGGCCTTGATTTTATTCACCATTTCTTCTTTGCTGACGATTTGTTTACCGCTAAAATGCCCGCATTTTTTCGGAGAAACTTGATCTTCCAGTTGAATGGCGGAAGCACCTGCACGTTCCAACTGCTTCACTGTTCGAATGACATTAATGGCATTACCGAATCCTGTATCCCCATCCACAACAATCGGTATTGTCGTAACATCGGACATTCTACTTACGATTTCCGCTATTTCCGTTGACGTTGTCAGTCCGACATCCGCCCATCCAAGTTGGGCATTTGAAATACCTGCTCCTGTTGCATACAGAGCCGGGAAACCGAACTCCTCTACTAAGCGCGCTGTCATGCCGTCATATCCACCTGGTAAAATAAATGCATTCGGTTGTTTTAGCAATGCTTGAAACTGTTTTGTTTTTGACATATAGACATCCCCTTTCCCTTTGGATAAATTCAACTAATTTCTCTACATGCTTTACTTCTCACTTGATAATGCCAAGAAATCGAAAGCTGTTCTTCATTTGAAAACGGTAATTGGTTGAAAACAAGTTGTCCGTCATTGTTCACGATCACTATACAATTCACTCTGCTACCAGCTGCTTGAATTGAAGCATAGTATCGTCCTGGTGCAGGAAGTGTATAAAACGGTGAAAGACCCGTCAGTTTATTCCACTCTATTTGATAGGGCTTACCTAGCAACTTATGAATATAATTAACCTTTCCCTCTGCTAAGGACGCTCTTATTAAGGTCGAGCTAATTTTTTCGCCATAACATTCTACCTTTGGCACTTCTGTAACTTCTATCCGATTTCTTGAATCTAATTTCAAACGACTCATGTTACCCGCACCACGATGGCCATAAGTATAGTCAAAACCACAAACTGCGTGGACAATACCTAAATCGACTAGATAACTTTCAACAAAACTTTCAGGAGATAAAGAGGCTAGTTGTTTGTCAAACTGGACCACAAAGAAATAATCGACTCCTAATTTCTTTAACCTTTTCTCCTTCTCATTCAGTGGCATTAAATATTCCACTTTTACTTTCCCGTCAGACAAAACACTTTTCGGGTGTGGAAAAAAACTCATAACGGACAATGCCAAGTTTTTCGATTGCGCTTGTTTCTTTGCTGTCTCAATGACCTGAAGATGTCCTTTGTGTAAACCGTCGAAAAAACCGAGTGCTATAATTTGTTCCGGCAAACGCTTTTGCCAGTAGGCTAAGTTATCGCGATTGATTTCAATTGTTTTCATATCGATTTTCCTCCCTTCATTTCACCAAGACACATTACGCTTCGATTGTTATTTTGTTTTCTTCCCGGTCCTGCACCGATTCTCCCCAATACGTATTGCCAACGGAACGCTCTTCCATTGTCCATTCCACCGGTTCCCAGTCTGGTTCGAAGATGAGATATCCGCCTGTAAACAATTCAACCCGACATCCACTTCCTGGATCCATGACATATAAATACAACGCTTGGGTGATCCCGTGTTTACCAGGTCCGATAAATTCAATATCATTTTCTTTCAATATATCTGCTGCACGTAAAATGTCTTGTGAATCATCTGACCAATAAGAAATATGATGCAAACGTGCAGGCGTCGGTGAATCTGGCTTAGCCAAAACCGCCACATCATGCACAAGCGGCGTGACACTCATCCAGCTCGCAACAACATCTCCATCGTTATCACGTACATATTCACGTAATTTGAATCCAAGTATTTCTGCTAAAAACTCATACGTCAATCCTGCATCTGTGGATGTATGGATATTCACATGATCGAAACGACGAGGCGATATGCCTTTCGCCCATGATTTGTAAGTTTGGTTTTTTAGTACAGAACGACGATGCTCTTCTACAACCGGCCGCTCCACATCATAATAGAGTGAGAATGTATGCTGACTTGGAATTTTAAAACGGATCGAGTCCCCGATTCCTGGAGTTTTCCATGCCTCTACAAATTCAACCTCAACGCCATCTTGCTCCAGTCTTTCTTTGAATAAAAGAACGTCTTCACGATTTTTCGTACGCCAACCAATATGACGAACATAGCCGCGATCCCCTTGTTCTAATGAAAGTGTATGGTGCTGGAAATCTCCCCAAGCGCGTAAATAGTGAACTCCATTTACTTCTTCCGTGACTTCTAAGCCGATGACATCTCTGAAAAACACAAGTGACTTTTCGAGATCTGGTGTAACGAGTGCAACATAGCCGAGCTTTGCAATTTCTGGATTCGTCATTTTTCATCCCTCTTTATCTTTTAAATGTTTTTCGTATTTGACTCTAAACCGCATAATACACGGCCGAAGTTTTCTCGAGATGTTAACGGGTTGATGGTACGATGTGTATAAAGTGCAGTGAAATCGTGGTATAACCTTTGGAATGGATGACCTTCCCCTACAATTCCAGATCCCAGTGCCACAACAAATATTTCCATCGCGTCTTTACACATCTGAACGGCATAACCGATCTTAGCGAGCATTTTGACACGCTCTTCTTTCGGCATGTATTCTCCACTTTCCGCATAGGCATCCATTTTTTCCGCTATGTTCGTGAAATGGAGATCTGCTGTCTCGATATGTAATGTCGCCTCAGCCAATTGATGATGCGTAATAGAAGCATCCTTCACGAACTCGACGCCTAAATTTGCTGCGCGACGCGTTTCCAAGGTCTTATTAAAAAAGTCCAGTGCAGCATTTGCAATTCCTAGCGCCGGAACACCGATTGACATTGCCAATGCAGGGAAAAGTGCTGAATTGTATAAAGGAGTATCTCGGAAATGATCTGACTGGAATTTACCATGTATGGCATCCGTAAAGGAGACTACCCGGTGATTCGGTACAAAGACATTATTCATATGAATGCTGTTACTGCCCGTTCCCTTTAAGCCCGATACATGCCAATCGTCTGCAATCTCCACTTCACTCAATGGAAGTGTAATCAGTCCTTGATCGATTACTTCACCTTGCTCATCGACAATCGGCATTCCGAAGTATCCCCAAGTCGCATGCAGTGACCCTGAACAAAACGGCCAATAGCCTTCTTCAATAATGTATCCGCTTTCAACTTTCTTAACGCTGATCTTTCTAGGCTCAAATACGCCTGCAAATATGATGTCGTCCCCAGAATAGTAAATTTCATCATGTGCTTTTTTCGAGAATGATTGTGCAATCATCAGTTCCCGAATATTGCAGAGGCCAAAAATCCAGCCCGTCGATCCACAGCCTCGTGAAATTTCAGCGACACATTTCGTATAGGTTTTCATATCTGATTGAAGACCACCATATAGCTTCGGACGTAAGATTTGGAATAACCCAGCATCCTTTAGCTCTTGCATCGTTGCCTCTGGGATTCGTCTCCCCTTTTCTGTTTTAACTGCTCTTTCCCTCAATTTCGGAATGAATGAAATTGCCTTTTCTACTAATTCCTTATTCGTATCAATCATTGTTGTCGTCATCGTTGTCATCTCGTAACCTCCTATTCCACGCTAAAACTTCACTTGTATAAAAGATTTTATCAATTTGAACTATACTGATAGTTTATAAAACTAACCGCTAAAATTCTAGAGTGTTAATTGTTTGTATTGCCCTAAAGTTCCACTAGTTTTTTATGGTTTTTTGGGATTCCCACTCTAATGCCTCAATAAATCCAACAGTTTTTCATATTCCTAGGATTTGTCACGCTACTTCTGTTCTCCAGAATGAAAATGAGCTATTTCATGGGTAATGTTTTAGAGAACATAATGTCGAGATAGAGTAGTGATTCGGGTGTGCATTATCGGGAGAGTTGCAATTCGGAGTGTGCATTTATAGATCGCTTGGCGCTTTGGGGAGGCCTCTCGCCATGAGC
>NZ_JBYHFQ010000018.1:2502-76238 GCF_057669665.1 Sporosarcina sp. Y1004 | reverse complement strand
AAAAAGAAAGCCAATTCATCCCACGACTGAAGTCACGGGTGTTCTTGGCTTAATCATAAAATTATTGGAGGTTAATATTTGACTACTTATCAAGAGCTTGTAAATACGGTCATCATTAACGAGAAAAATCAACTGGTTCGATACGATAAATCTTTAGAACACATTGGAACAGGAAGAAGTGCATTTGTATTCAGGATCAAATCATCAAATATATCAATTAAAGTGTTCTTTCCAATATATATACACATCGCAAAAGAAGAAGCCGAAATTTATAAAGTACTTCAAGATACTCCTTATTTCCCTTCGATTTATGAGACTGGATTAAATTATCTTGTCATGGACTATATTGATGGTTATACACTTTTTGAATGTTTAACACATGGAAAAGTTATAACAACCGCGCATATCGATGAAATTGATCACGCACTATCCTTGGCTTCGAATTTGGGCTTAAATCCATCTGACATTCACTTGCGCAATATTTTCATCACTTCAAATAACGAGATAAAGCTCATTGATGTGGCACGTTATAGGCAAAAGAAAGATTGTCAGCAGTGGAATAACCTGAAAAAAGCTTACCCTCAATTTTATCGCAAATGTTTCATTAGCAAGAAAATTCCTAGCTCGATCTTGAATGTCATTGCTTTCCTATATAAGAAACGATTCATCCCGTTTTTTCAACAATGAAAATCAATTCTTACCTAGCACTGGGATGAGGTGTTTGGTAGGGGAAATCGCATTACTTCACAGAGGTGCATAACACTATTTTCGTCCTGATTATCCGTGGGACAAATAACGTTTCTACAAAACACTTCGGAAATTAATGTTAAATTATAAAACGCTATGATATAGTGAGAAATGATGAAAGAAGGTGAGCGTATTGAGAAAGAAATACGGAAGACTCAGGAAAAAAGAAAACCTAATCGTCTTCCCGGGAACTTTTGAAAAGCTAGTTGAAAAAGGGCATGTTGCCGTTGAGACAGAGGACTACGAACAAGCGGTTGAAGCATTTGATCAGGCAATTGTTTATGAACCTGATAATCCGGAATTTCTAGGACCTTACGCTGTTGCCCTTTACGAAACAAAAGAATTTCGGCGAGCTAAGGAAATTGCGGCAAGGCTACTTCATAGTGGAACTGCAGATTACGTCGATGCAATGGAACTGTATTTGACAATCAGTATTCAGCTAGAGGAATATGATGAAGTCGAAATGACCATTGATGCGCTGCTTGATGAAGGAATTGTTCCGCCAAATATGCTCAACAAATTCAATTACCTAAGGGAATTGAATGCTCGTTTGTCAGAACGCTATGCAATTGATGAGCCGGGTTTTAAAATGGAATCCTTCGAATTCGACGAATTCATGAAGATGGATGCTATGACACAACAGTATGCACTTGCTTCACTTGAAGGTAGTGATTTATCAGACCTTGCTCCTTTACTGAAGGAAATAGCTGTACAGGACGACGTTGCACCACTAGCCATTACCTTCGCTTTGACACTGTTGCATCAAACAGGGGACGATGAAGAACTTGTAATCAGTAAATTTGGTTGGAAAAAGCAAGTTGTTCCTGCTAATATGACTTTGCCTGGACAAGATGCAATGACGAAAGAAGTCCTTGAAAAGATAGAACGGCAACTCTTTCAAGATCCATCCAGATTGGAAATGGCGCAGGGGCTCATCGAGAAATTCGCAATTACTGCATTCCCTTTTGGATGGGGGAATAATAATTCGGAAGACATTGCGACAGCTTATGTAAACTACATAGAAAGCCTCTTTTCGGGTGAGCAGTTGCCTGAGACAGAACTGAACTTACTTATCCAGCAGATTGACAACGATTCGGACCTTTAGCAAAGTACGAAATCTGTTGAAAGATGAAGAGACTATGATATACTGAAATGGTTGTCAATGGAGTATATACGTATCAAAACATATTGGCCAAAACGATTCGGAGGTAATTAATTATGTCAGTTAAATGGGAAAAACAAGAAGGAAACAAAGGGACTCTTACAGTAGAAGTACCTGCAGAGGTAGTAACAGCAGGTCTTGATAAAGCATTTAAAAAAGTTGTGAAAACAGTACAAGCACCAGGATTCCGTAAAGGGAAAATGCCACGTCAAATGTTTGAAAAAATGTATGGTGTAGAATCACTTTACAATGAAGCACTTGATTTCATTCTTCCAGAAGCATATTCTAATGCACTTGACGAAGCGGGCGTTGAACCAATCGACCGTCCTGAAATCGATATCGAACAAATGGAAAAAGGGAAAGAGCTTATTTTCAAAGCAGTTATTGCATTGAAGCCTGAAGTTAAACTTGGCGACTATAAGGGTCTTGAAGTAACACGTCAGGATACTGAAGTTACTGATGAGGAAATCGAAGAACAACTAAAAGAACGTCAACAAGCTTTCGCAGAACTAGCTTTGAAAGAAGATGGCACTGTTGAAAACGGTGATACAGTGAAAATCGACTTTGAAGGTTCGGTTGATGGAGAACTTTTCGATGGTGGTAAAGGCGAGCAATACGATCTTGAAATCGGTTCAGGTTCATTTATCCCTGGATTTGAAGAGCAATTGATTGGCATGAAAACAGACGAAGAAAAAGATGTTGAAGTAGATTTCCCTGAAGAATATCATGCGGCAGAACTTGCGGGTAAAGCAGCTATTTTCAAAGTGAAACTTCATGAAATCAAATCTAAAGAAATTCCTGCATTAGATGACGAACTTGCAAAAGAAATTGACGAAGAAGTTGAAAGTCTTGACGCATTGCGTGCGAAGTTGAAAGAAACAACTTTGGCAGAGAAAAAAACTGCTTCCGAAACAGCACTTCGTGATGATCTTGTAGAAGCAGCAGCACGAAATATGGAAGTTGACATCCCAGAAGTGATGGTTGAATCTGAAGTTGAACGTATGATGGAAGAATTTGGACAACGTCTACAATCACAAGGAATGAATCTTGAGCTTTACTTCCAGTTCTCTGGACAAGATGAAGAAGCGCTTCGTACTCAAATGCAAGAAGACGCACAAAATCGTGTCCGTGTTTCTTTAGTACTTGAAGCAATTGGTAAAGCTGAAAGCATTGAAGTTGCAGAAGAAGATATTAATGCTGAACTCGAAAAAATGTCTGAGCAGTTCGGCATGGATATCGAGCAAATTAAAACAACGCTTGGTGGAACTAAAGTTCTTGAAAACGATCTTCGTTTCAACAAAACAGTTGAATTCTTGGTAGAAAACGCAAAGATTACTGAATAATAAAGTGAATTAAGGACAAGGTACGGAAGACCGTACCTTGTTTTTCATAGAAAGACATAATAAAATGTGTAAAGCGATGAATTCTAATTAGTTGATAAAAACCTGGGAATCTTGTAAGATTGTCACTTAAATAGGGGTGAGATTAGTGTTCAAATTTAACGATGAAAAAGATAACTTAAACTGTTCTTTTTGCGGGAAATCCCAGGAGCAGGTTCGTAAGCTAGTCGCAGGTCAAGGCGTCTATATTTGTGATGAATGTGTTGAACTTTGTGCTGAAATTGTAGAAGAGGAAGTCGGTCTTGAAGAAGGATTTGAACTTAAAGACGTTCCGAAACCAAAAGAAATACAAAGTATCCTCGATGAATACCTGATTGGACAGGATCGCGCGAAAAAATCACTTTCGGTAGCTGTCTATAACCACTATAAACGTGTTAACTCGAACAGTAAGATTGATGATGTCGAGTTATCGAAATCTAATATTGTACTCATCGGACCAACGGGTAGTGGTAAAACATTACTCGCTCAAACCCTTGCAAGAATCCTTGACGTACCTTTTGCTATTGCAGATGCTACATCATTGACTGAAGCAGGATATGTCGGTGAAGATGTAGAAAATATTTTGCTGAAGTTAATTCAGGCAGCAGATTATGATGTTGATCGTGCGGAAAAAGGAATCATCTATATTGATGAAATCGATAAAGTCGCTCGTAAATCTGAAAATGCATCTATAACACGTGATGTTTCAGGTGAAGGTGTTCAACAAGCACTACTTAAAATTCTTGAAGGAACTGTAGCGAGTGTTCCGCCACAAGGTGGTCGCAAACATCCTCATCAAGAATTCATTCAAATCGATACAACGAATATCCTCTTTATTGTCGGTGGAGCATTCGATGGAATCGAAGAAATCATCAAACGTCGTATCGGTCAAAAAGTAATTGGATTCGGTGCTGAACCCAACACAATTATTGAAGAGGAATCGTATCTTGCTAAACTGATACCTGAAGATCTTCAGCGTTTCGGTCTAATTCCAGAATTTGTTGGTCGTTTGCCTGTTCTTGCAAGTCTTGAACAGTTGAGTGAAGATACTCTTTATCAGATATTGACTCTTCCAAAAAATGCAATCGTAAAACAATATCAAAAAATGTTCGAACTGGATGATGTTGCACTTCGTTTCGAGGATGATGCCTTGCTTGAAATTGCAAAAGAGGCCATTACACGAAAAACAGGTGCCCGTGGTCTGCGTTCAATCATTGAAAATATCATGCTCGATGTAATGTATGAACTGCCTTCACTTGAAGAAGTGAAAGAGTGCATCATTACTAAAGAATCCGTGTTGGGACAATCAAATCCGATTCTCTTAACGGAAGATGGTACCCGGGTTATTCTGGATAATGAGAAAGACTCGGCGTAACGCCTGAAGGATGCAGCTGACTCCGACGAAGCGCGTGAATATGCGCTTATCGGATGTCAGCTTTTTTTCAATGTTTTACTGAACATAAAGTAGGATATACATAATTATCGGAGGTGACTACCCTATGTCGACAGATAAATTAAATAACATACCGCTTTTACCGCTTCGAGGGTTGCTTGTTTACCCTACGATGATTTTACATATTGATGTTGGAAGAGAACGCTCCGTATTCGCAATTGAACATGCAATTGCCAAAGACAATCTAATCTTCCTTGCGACACAAAAAGATATTAGCATAGAAAATCCAGAGCCCGAAGATTTGTATAAGGTAGGTACATTGGCGTCGGTAAAATCGCTGACTCAGTTACCAAATGGAACATATCGCATACTGATTGAGGGTATTGAACGTGCAGAATGGTCTAACTATGAAGAAGCAGACCTTTATCCTGTTGTTGAAGTAATCGGGTTCCCGGATGATGAGACAATAGATGCGGAATCAGAAGCATTAATGAGAACCCTGCTTACATATTTTGAAAAGTATTCGAAAATTTCGAAAAAAGTCACGGAAGAAACATATGATTCTGTAGCATCAATTATTGAACCGGGAAGACTTGCAGATACGGTTGCCTCTCATTTGCCACTCAAGCTTGCGGCAAAACAGGAAGTTCTAGAAACGACAAATATCAATAAACGTCTAGAATGGCTTACGAGCAGGCTATATAACGAGCAGGAAGTGCTCAATCTTGAAAAGAAAATAAATGAACGTGTAAGGGAAGCAATGGAACGGACGCAAAAAGAATTCTATCTACGCGAACAGATGAAGGCTATCCAGACTGAACTTGGCGATAAAGATGGAAAAGGGCTGGAAGTTGCAGACTTAACAAGTCGTATTGAAAAAGCCGGTATGACAGAAGTGGTCAAAGAAGCGGCATTGCGTGAACTGGATAGATACGAAAAGATTCCTTCTGCTGCAGCTGAAAGTGGTATTATACGGAATTATATTGAGTGGCTTGTAACATTGCCTTGGACTGATGCTTCAAAAGATCAGCTTGATATTAACCGATCTGAAGAAATCCTTAATCGTGATCATGATGGTCTTGAAAATGTAAAAGAACGTATACTGGAATATTTGGCGGTACGTCAGTTGACCAATTCATTAAGAGGTCCAATTCTTTGTCTTGAAGGTCCACCAGGAGTTGGGAAAACATCTCTTGCCAGATCCATAGCTGAATCTCTTGGTAGAAAATTTGTTCGTATTTCACTTGGTGGAGTACGTGACGAATCAGAAATTAGAGGACATAGGCGGACATATGTAGGTGCTATGCCGGGACGGATTATCCAGGCAATGAAAAAGTCCGGAAAGATTAATCCGGTGTTCCTGCTAGATGAAATCGATAAAATGTCGAATGATTTCCGTGGTGATCCATCTTCTGCTATGTTGGAAGTACTTGATCCGGAACAGAATGACAAATTCAGTGATCATTATATTGAAGAACCTTATAACTTATCAAATGTGCTATTCATTGCGACAGCGAACGATTTAAGTGCGATTCCAGGACCACTCCGAGACCGTATGGAAATCATCTCAATTGCAGGTTATACTGAAATTGAGAAACGTTCGATTGCTAAAAATCATCTAATTCCAAAGCAGTTAAAAGAACACGGATTGACCAAATCCCAAGTTCGCATCAGTGATCCGGCAATCCAGGACATTGTGAGATACTATACGCGTGAAGCGGGTGTGCGTGGACTAGAGCGTCAAATTGCAGGCATTTGCCGTAAAGCAGCGAAATTGATAGTTACAGGTGAGAAAAAAAGCATCACGGTTAGCCCGAAAACGCTTGAATCACTCATAGGTAAAAAGAAACACAGGTATGGTCAGGCGGAAACGGTCAATCAAATCGGCGTTGCGACAGGGCTTGCTTATACCCAAGTTGGAGGAGATACTTTGCAGATTGAGGTTTCTTTATCCCCTGGAGCAGGGAAGTTAATTTTGACGGGTAAACTTGGGGACGTAATGAAAGAATCTGCACAAACTGCGCTGTCTTATGTACGTTCAAAAACAGTGGAGTTCGGAATTGATCCGGAATTTCACAAAAAATGTGATATTCATATCCATGTTCCTGAAGGGGCCATTCCAAAAGACGGTCCATCGGCTGGTGTGACCATTGCAACAGCGTTAGTTTCCGCATTGACAAAACGTCCAGTTCGCCGTGAAGTTGGCATGACTGGTGAAATAACATTACGAGGCAGAGTGTTGCCAATTGGTGGATTAAAAGAAAAAACATTAAGTGCCCATCGAGCTGGCTTGACAACAATTATCTTGCCAATTGAAAATGAGCGCGACATCGAAGATATTCCGGAAAGCGTCCGGAAGGAAATGACATTCAAGCTCGTTTCTGACGCAGAAGAGGTCCTCGAAATTGCATTGGAGGAGACTTCCAAATGAAAGTCCATAACGTAGAAATGATTATGAGTGCCGTACGACCAGATCAATACCCGTCAGAAGGATATCCAGAATTTGCGCTAGCAGGACGTTCCAATGTCGGGAAATCTTCTTTTATCAACAAGATGATTGGCAGAAAGAGTCTTGCTCGAACTTCTTCGAAACCGGGTAAGACACAAACATTAAACTTTTATAAAATTGAAGAGCAACTATTTTTTGTCGATGTCCCGGGATATGGCTATGCAAAAGTATCAAAGTCATCTCGTGAAACATGGGGGAAATTTATTCAACAATATATGACAGAACGGGAACCTCTCCGTGCTGTTGTCCTAATTGTTGATTTGCGTCACGCGCCAAGTGCCGAAGATTGTAATATGTATGATTTCCTCGTGGATAACAATATGCCAGCAATCATCATTGCGACGAAGGCGGACAAGATACCAAAGGGGAAATGGGAAAAACATAAAAAAGTAGTTCGTGAAACACTTGCTATGCGTCCATATGATGCTTTGATTGTCTTTTCATCTGAAAAGGGAATTGGCATGGAAGAAGCATGGAAAGAAATTGAGAGTAGAATGTAATTATATAAATAGTAATCTGGAGACGAGTTGAAATCGTTTTCCGGATTATTTATTTTGTACGAATAGGTATGCTTCGGATTATGAGTGGCATCGTACAAAGGATATGTATATTGCACATTGATTGCTTGTCATTTCAAAGGCTGTTAGTATTAGTTTGTAATCATTATAAATAGGTTCATTAAACCGCTGGTATTCATACGTTGTTCACAATTTTAAACAGAAAAAGGGACAGCCGTATGGTATAATAGAAAGCGTGAAATAGAACGTGAAAGGTGTGAACACCTGATGCATACAATCATAATTGGTGTCAATCACCGGACAGCACCTGTTGAAATAAGGGAAAAGCTATCTTTTATTGAAGCAGAACTGCCACAGGCGATGCAAACACTGCAACAGCAAAAGAGTATATTAGAAAATATAATTATATCCACATGTAACCGTACTGAAATATACGCAGTTGTCGATCAGTTACATACAGGTCGTTATTATGTGAAGAATTTCCTGGCTGAATGGTTCGATATTCCACTTGAAGCATTCTCGTCGCACCTGGTCATCATGGAAAATGACGGGGCAGTTGAGCATTTAATGCGTGTTTCGGCAGGCATAGATTCCATGGTTCTTGGCGAGACACAAATATTAGGCCAAGTACGGGATAGTTTCCTCATGGGCCAAACAACGGGAACGACGGGTACTGTTTTCAATGAACTATTTAAGCAAGCAGTTACACTTGCTAAAAAAGCGCATACTGACA
Source organism: Sporosarcina sp. Y1004 (assembly GCF_057669665.1). Taxonomy (NCBI): domain Bacteria; kingdom Bacillati; phylum Bacillota; class Bacilli; order Caryophanales; family Caryophanaceae; genus Sporosarcina; species Sporosarcina sp. Y1004. The sequence continues at coordinate 67,797 of NZ_JBYHFQ010000018.1, read as the reverse complement.
CCGCAATTGGTGATAATGCAGTGTCGGTATCCTATGCAGCTGTAGAACTTGGTAAGAAAATTTTTGGCACATTGGATCAGAAGCATGTAGCCATTCTTGGTGCAGGTGAGATGGGCGAACTCGCTTTAAAGAACTTGCATGGTAGTGGTGCAAGCAAAGTGACAGTTGTCAATAGAACACTTTCAAAAGCAGAACTGCTTGCCGATAAATTCGGTGGAGTTGCAAAATCGATGGCAGAGCTTCAATGCACCTTACTTGAAGCGGATGTACTGATTAGTTCAACTGGCGCAAGTGACTTCGTAATCGACTTGGAACTCATGCAATTAGTAGTACGGTTGCGTAAAGGAAGACCGATATTTATGGTTGATATTGCTGTTCCGCGCGATTTAGATCCGCGTATCGGTGATTTACCGAATGTCTTTCTTTATGATATCGATGATTTACAAGGTATTGTCGAGGCGAATCTTGCAGAAAGAAAGCATGCAGCTGAGGAAATCGGTTTAATGATTGAACAAGAAATTGTCGTTTTCAAAGAATGGGTTGCTACACTTGGAGTTGTCCCTGTCATTTCGGCACTTCGTCAAAAAGCACATATTATTCAAACAGAAACGATGGCGAGCATTGAAAACAAGATGCCCAATTTGACGGAACGCGAAAAGAAAGTGTTGAACAAACATACGAAATCGATTGTCAATCAGTTATTGAAAGATCCAATTTTACAGGTGAAAGAATTATCTATGGATCCGAAATCGAACGAAAAGTTAGAGCTATTCCAGCAAATTTTCGGTATCGGTGAGGATGTAGTGAAGGAGAAAGAGATGCTTGCAAGACAAGCAGTAGAACGGTTAAAAGTCAGAGCGGAAAGAAATGCGATGGCACAACCGAATTTGACATTTTGAGTATTTGTCAAAGGGGCGTTTCCGCATCAGTGTGATACACTATAGATGCGGAAACGCCCTTATTGGTTCGGAAAGGCAGAGAAGTGATCATGGCAGATATGATGATGACGAGGCTGCATGAAGTAATGGTTGTCCTTTACGCGGTTAGCCTCGTTTTTTATTTTATAGATTATTTAAATAAGGATACCTTTGCACATCGATGCGCTTTTTGGATTTTATCCGTTGTCTATTTTCTGCAAAGTTTTTTCCTAGTGATGTATATTATCGAAATGAAAAGATTTCCGGTACTGACTCTCTTTGAAGGCATCTTTTTTTACGCATGGCTTTTGATTACATTATCGATTGTCCTGCACCTATTTTACAAAGTGAGTCACGCTGTGTTTTTCTTGAATGTCATCGGTTTTATATTCATGACGATTCATACGTTTGCACCTGTACAAATTGAACAATCAGCGATAGGGGAAGCACTCATTTCTGAACTTCTTATTATCCATATAACCTTTGCAATTTTATCGTATGCCGCATTTGCAATGTCTTTTGTTTTTTCGATTCTCTATCTCCTTGTCTATAAGGTTTTAAAAGAAAAGAAATGGACGAAACAATTTGGCAGGCTACCGTCCCTTCATCAAGCAGAGATAGGAATGAAAGCCGCTCTTTACACTGGAATACCAATTCTTTTTGTTAGCTTAGTTCTAGGCATGCAGTGGGCGACTGTTGCCCTAGACACGTGGTCTATATTCGATATAAAAATATTGGGTTCATTTTTCTTGCTTGCCATTTATGGTTCTGTATTATTCTTGAAGCGGAGTGGCAAGCTTACAGGAAATGACTTTGCGTGGGCAAATGTATTTGCGTTTCTCTTTGTTATTATTAATTTTTTCCTAGCGAGCAAATTATCTGAATTCCATTCCTGGATTTAAATATTGATCCCTTAATGGATTTTAATAGTGAATTATTCATTTGAAAGGTTGGTTTTATGAAAATGAGAAAAATAATTGTAGGTTCAAGAAGAAGTAAACTTGCTTTAACACAGACAAACTGGTTCATTGAACAAATGAAAGCAGCTGGTGCACCATTTGAGTTTGAAGTGAAAGAAATCGTTACGAAAGGCGATCAAATCCTTGACGTCATGTTGTCTAAAGTCGGTGGGAAAGGTCTTTTCGTCAAAGAAATTGAGCAAGCATTGTACGATAAAGAAATCGATTTTGCAGTACATAGTATGAAAGACATGCCGGCAGTTTTACCGGAAGGACTTGTTATCGGCTGTATCCCTCCGCGAGAAGATGCACGTGATGCCTTCATTTCAAAAAATCATGTGAAATTCATGGACTTGCCGGTAGGAGCGATTGTTGGAACATCTAGTTTACGTAGAAGTTCACAGTTGCTTTTACTACGTCCCGACCTGGATATTCAATGGATTCGTGGCAATATCGACACACGTTTGAAAAAAATGGTTGACGGCGAATACGACGCGATTCTTCTAGCAGCCGCTGGAATGAAACGGATGGGGTGGAGTGAAGATATCACCACGGAATATATGTCTGTTGAGGATTGTATTCCTGCAGTAGGGCAGGGAGCACTTGCAATTGAATGCCGTATTGATGATGAAGAACTACTAGCCGAACTTGCCAAACTAACTGATGAGAAAACGTGGAAAGAAGTAGAAGCAGAGCGTACTTTCCTTACTGAAATGGATGGCTCATGCCAAGTTCCGATTGCAGGTTTTGCGCAATACAATGGCAGTGAGGTTGAACTGACTGGTTATATTGCTTCTCCCGACGCTATACAAGTATTCAAAAGTACATTTACGAGTAAAGATCCTATTGAAGCTGGCAAGGAAGTTGCAAAAACTTTACGTGCTGAAGGAGCTTCTGAGGTGATTGAGAAAGTGAAGGCGGATATGGATGCGTAACGGTAAACCACTGTTAGCTGAAACAGTCGTCTTCACAGGAACGCCGAAATCAGAAGATGTATTCGAACTGGTGAAGCTCTATGGAGGTACGCCAGTTTCATTGCCGCTCATTCAAGTGGCAGAGTTGGTGGAACAGACAGATGAGCTCCGTTTGAACGCATGTCCGACTTACGACTGGTTGATATTCACCAGTCAAAGTGCGGTTACGGCTTTTGGAGCCAAGCTCATTCGACACAATTTTTCACCAGAAGCAATTCCAGCTAAAATAGCGGCTGTCGGTATCCGTACTGCTGATGCACTCAGGAAAATTGGCTTTACGGTCGATTTCATTCCAACGGTTTTCAGTGCGGATACATTCGTTAAGGAATTTAATCCTGTTGAAACAGATATTCGACGCATCTTATTTCTCCGTGGATCGATTGCTGGAGTGACCATCAAAGAAGAATTGCCTTTTGAAGTGGATGAATGGACTGTTTATACAACAGAGCGTGCAAATGATTCCATTGATTCACTTGTTGCTTTGTTGCAGAAAAAACAGCAATTGAACGTGTTGTTCGCAAGTCCTTCGGCAGTGGCAGTTTTTGCGGAAGAAGTTGTGCCGCGTACAGGCTGGAATGGCTATACAATCGGTGCTATCGGTCATGTGACGGAGAGTGCGCTAGTAGAAGTTGGCGCACCTGTCCATGTTAGGCCAGATACATACACACTTAAAGATCTCGTTGAGAAATTGGCGGGGCGAAAGGAAGGGTAATTATGGATACATTACAATTCAGACGCAACAGACGTCTTCGTGCATCGAGCACATTACGGTCAATGGTAAAGGAAACTGTTCTGAAGAAAGAGGATTTTATTTATCCGATTTTTGTTATCGACGGTGAGGATATCAATAATCCGATTGCTTCAATGCCGGGTGTTTTCCAGAAATCACTTGACCACTTTGCAATTGAACTCGATGAAGTCGTCTCACTAGGTATTCCTTCAATTATTTTGTTCGGTATCCCAGCAACGAAAGACGATGTGGGCTCAGAAGCTTATTCCGCTGAAGGAATTGTTCAAAAAGCAATCCGTCTTGCGAAAGAACGTTATCCTGACCTTGTCGTTATCGCAGATACGTGTCTTTGCGAGTTTACTGACCATGGTCACTGTGGTGTGGTTGAAGGAGAGAAAGTATTGAACGATCCTTCTCTAGATTTATTGGCGCGGACAGCTGTAAGCCAAGCAGAAGCCGGTGCTGATATTATCGCCCCCTCAAATATGATGGACGGTTTTGTTGTGGCTATACGCCGAGGGCTTGACGCAGCTGGTTTTTCAGAAATACCGATCATGTCCTATGCGGTGAAATATTCTTCCGCTTATTACGGTCCGTTCCGTGATGCAGCAGATTCTACACCGCAGTTTGGTGACCGTAAAACGTATCAAATGGATCCCGCAAACCGAATGGAAGCATTACGTGAAGCGGAATCAGATGTATTGGAAGGTGCCGATTTCCTCATTGTCAAACCGGCATTGTCTTATCTTGATATCGTACGCGACGTAAAAAACACCTTTTTATTGCCAATCGTGGCTTACAATGTAAGTGGCGAGTACGCAATGGTAAAGGCTGCTGCTCAAAATGGCTGGATTGACGAAAAACAGATTGTTTTAGAAACGTTAACGAGTATGAAGCGTGCAGGTGCGGATATTATTATGACGTACCATGCGAAAGATGCTGCGCGCTGGCTGGAGGAGAAATAAATGGGTAGAAGTTATGATAAGTCAAAACAAGCATTTGAAGAAGCAGTAAATTTGATGCCGGGCGGAGTTAACTCACCTGTCCGTGCTTTCAAATCCGTCAATATGGATCCTATTTTCATGGAAAGTGGAAAAGGCGCAATCATTACGGATATCGATGGCAATGACTACATTGACTATGTCTTGTCTTGGGGTCCTCTTATTCATGGTCACTCTGACAGTGACGTCGTCGATGGTATCAAGCGTGTAGCGGAAACTGGAGCTAGCTTCGGTGCTCCAACATTAGCCGAGAATGAACTTGCGAAATTAGTTATCGAGCGCGTTCCATCTATCGAGATGATTCGTATGGTTTCATCAGGTACAGAGGCCACAATGAGTGCATTGCGTTTAGCGCGCGGCTATACGGGACGCAATAAAATTTTGAAATTCGAAGGCTGTTACCATGGCCACGCCGATTCACTGCTCATTAAAGCAGGTTCAGGTGTTGCGACACTGGGTCTTCCAGATAGCCCAGGTGTTCCAGAATCGGTTGCCAAAAACACGATTACTGTGCCGTATAATGATCTTGAAAGCATTAAAGTCGCGATTGCAGAATTCGGCGACGATCTAGCTGCAATCATTGTTGAACCCGTCGCAGGTAATATGGGCGTTGTTCCTCCTGAACCAGGCTTCCTTGAAGGATTGCGTGAACTGACTGAACAAAACGGCACACTTCTTATATTCGATGAAGTCATGACAGGCTTCCGTGTCGGTTACAATTGTGCACAAGGCTATTTCGGTGTTACACCTGATATCACATGTCTCGGAAAAGTAATTGGCGGTGGGTTACCTGTAGGTGCGTATGGTGGAAAACGTGAAATCCTAGAAAATATGGCTCCTGCGGGGACGATTTACCAAGCAGGCACTTTATCAGGAAATCCGCTTGCAATGACTGCCGGTATTGAAACGTTGAAAAAACTGACACCCGAATCATATGATCATTTCATGAAACTAGGCGATCAGCTGGAGGCCGGTTTCCGTGCTGCAGCAGAAAAATACAATATTCCACACACAGTGAACCGTGCTGGATCGATGATTGGCTTTTTCTTCACAAATGAAAAAGTGTCTGACTACGACAAAGCGAAAACATCCGATCTTGCATTATTCGCTGATTATTATCGCTTAATGGCGGAAGAAGGCATCTTCCTACCGCCATCCCAGTTTGAAGGCATGTTCCTATCGACTGCGCATACCGAAGAGCATATCGCGACAACGGTTGAAGCATTCCATACTGTATTTGCCAAATTGAAGCAATAAGAAGTATTTTACTTTACTACGTCTGATGATTAACTAAAATAACCAGTAAATAACTTGATCACACACTAGGTACTACTTGTATCTGTGCTTTTGGTTCGCTTTGAATCGAACAAGTTCTATACGCTTATCGAGAGGTCTAAGTAAGTAGGGGATGCGACTTTGTCGCATCCTCTACATGCCCCTCGGTAAAAGTATCGTGATTAATTCGCCGAAAGCGGGCCGAAAATAGTCCGGTAAAAATGGTGGTTTTCAAGCCCTTCTTTCCAGTTTTTTATAAATTAAATACAAATCCCCTGACTTGTTAAATGGTCAGGGGATTTTTCGTTCACTCAATTTATTCTTCTATCAAGACGCTGTCGCGCATACAATTGTTTGTGAAGGAATAGAAGGAGGGAACGTATATGGAGATAAAACAGTGGCCAATGCAGGAAGACTTTTACTTCCCTGAACATGCGGGCATACCTACAGGGGGTCAATCAGTCACGGTAACTCCAAGATATACCGAAGAAAGAACGGAAGATGCAGTCCGATTGACAGGCATTTACCACATTGCGGCGAATGTTGAATTTGATGATGGGGTCCTGCGTTCAGCAGAACTCGATGATTCGTATATTCTCATTGATGATGTTGAGTTGGATGGCAAAGAGGGTTACTTTGAATACGCAGTCCCACTCAATATTGATCTACCTCCCGAAACAGAGAGCACGTTGAACGTAGTAACGACCCAAGCGACGGGGAAATCTGACGGACAAGGTACTTACGGTATTGTCTGGCATGTGGAGTGTTCGTACACAAAAGCAGTCGCGCAAGTGGAGGAGCCTGAAGTGGAAGTAAATGTAGTAGTGGCGACTCCAATCGCAACAATAGAAAGCACTTCATTCACAGAGGCGGACGAAGTGCTCTCATTCATTATGGAGCTAACAGATGGGGTATCGACAACTGTATTCCGTTCAAATGATGTTTTTGTAAAGAGCGAAAGCTAATCCACAGAGTAGACACAACAGTAGAAAATCACCGGTTGTTGGAACGAGTAATAATCGTATCAATTGAAAAACACAAATTGGGATAATAATTCCTTTGCAGTAAAACCGGGTTTTCCGAAGCCAAGGCGGTAGAAGATAAGGGTTATATGACCTTCGCATAACACAATCCTTTCGTAATTTACTTGACGTTTCATAAGCAGTTCCGTTACAATTATGGTAATTGTATAGAGATGCGATGATTGGGATAGTACGTGAATTGATTGGACTAAAGAGAGGGTTCCGGTGGTGAAAGGGCCTGTCGATTATTTGCTGAATGTAACCCGTGAGCAGTTTCCGTGAATTGGCTGTTTTTAGCATGAAAATCAGCAACATTAGGTTTTCAGCATGAAAACACCTAACAGTAGCGGAAGCCGGTTTGAAGCCGTTATCGAAGTTTGAGGTGCACTGTACTTTTGTGTGCACGAATAAAGGTGGTACCGCGAACAGCTCCTTCGTCCTTTAAGGCGATAGGAGTTTTTTTGTGTCCAGTTTTATGCACCAACTACTTTTCTTTTTTAAAATAAGGAGGAACCAACATGACAAATGAAAACACGTCGATGCCGACGAAATACGATCCGAAGACCATTGAAGCAGGTCGCCATGACTGGTGGCTGAAAGGTAAATATTTTGAAGCACAACCTAAGAGCGATAAAAAACCTTACACAATCGTTATTCCACCGCCGAATGTTACAGGTAAACTACACCTTGGCCACGCATGGGATACAACGCTACAAGACATATTGACACGCATGAAGCGGATGCAAGGTTATGATGCTCTATGGCTTCCGGGAATGGACCATGCTGGAATTGCAACACAAGCACGCGTTGAAGCAAAACTTCGTGAAGAGGGAACGACACGCTATGATTTAGGGCGTGAGAAATTTCTTGAAGAAACATGGAAATGGAAAGACGAATATGCAGGACATATCCGTGAACAATGGGCGAAACTTGGTTTGGGGCTTGATTATACACGTGAACGATTTACATTGGATGAAGGACTTTCGAAAGCGGTACAGGAAGTTTTCGTTAAACTCTACAACAAAGGGTTAATTTACCGCGGTGAATATATTATAAACTGGGATCCCGCTACGAAAACGGCTATATCTGATATCGAAGTCATCCACAAAGACATTCAGGGTGCTTTCTATCATATGCGTTACCCATTGGCAGACGGAACGGGCAGTATAGAAATTGCAACAACTCGACCTGAAACAATGCTTGGAGATACTGCGGTTGCAGTTCATCCTGAAGATGAGCGTTATAAACATTTAATCGGTAAAACGGTTAAACTGCCGATTGTCGGTCGCGAAATTCCAATTATTGCAGATGATTACGTGGATATGGAATTCGGAAGTGGCGCGGTTAAAATTACACCTGCACATGACCCGAATGACTTTGAAATCGGTAACCGACACAATCTCCCACGTGTTCTTGTGATGCATGAAGATGGTTCGATGAATAAGCTTGCCGGCAAATATGAAGGAATGGATCGCTTCGAATGTCGTAAAGAAATCGTCAAAGACTTGCAGGAGATGGGTGTTCTATTTAACATTGAAGAACATAATCATTCTGTCGGTCATTCCGAGCGTAGTGGTGCAGTCGTTGAACCGTATTTATCGACACAATGGTTCGTTAAAATGCAGCCACTTTCTGATGAAGCCATCAAGCTACAAGATACGGAAGGCAAAGTAAACTTTGTACCGGACCGTTTCGAAAAAACGTATTTAACATGGATGGAAAATGTCCATGACTGGTGTATTTCCCGTCAATTATGGTGGGGTCACCGCATTCCAGCTTGGTACCACAATGACACTGGCGAAATATATGTCGGTCAGGAAGCGCCCGCTGACAGTGAAAATTGGAGCCAGGACAATGATGTACTCGATACATGGTTCTCATCTGCGCTTTGGCCGTTCTCAACAATGGGTTGGCCGGATCTCGACAACGAAGAATTTAAACGTTATTACCCAACAGATGCACTCGTAACAGGCTACGACATCATTTTCTTCTGGGTATCACGGATGATTTTCCAAGGAATCGAGTTTACAGAACAGCGTCCATTTAAAGATGTCTTAATTCACGGGCTCGTTCGCGCTGAAGATGGTCGTAAAATGTCTAAATCGCTTGGCAATGGCGTTGACCCAATGGATGTTATCGATAAATACGGTGCGGATGCATTGCGCTACTTCTTATCGACAGGTTCATCACCAGGTCAGGATCTACGCTACTCAACTGAAAAAGTTGAATCCGTCTGGAACTTTGCCAATAAAATCTGGAATGCATCCCGATTCGCACTCATGAATATGGATGGCATGACATACGATGAAATTGATATAACGGGTGAAAAATCTGTAGCGGACGCATGGATCTTGACACGGTTGAATGAAACAATCGACCAAGTGACGAAGTTAGCAGACCGCTATGAGTTCGGTGAAGTCGGCCGCGCACTCTATAACTTCATCTGGGATGATTTCTGTGACTGGTACATCGAAATGGCGAAACTGCCATTATACGGTGAAAACGAAGCAGCGAAGAAAATGACGCGCTCGATTCTTGCTTATGTGCTCGATAACACGATGCGTTTGTTACATCCGTTCATGCCTTTCATCACAGAAGAAATTTGGCAGAACCTACCCCATGAAGGTGAATCAATTACAATCGCCGCATGGCCGGTTGCGGATGAAGCTCTAACTGATAAAGTGCGTGCAACGGATATGAAACTGTTGATGGACATTATCCGTGCTGTACGTAATATCCGTGCAGAAGTAAACACGCCACTCAGCAAAAAGGTTCCACTCTATATTTCAGCTAAAGACGATGCAACTGTAGCCGTGTTAGAAGCAAACCGTAGCTACATCGAACGCTTCTGTAACCCTGAGACATTGACAATCGGAAACGGCATCACAGCGCCAGGTAAATCGATGTCAGCGGTAGTAACAGGAGCAGAAATGTTCTTGCCACTTGAAGGGTTGCTCAACATCGACGAAGAACTTGCGCGTCTAACAAAAGAGCTTGCGAAATGGCAAAGCGAAGTAAAACGCGTCCAAGGCAAACTCTCCAACGAACGTTTCATGTCCAAAGCGCCTGAAGCGGTTGTGGAAGAAGAGAGAGCTAAGGAAAGTGACTATCTAGAAAAGTACGCGGCAGTTGAACGTCGTATGCAGGAATTGAAGGAAATCTGATAAACGTGAAACGAGGCTGGGACAAAACACGGTGAAATAGAAAAGAACGTTACCTGACAAAATAATGTCGGGTATCGTTCTTTTGTTGTTTTGGAAATGAAAATAAGGACACCTTCTGATAAAATTAGATTCACCACAAACCAATTATCGGAGGTATCCTTATGTTCAAAAATTATACCATGAATCAAGTTGTTTTACCGTTGGATTTAGAGATTACCCTGCAGAAAAATGATATTGCCTATGCGGTAAATGACTTAGTCGAATCGATTCCAGAAGAGGCATTTGTCAGCTTTCTCCGGGAAACAGGCTGTCCCGCCTATCATCCACGAATGATGATGAAAGTAATTCTGTGCGCCTACACGCAATCTGTTTTTTCCGGAAGGAAAATGGAGGGATTGCTGAAGGATAGTATCCGAATGATGTGGCTTGCTCAAGGCTATGAACCAAGCTACCGTACTCTCAATCGTTTCCGTGTTCATCCCGAAGTGAAAGAACTGCTTCGACAGTGTTTTGTGCAGTTCCGCTGCCAACTCGTTCAAAACAATCAGATTGATTCAGAAGCAATTTTTATTGACGGCACTAAAATTGAAGCTAACGCCAATAAGTTTACTTTCGTCTGGCGCAAGTCTATCGAAAAGTACAGTGCTAGCCTTGTAGAAAAATCCAGTCAAATGTACGAGGAACTCTTGGAAAAAGAGATCATCCCTCATATCAATCGCGAAAGTTCTGACGAACTTTCTACTACGGAGCTTGCGCATGTAGTGGGGAAACTTGATGAAACGATTCAGACCTATACTCAAAAAATCGAAAACAGTGAAGATACGGAGGAGCGCAAACGATTACGTTCGATGCGAAAGGACCCTAAACAATACCGTAAAAAATTTGCTGATTTTTTAGCGCGCAAACAAAAATATCAAAACGATATGGAAACCTTTGGTCAACGGAATAGCTATTCTAAGACAGATCATGACGCGACATTCATGCGAATGAAAGATGACTATATGCAAAATGGCCAATTGAAGGCTGGATATAATGTACAGGTTGCGACCGAAGGTCAGTATGCGCTTGCTTTTGATATCTTCCCAAACCCAACAGATACACGCACTTTCATCCCCTTTCTGGATACGATAGAAAAGGACTTTTTCGAACTGCCAGATCATATTGTTGCGGATGCTGGTTACGGGAGCGAACAGAATTATGACGACATCCTCAAAAACCGAAAACGTATTCCGTTGATTACTTATAACCAATACCGGAAAGAGAAGAAAAAGAAGTTTAAAAACGACCCTTTTAATACGGCCAATTGGGCATATGACGAGGAAAACGACACTTTTACTTGTCCAAATGGACAAAGTCTTGTATTCATCCATCCAGCTAAAAGAACTGATAGATAAGGGTTTGTTCGTACATTTAAAGTGTATGAATGTGAAGACTGTTCGGCCTGTCCTCTGCGCTCCCTTTGTACAAAAGCGAAGGAAGAGAACAACCGAAAACTGTACCGTAACGAAAAGTGGGAATCACAAAAAGAATACATTAGAAAAAAGCTTTCAAACGAAAAAACTGGAGAAATCTACGGGAGACGTAAAATTGACGTAGAGCCAGTTTTTGGATTCCTGAAGGCTAATTTGCATTTCACACGTTTCTCCGTGAGGGGAAATGAGAAGGTGAAAAATGAAATGGGCTTCGCGTTTATGGCAGTAAACTTGAGAAAATACATCGCCAACTCTAACAATTGAACGATCAAGGATCTAAAACGATAAAAAAGCTAATTTAAAAAAGGGAACGGTCATCAAAAAATGATGACCGTTCCCTTTTTGCACTTTTATCGGCTAGTTATGTCCCAGCCTCGTTTTTTGTGAGGTTAACTTTGGTTGCTAATAACAGAATGTGGTAAAATAGATGTATATGAGAGAGTAGTATAGTTGTATTTTTCTAATCATATAGGTTTAAGGGATTAGTAGAGTTCGTTTTATGCAAGTATGAACTAACAGATTAACTAATAATAAATGGGGGTGAGTGTCTGTGAAAAAGCAATTTCAAAGTGAAAGTGGAATGACATTGGTTGAATTACTAGCGGCGCTCGTTCTTTTATCTATTGTACTTTTAGCTTTTTTTAGTTTCTTTACTCAATCTGCAAAGTTCACACAATACAATAAAGAAAAGTTAACCGCTGTTGAGGTGGCTGAGGATGTTGTTGCGACAGTAAGGGATTGGAATATAATCGGAAATTGGGAATGTGATAAGGATTTGAAAGGTTTGAGAGTTGATGAAAAATGGAAATGTAAAAATGACAGCGAAGGTGATAAGAAAAAAGGCATAATTTCAAATAGCAATTATGATGGATATAACGTTGAAATTGAAATAATTGATGGACCAAATGAGTTACCTTTGAAAAAAGCTGAAATTAGAGTTACATCCTCCTTTGAAAAAGGAATTAAGAATTCAACATTCACAACTGAAATGTATTTTGGTGGGGGGAGCTAATGAAAAACGAACGTGGCCTGACTCTCGTTGAACTACTCGCTGTTCTTGCCATTGCCGGTATCATCATGGCACTGATTGGATCCGTTTTAATAAATGGTATAAAAGCTTCTAATCGTACCACGGCCATACAACAGCTTCAACAGGAAGCGAATAATATAACTGAAGTCGTAAGGAAAGAATATTTAAAGCAAGGATCTGGTTCATTTACAATTATCGCTGATAATCTTAATGGGAATTTAAAGGTAAGTGATACGACTATTTCTGAAGGATATAAATATGAATTTTATTATGAATGTGAAGAGGTAAATGAAGATGAATGTAAGGAAGAAGATAAATGGGGAGATTCACTTATTATTGATTCTGAAGCCACCAGTAAGTTTCATTTAAAAGTTTCAAAGAAAGAACTGGATTATATAGTTGAAACAAAGTTTAGCAAACTACACTAAGGGGTGATGAGGATGAGAGTTAGAAACAATGAACATGGCGGCGCACTAGCAATGGTTTTAATGCTTATAGTCGTTTTCACCGTCCTTGGGATGAGTTTGCTTATTATGAATATCTCTGCTACAAAACAGTTTAGTAAAAAAGGAGAACAGGTTCAGGCTAGGCATCAAGCGGAGATGGGTCTTATACACTATGCCGCAGAAATAAATGAAGAATTAAAGAGCAGTCCTTTTGTGAAAAGTGTAGGTGAAACTGAAATAGAGACCTTGGAAAAAAATCAGACTGAACTTTGTCGTAATTTAAAGACAATCGCTCCTCCATCTATATCGGAAAATAGCCGGGGATATATAACTAACGAAGTGATAGATTGCGAAATTGGAGAAGATGGAAAGTTACTATTAGAAGTTTATAGTAAAGGCACTTCTAAAGAAACAATAAAGGAGGTAATTGGGACAGCTATTATTACTCCACCCATCATCTCTAAGGAAGAGAATAATCAGTTTCAAAAACCTGAGCGACCGGGCGGTTATAATCCAAAATCGGAACTTCCGGAAGATACGCCGTCGTATGTAGAGGTAAATGGTCCTGTTGTTACAAAAAAGGAAACACAGTCATATGGGACTCTAGTTATTACTAAGGCACCTAATAATCAAATCACATTTAGAGTTGATGGCGGTAATGGATACAAGCTTACAGTTGCAAAGAATTTCTATATTGGCGGGAATTTTGATTCCCAAAACCATTCCTGCATGACAGTTAAAGGGGACTTGACCATACTTGGAACTAGTTATTTAGGGAATAAAAGTATAATTTTTGTATATGGAAATGCTTATTTTGAAAAAGAACCCACCTTGCAAAATGGTAACTCGGGAATTTATGTTGCGGGAAATACATTTGTCGGAAATCCTCCCGTAAAAACAAATAAGTATAAGGCAATTCCGTCATTTAAAGATTGTGATAAGCCAAATGATTTTCAGAACCCATATGAACCAGGAGACTCTACGCAAAACGTTTATCAATGGAAGTTGGAAAATGAGTTGCATCCCATTTACAATTAATCTTAAGTACTTGTAAAAAAACAAACAAAAAACTTATTCCGTTTTCTGAGAAGAAAATAAAATTCAATTGTACAGTTTGATTTAATGCTTGTTTTGTAAAGTGGGATGCAGAGCCCGTCGTAATAACTTATAACGGAATTTATAAAAAAAGTTCAGCACAGGAATCACGATTCCTGGCTGATCTTTTTAAGCTTTTAATCAAAAACTATATCATTGATATACCTCGTCAACTTCCCAGCAACCGAAAAATCATGCGTCACATACAACGACCTCGCCCCAACAGGATCCTCAATCTCATTCAACATCCATCTACCATCTGGCAACAACAAAAAATCTATCCCCACATAATCACTTTTTATCGCATTTGCAATTGTTGTAGCGTCTTTTTCCTGCCAACTAGAAAGTGTGTATTTTTCGACAGAGCCACCAAGCGTATAATTCGATTTAAATGATTCGTTTCCAGTTCGTTTTACAGCACCGACCACTTCTTTGCCAATCATAAATACCCGTACATCTCGCGCTCCAGATTCGATGAATGGTTGTACAATTAATTTACGGTTAGGGAACTGAAGGAAAAACGATTCAGCATCAGCTTCTGACGTACATAGAAATACTTCATTACCTCCATGTCCATCAACGGTTTTCAACACACATGGATACTTCTCGATTTCATCAATGGAACGAATCCTTAATGTTGGGACTGAAGGTATTCCGAGCAGAGTAGCTAGTTCAAATGTCTGTAATTTATCGTTCGCAATTCGGTTCACTGCTGCGCGGTTGAACAACCGGAAACCTGCTGCTTCGAACTTTGTGGCCAGCTCGGTATTACGATCTCGAAAAAGGATGAATTTTGCATCGGTATCAGGTTGTTCATCTCCGATTAGTAAGAGCAGTTCGATTCCGATTTTTTTCGACTCATTCATTAAATCATCAATGAACGCATGGTTCCTAACCGATTCGGCCTCTGTGTAATACACATAGCCCTTCATGCAAGTTTCCTCAATATGTACGCAATCATCGCATCTGCAACATTAATGCCCGTGACGTTGTAGATATTACGTATGTGGGCGGCTGCATTCACTTCACAGACAAGCGGCTCTTCGTTGTCACCGAACAATAAGTCGACACCTGCAAACTCCGCTCCGACTGCGTGGGCAGCTTGTAACGCTAACGCTTTTTGTTGGTCTGTAAGTTCGATGACTGTTGCAACACCACCGTTTGTAATATTCGCCCGGAAATCAGTTTCGGAATGGCGGTACATGGCTGCGACAATCTCACCGCCAACAATATTCACGCGAATATCCCGTCCTCTGCTGTTTGCGATGAACTGCTGAAATATATAGTCGATGCCACGCAATTCATCTGTCTTGTCATAAAACTGCTCCTCCGTTTCAATCAAATACACCTTCATGCCAAATGAACCATGGCCTTCTTTAATAATCATCGGTAAGCCAAGCGTTTTCAACACTTGTTCATAGTAACCTGAATCTATGATTGTGAAATTTGGATATACTTTTGGTGCAATAATCGTCACTGGCATTGGAACACCTTGTTTCGATAGTTTAAGGTATTGTTTCGCTTTGTTATCACACGTTTCAATCACATCCGGATCGTTAAAAACAGGAATCCCGGCGTATTTGAGAAACGTTGCGAGCAGAATATCTTTATCCAAAAAAACAACAAAATCCGGCCGATTGGCCAGATTTGTATCTAAATTCATCATCACTTCATAATTCTTCTTAATTTCAGTACTTACACCCGCGCGTTCAGCCGCTTCTTTCAGCAGTTCAGCCTGATCTATAAATTTTTCACTTGTCAAACTACCATTATAAATTACCCAACAACTTAGCATGATGTACCTCCGGAAATGATATACTTTTTCTATCTAGATTCTAACATACGGAGGGATAGTTTTGATTCCAAAGATGAATGTATATAAAAATCGATGGGCAATTGACAGCGAAGATTCTATTAAACCTGGATTAATGGCGATGCAAGATGCGCTTGCAAAAATGGGCAATCCAGAAAAACAATTACAAATCATTCATGTAGCGGGTACGAATGGCAAGGGTTCGACGATTGCTTTTATGGAAGCAATTTTAAGGGAACATGGTTTGTCGGTGGGTGTGTTTTCATCGCCTGCGATTATCGATCTACATGATCAAATACGAATGAATGGTAAATCGATTTCTGAAGAAGAACTGGATATATCATTTCGCGCAATGAAAAAAGCGGGATTAAGCGGACTTTTGACTGACTTTGAATTACTTACTGTCGCTGCATTTGTCACATTTAGTCGATTATCACCTGATTATATTCTGCTAGAAACGGGGATGGGGGGCTTACTAGACAGTACTAATGTTGTGACGCCACGTGTTTCTGTCATTACATCTATTGCGCTCGATCATACTGCATTTCTAGGGGCGACTCTTGCGGAAGTAGCAAGCCATAAAGGCGGCATTATTAAAGAAGGTGTTCCAGTTGTACTAGGGCCTTTGCCTGACGAGGCGCTAAGTGTAGTACAAGATATCTCGAAAAAGGTAGGAAGTCTTTCATTCTATTATGGAAAACAGTTTGCGATGGATCAAGATAAATTTAGTGGGATCAATAGATTTCAATTGGCTGGGCGGAAGATGAAAGGAGCACATCAAGGCGTCAATGCGGCAGTTGCGATTGAATCACTGTTAGTTGCGGGTATTTCACTTACGGAGAAATTGGTGGCTAAAGCGGTTGCAACAGCTCAACTTGCATACCGATTTCAAGAAGTCGTTCCTGGTGTATTCATGGATGGTGCGCATAACCCAGCTGCCGCAAAAGTTCTAACGGATACGATTCGCTCTGAATTTCCGGGAGAAAAAGTAGATTTTGTCATCGGAATGCTAAAAGGCAAAGATATCGAGAAGACGCTTGATGAGCTAATTCCTGTGGCGGCCTCTTTCACATTTCTGACTTTCCCCCATCCGCAGGCGGCAACCGGTGAAGAGTTAATGGAATATTGCCATCACAAAGTTAAAAAGGTGACAAATAGCGGTAGTGATACTATAATACCATTATCGAGAAACAGTGAGAAGCTAATAGTCACAGGATCGCTTTATTTGATAACAAGCCTAATGAACTAGTTTTTGGATTTGACATTGCATTCAACTTGGACGGTAGTGACAAATATGAAAAAATGTTGAAATTTCAATTGATTCTTTCTTTTCTAACTAATTGACTGTAGGGGTGTGTACTGTAATGAAGGTTATTAATAGTTCCACCATACGTTATTTCGTTCTTTGGTTAGTTATCGTTCCACCGGGCTTGGTCTATATTTTATGGAATTACCCGCCAAACCAGGTAGAGTGGTCAATTGTAGCAACGTTCACTGTACTGGGATTTTTCACGGTGTATTATCCGATTTTGAGAAATGGCACCCCTGTATTTCTGGTTATGTGGGTGACGGTGCCTGCGTTCTTAATGTACGGACTCTTTGTTGAAATAATCCTTATGCAAATTTCAATCATAGCAATTATCCTAACATTACCTAGTAAATTGTCTGTGATCCAGCGTTTTTATTTTAATTCGGTACTCTTTTTTATTTTATCAATCATTGCGTCCTCGGTGTTTCACTTCTTTGGTGGGAAGATAGGTTCTGTTGAGTTTTGGCCAATTATTTTGGCTGTCTTCGTCTATCAATTAGTACATACAATCGTTAACGATATCTTGCTTAAAATATATGCGACATTCAAAAGAATTAAATCACCGTTCTATTCAAAAGATATATGGTTCAATTACGCTTTAATTCTGGTCATACTTCCATTGTCGCTTACGTTATATTATTTATTGCAGTTAGTCGGAATGGGTGCATTCGTCTTACTGGCGGTACCCTTTTTCTTTATAACGCTCGTGATACGTCTTTACAATAATTCCGAAAAAGTCAACAGTAATTTACAACAAGTGGGAGATATCGGTCATGGATTATCGGACTTAGTAACGGAAAAAGACGTCATTGACCAGTTCGTAAGGAAAGTTTCAGACATGTTCGATGCGGATCAGGTATATCTTTTTGATAATAAAGAAGGTTGGCTTGAACTGATCCGTTCCTACGAAAATAATAAGTTTGTAACGCTAGATTTTGCACTGTTATCCTCGGGACAAGGGATTGCTGGGTCGGTTCTCCAGCTTAACAAAGCTGTTATCTATTCGCAGCGGAAGGAATGGGAAACAATTTCGAAAGACTATGTTCCTGATGATATGCAAAGTGTTCTATGTGTCCCTATTTCGCGGAATCAGGTAATTGAAGCGGTATTACTATTATCTTCAGAGAAAAAATCTTCATTTAATGAATATCAACTAAACATTCTCGACTTACTCTGTTCTTATTTTACTGTTTCAGTGGAGAAAGTACGGTATTTGCAGGAAGCGCTCTCAAAGAGTGAACGCTGTGCGCTCACCAAACTTTATAACTATAAGTATTTAGAAGATAGGTTAGGCTATGAAATGGACAGGTTAAATGATAAGAAAATCGATGACCTTTCTGTAGTTATGCTCGATATCGATCACTTTAAAAAAGTGAATGATACGTATGGACATCAGAGCGGTAATGATATTCTAACGATGTTGGCCAGAAAACTAGAGGACTCGCTACCCACAGGTGGGACTGTAGGACGCTACGGGGGAGAGGAATTCGTTTTCATTTTACCTGGCATGAAGAAAGCAGAAGCGCTCGAATTCGCAGAAAATCTACGTACTGCAATTGGTGGTTATGGATTTATGATTATCCAGGACTTAGCCGAAGATAAGAACCCAATGAAAGTGAATATCACATCCAGTATCGGTGTTTCTTCTGCCCCAGTAGATACAGACGACGCAATGACGCTGTTGCGAAATGCTGACCGTGCACTATATTTGGGAGCGAAGCATGCAGGTCGTAATCGGGTTGCGGAATATGTCAAATGAGTAGATTGAGGAGGATTAAGTAGAATGACGATAACAAAAAAGCAATATTCTATAATATTTATTCTTTGGTTAATCGTTGTTCCATTAGGCTTTTTCCTGGCGCGCAATTTTTATAATTCAAATGAAGTCAACTGGTTGAATCTGTTGATATTATTCGCACTATTAGTAATAACGATGATGGTACCTTTGAAGTTGAATAAAATGTCAGTTTCATTGGAGCGGTGGATTACATTCACTGTTTTTTTCCAATACGGTGTATTTGCGGAATTATTATTTACACAAATCGCGATGTTTCTACTACTATTTACTAGAAAGTCAGATTTACCTCCTATTTATCGATTTCTCGTGAATTCGTTGATCTTTACACCTGTTTCATTACTAAGTGCAACGATTTTTCATTATGCGGGAGGCATAATTGGTTCGCTGGATTTCATGATTATTTGTTTCTTGGGGCTTTTATATGCTGTGAGTTATTCTGTTTTGAATAGCATAATTATGCAAGTGTATTTAGCTTTTGAAACCGGAACGTTTTCAATTATAGAAAAGTATATTGCATGGGATTTTGTTTCAACAATGCTGGTACTCCCTTTTAGTATTGGACTATACTTTTTAAGTGACCATTTTGGAAATAAAGCTGTTCTCCTGATTGGCGTCCCTTTTATTCTCGTTTTATTTATAGCAAAAAAGTACAATCAATCCGATAACTTGAATGATAAACTTTCTTCAGCAAGTATCATCGGTCACGAACTAGCCCAACAACTTGGTTTCGAAGATGTGATCAGGACGTTCATCAGCAAACTGAAAGATATTGTTCCGTATGAAAGTGCATATGTCATTGACTTAAGAGCAGGAAAACAGCTAATTACACTGATGGGTTCTGAAGACGGCCTCATTTCAAAAAACGTTTATGAACTTGAATTTACATCTGAAAAATCAAGTGATGATGGATTGGAAATGGATAATCCGAAAATATACTCCAATAAAAAAGAAGCAATGGTACTTAAAAACTTCAAGTTTTCCAAAGATGTGGGAAGTATTATGACTGCTCCAATCAAACGGCAAATGAAGACGGAAGGATTTCTGATCTTAACGTCAAAAAAGAAGAATATGTTCCAAGCACTTGAAATGAAAATTATTGATGTGTTAACGGGTTATTTTGCAATCTCGTTAGTCAAAGCACGTTATTATGAGAAAACAATCGAGCAAAGCGAACGTTGCGGATTAACCAAATTGTATAACTACCGCTACCTGGAAGAAAAGTTGGACGAAGAGATGATACGTTTCCACATTGGGGAAAGTAGTACATTGTCCTTGATCATGTTGGATATCGATCATTTCAAATCTATCAATGATACATATGGTCATCAGTGTGGGAATGACCTGCTCATTGCGCTTGCGGATTTGCTTAAATCCTATGTAACTGAAGGGGTTACCCTAGCGCGTTTCGGCGGTGAAGAATTCGTTTTTGCACTTCCGAATTTCAACAAAAATCAGACAATTGAGCTTGCGGAAAGGATTCGAAATGAAGTGGAGCTGTCCGTGTTTCGGATCATTCCTGATTTGTTGGAAAAACGTGAACCAATTGATGTACAAATGACAGTCAGCCTCGGCGTTGCCTCTGTACCGGAAGATTCGGGGGATGCAAAAGAACTTCTGCGTCATGCGGATCGAGCACTTTATATTGGAGGCAAGCAGGCTGGTAGGAATAAGGTTGGGGTTTACGGTAGGGAATAGATCTAAATAATAGAATACTAAATGCGAAAATTAGCAGAGAGAAGAAGCGAAAAAGCTTCTTCTTTTATTTTAACGGACTTTTTTCCTGTCTGTATAATTTTTCCGTGACAAATCATGTCGAGTCTATGATAATAGTAGTATAGGAATCACTAAATACAATAATAGTCGAATTTTTTAATCAACTGAATCAATTTCATAATTGCTTATTTAAAGGAAGACCCTAACATTAACGAAATTTCTTAATCTATCATTCGTTTGTTCCGTTGATTTTAACGGAAGGCGGCGACTCCAGAGGGAACGGCCAGGAAGAGAAAGAAGTTGACTATTCCCAGGCGGAAAGCGTCCGCCTGAAGTGTACATCAACCTTCTTCAAATTTTAAAAGAGACTTGAATTAGTAATGAGTTAGGAGAGAACTAATGGTAAAGTATATCATTCTACTTATAGGTGCACTAATTGTCTTTCCTGTATTAATTTATATTGTTCGGCGGAAAAGTCTTGGCAATTGGATCATTCCTAGCACTTTTGCTGGATTATTAATATCCATAATAGGGCTCATCATGCAAGAGACATTTAATCCGCTTTATGTGTTGCTTGCAATGTTTGGTCTTGCGTTTGCGCTATCCGTTTTGTTGGACAAGCGATTTAAACAGGATGGAGCAGTCAAATTAAAACAACAACCAGAAAAAGATAATTTACCCGTGACTGTTAAATCGAACAGAGACGGTAGGAATAGTGAATCGGCTTCATTGGAAGATTAGGATCTATTCACCATACAACCAATTGAGGATGACTTGAGTAGATGGACGACAGCGGACCCGGGGGAAAGCGAGATTCGGAAAAATGAAATTCACGACAGAAAGGGGGGTTCAGGTGGGGAATAAAGGGTTTTTAAATACGTTTATCGTAGTCATAGCAGCGACGCTCATTTTTTATGGATTATCTTCTATTGGTGCGCTCGCAATTATCAATACCTCTTCAAAAAACTTTGGTGATCAAACCTATATTGGACCTTTCGATGTTTCGAGACAAAAAGAAAAGGCTGTCAGAGTAGAACTGTTAGCCGATTATGCTGCACTTCAAGAAGAATTTGCGGTCAATTTGACTTATCAGGATGTCACTATAGAACTGCCACAAGAAGTGGTTGTTTTTGATATAGAAAAAACGATTCAACAATCGAGTTCTGGTAAAGAGAACCCGATTATTGCGACCGTATCGGTTGAAGGATTAGAGACGGTGCTTAGACAACAATTTACAGCTATTAACTTTACGGATGATAGTATACAGTCAATCGCAACAGGTATTGAACGAGAACTTGGGACAGGCATTATGCCGCTGACTGTTCATATTACGGATTACTCCGATTTTACGGAAACTGAAGTAGCAACAGCTTCTATGTCTGCTTTAGAGCAATCGACTTCCTTCAGAAATCTAGTCGCTACACTGAACGGTATAGAAATTGCACCTTTTTCTACCTTTTCTTTACTCGATTTTATTCAAACGAATGAAACAGGACCCGTTTCGGATGAGGAATTATCTACACTAGCAACTGCACTTTATATGACGATTTTACAAACGAATTTTGTAGTGGATGAACGGAATATCAGCACAACATTTCCGTCATCTACAGACCCGGGTTTCGAAGCAGCCATTAACAAGCAACTTGGTTTGAATTTCATTTTCACGAATCCAAATAAAACGACTTTTACGCTAAATATGACATCCGCTAGCGACACGATTCATTCATCCATTACAGGCATGCCTTTCCTCTATTCTTATCAGCCATATATCGGAAATAGTGAATCGTATGAGCCGAAAACAGTTAAGCAATACAGCGCATTCGTGTCGAGTGGGGCAATCCAAATAGCGGATGAAGGTCAAAAAGGGATGGAAGTAAACGTCCATCGAACCATTTCATATGAAGGAGCAGTACTCGTGGATGAGGAAATTTCATCTGACTTTTATGCGCCGCTGCCTAAAATTGAAATCCATCCATTAGTAAAGGAGACAACACAGTCTTCAGGAACTGGCAACCAAGATTCAGAGGATGGAACTCCTAATGGTGGAACAGTTGATTCGCAAGGGAATCTTATCCCATCTACTCCTTCTAATACGCAAGATTCCGAAGAACAATCAAAATCTCCGTCCCATCTAGAATCTAAGCAAGAACAGGACGAGAGTGATAGTCAAACGGATACTGACATTCAGTATGATAAAGGTGGAAATATCATTAAATAAGCGTTCGTACGAATGGGGGGACAGCATGAAAACTGCGCGCAAAAGACTTGGTGACTTGCTTGTCGAGTCTGGTCTAATTACAGATCAACAACTGCAAACGACATTGGATGAAAAACCCGGCGATCAGAAACTGGGGGATGCGTTGCTTCAACATGGTTTTATTACCGAGCAGCAACTTATTGAAGTATTGGAGTTTCAGCTTGGAATTCCGCACGTTAATCTATATAGGTATCCGTTTGATCCGAAACTATTTAATGTCGTTCCGAAAGATTTTGCAAAACGAAATTTAATTGTCCCATTGAAAGCTGAAGAAGATAAGCTTTTCGTGGCGATGTCTGATCCAATGGATTACATTACGTTAGATGATTTGCGCTTGTCCACGGGTTTTTATATTGAAACGGCGATTGCTTCAAAAGATGATATTATGCGTACAATTTCCAAGTATTACGATGAAGAGTCTTTTGATGAGCTTTTCATGGAACAGACGCCCGAGCAAAGAGAACAGCAAGATGAGTTGACGGATTTGGATTCGCCGATTGTTAGGCTTGTAAATCAGCTAATGTCGTCAGCTATTACTCAAAAGGCAAGTGATATCCATTTCGACCCACAGGAACATCAGGTTGCGATCCGTTTCCGAATAGATGGCATGTTGAAATCAGAACGTTTTTTACCGAAGCATATGCAGGCAATGGTTAGTGCGCGTATTAAAATCATGGCGAATCTCGATATAACGGAGCATCGGATACCACAAGATGGCCGCATTAAGACGAATGTGGATTTCCGTCCGATCGATCTTCGGGTTTCGACGTTACCGACGATTTATGGTGAGAAAATCGTTATGCGTATCCTCGATCTCAGCAGTTCGTTAAACGATTTGACGAAACTTGGCTTCAATCGACTGAATCTAGAACGCTTTCTGAAACAAATTGAAAAACCGAGTGGCATCGTTCTTATATCAGGACCAACCGGATCGGGTAAATCATCGACACTCTATGCTGCGCTCAATAAATTGAACACAGAAGAAGTGAATATCATTACGGTTGAAGATCCGGTCGAGTACCAGCTTGAAGGGGTAAACCAAATACAGGTAAACCCGAACGTCGGATTAACATTCGCCGCTGGACTTAGATCGATATTAAGGCAAGATCCAGATATCGTCATGGTAGGGGAAATTCGTGACCGAGAAACGGTTGAAATAGCGATTCGTGCTTCGTTAACTGGACACTTAGTGCTCAGTACCATTCATACGAATGATTCAATTGCTACAATTACAAGAATGCTAGATATGGGCGTTGAACCGTTTCTTGTGACTTCATCGCTGAATGCGGTGATCGCCCAACGACTGATTCGCCGTGTGTGCCGAGACTGCGGAAAAGAAATGGAAGCGACAAGTCGTGAAGTAGAAATTTTTGCGAAGCGTGGACTTGGAATAGAAAAAGTGATGAGGGGTGCGGGCTGTGGAGTCTGTAATATGACTGGGTATCGTGGGCGAATTGCGATTCATGAAGTACTTGTCATGGACGATGAGATGCGGGAAATAATCAATAATGGCGGTTCCTCGGCGAGACTGCGAGAAATTGCAACCCGGAATAAGACAGTGTTTTTATTGGATGATGGTTTGTTGAAGGTAAAACAAGGGATTACGACGACAGAAGAAGTGTTGCGTGTCGCGTTGATTGAATAGGGGGCCCTGTTAATGAAAAAAAAGATAGATGAGCTGTTGAAGATCGCGTTTGGTTTTAATGCATCTGATGTCCATCTTACAGTCGGCGTGCCACCAGTATTCAGGGTTCATGGTGATTTAAAGCGGTACGGCGATTTGATGATTGATAATCATTTTACTGAAACGGTTGCACAATTGACGATTCCACATAAGATGTATGCGGATTTTATGGAACAAGGTCAAATCGATTATTCGTATGAAGTACCGGAAGTTGCTCGGTTTCGTGTCAATGCATTTCAGCAGCGCGGTTCCGTATCGCTCGCTTTCCGAACAATTCCTACGAAAATACCTTCAATCGAAGACTTGCAACTTCCCGATACATTGAAGAAATTGGCAGAGACTCATCAAGGATTAATTCTAGTGACAGGGCCTACGGGATCAGGTAAATCGACGACACTCGCGGCAATGATTAAATATATGAATGAAACGATGCGAAAACACATCATTACACTGGAAGATCCAATTGAGTATATGCATTCGCACGGTTTGTCGATCATTGATCAGCGAGAGGTCGGCTTCGATACGCAATCATTTACTTCAGGTGTCAGAGCGGCATTGCGACAAGATCCGGATGTCATTCTGGTTGGAGAGATGCGTGACCTGGAAACCATTTCTACAGCAATAACTGCTGCAGAAACGGGCCATTTAGTTCTTGCAACGCTGCACACATGGAGCGCGGCATCTACAATCGACCGGATTATTGACGTATTTCCACATGGACAACAGTCTCAAATACGCGTGCAGCTCGCTGGTGTGCTTACAGCTGTCATTTCACAGCGCTTACTCCAGACGGCTGACCGAAAAGGGAGAAGGGCGGCAACGGAAGTGATGATCAATAATCCGGCGATCGCCAACCTAATACGTACTGAGAAGGTCCATCAGATTCCATCCATCATTCAAACAAACCGCGCGGCGGGTATGCATATGATGGCATCTTCTGTTCGTACGTTTCTTGACAAAGAGATCATTTCCTATGATACCGCCGTGCCATACCTGGAAGGTGATGAGTAACAATGGCTCGTTTTAAGTATGAAGGCCGCGATGCCAAATCAATTCGTTCGGGTGTAATTGTTGCAGCAGATAAACGTGAAGCTGCAATTAAGCTGAAAAGCCAGGGAATTCGAGTAACGAACATGACTGTTCAGGCGGAAACAGCACTGACAAAGGACATTGTCATTGGAAAACCGGTTAAACGGGAGCATTTGATCATGTTCCTCCGCCAATTTTCAACGCTTCTTCGGGCAGGCGTAACAATTATAGATGCAATAAGAATTCTTGCATTACAAGTAGATTCAAAACCATTCCAAAAGATTCTCATTTCGGTAAATGATGATTTACGTGGAGGCGGTTCCTTATCCGGGGCGTTTCTAAAACATCCAAAAGCATTCGAGCCAATCGTCGTTAATATGGTGCGGGCTGGAGAGATGTCAGGGACAATCGATGATTCACTTGACCGCCTTGCTGACCACTATGAGAAATCACATCAGTTAAGGCAAAAAGTTGTCTCCGCCATGTCTTATCCTCTCATCGTAGCGGTGCTGGCAATCGGAGTTGTTATCTTCTTGCTGACGACAATCGTTCCTATGTTTGTGGACATGTTTGCTAGTTTCGGAGGCGAATTACCGTGGATAACACGTTTCGTTATGAATGCAAGTACATTTGTGACCTCGTTCTGGTACTTGCTCGTTTTATTTGCGGTGATTGTGGTGGGTGGCATTTGGATGATGAAGAACAATAAAGAAGGAAAACTGATACTGGACACATTTCTATTAAGGCTACCGATTTTCGGTGACATCATGAAAAAATCCGTCCTTGCAACAATGACACGGACGTTGAGTTCGTTGTTTGCAAGCTCCGTTCCGATTTTACAGGCGATGTCCATGACAGAAAAGATTGTTGAAAATGAAGTTATTTCGAGGGTGATTGCGAAATCGAGAGAGTCCCTAGAGCGGGGCGGGTCGTTAACAGAACCGATGAACGGACACTGGGCATTTCCACCTTTAATTCCGCATATGATTGCGATAGGTGAGCAAACCGGTTCGTTGGATGCGATGTTGTCGAAAGTGGCGGATTTCTATGAGAAAGAAGTGGAAGCTGCAACAGATCGGTTGAAAGCGTTGATTGAACCCTTGATGATCGTTTTATTAGCCGGATTAGTCGGGACTATAGTCCTTGCGATTATGATGCCGATGTTCGAGATGTTTAATAACATAGATGGAATGTAGGGGTTATTTTCGTAAATTAGTAAAAAGGACGTAGTCTTTTTATGATTTACTAGTTTCCTATTGTGTTAAATAAGGTATAATTAAGACGAAGTGAACGAGATGATGAAAAGGGAGGAATAACACATGAAGAAGTTTTTGCAGAAAAGATTGAACAATGAAAAAGGGTTGACGCTTGTCGAGCTATTGGCGGTTATTGTTATTTTGGGGATTATTGCGGCGATTGCGATACCTTCGATTGGTGGGATTATCAGTAACTCCAAAGTCGGAGCGTTAAAATCCGACATGTTAAATGCTATTAACGCGGCAGAATTATACGCAATTGATAATCCTTCAACTACTTCGAAGACTACTATTACACTCGAAGATTTACAAGGCGGGACTGGTGGTACTGTTAGTGAGAAGTATCTTGAAGACAAAGGTGGGTTATCTGAATTCACTTATACGTACGCTTCTAAAACTATAGCTGCTAAAGCTGCAAGCGGGAATGTAAGTCTTACAGCTACTGCCGGTACAACAAAGAAACAAATAATTGACCTTCCTAATAATACAAAAGGTGCAGTAGATACTTTAACTGTATCTCGCTAATTTAAATAAGGAGCTGTTCCCATGTCCATATTCACCCGTCGCAAGCGCACCGAGTCCATGACAATTGAAGAAGATGCGGTCCGGTTTGTCCGGCTGAAATCCATTGAACCGCTCGTCATTGATATAGCAGAGGAAGTCCTGCTTCCTCCGAATGTCGTTGTCGAGGGGAAGATTGTCGATTCGGAAACGCTTGCGACGATTTTGGACGGGGCTGTCGGACAGTGGGGAATCTCCAAACGATCCGTCCAATTCCTCGCCCCGGATCAATATGTTATTATCCGCAAAGTTCCTTACCCCTTGGAAGTCATGACTGACGAGCTAAAAGGCCATTTCTTCATTGAAATTGGTTCTACGCTTTATCTACCTTTCGATGATCCTGTCTTTGACGTCGTTCCATACATACCGAACACCGAAACGAACGAAGCGATACTCATTGCGTCAAAAGAAGCCGTTTTAGAACGCTATGAAGCTGTCTTAAAAGAAGTGAAACTCGATCCCATGAAAGCTGATATTACACCTCTTGCCTTGTATCGGCTTGCCTACAGACAGCACTCATTCTCGGGAAAAGAGCATATTTTGATGGCTGATTTAAAAAATGGTAAATTGACCGTTTCTATTTTCCATGAACATTATCCACTTTTCATGCGACCTGTCGATTTGGTAAACTCAACGGATTTGTCTGATGAAAGAGAACTTACTGTTGATACGAGCATCGTCACACCGACAACCATCGTGATGGAACTGGAAAAACTCATCAATTTTTACCGTTATAATATGTGGAACAGTACAGCTTCCATCACACATCTTCTGGTCAACGGTGAGTACAGCCGGATGGAAGAGTTACTCTCCACGATTAGAGAACGTCTTGCCATCAAAGCAGATTTATTGGTTAAGCAACCTTTGCGGCTGGCGAACGGTGAAGAAATCCCAGCGCGTTTCAACCGAGTCATTGGGTTGGCATTGAAAGAGGTGTAGACATGTTAGTCGATATAAATCTGTTACCTGAAAAAGAGACAGAGCGGTCGCAGCTTCTAGTCGGAGCCCTGGCAATCCTTGGTGCAGCTGTTTTAGTGTGGCTCGTCGCACTGATGATGGCGAATAGTCTCGATAAGGAGAGTGCAATGCTTGAAAATCAGCTTGTTGCGCTTCAAGCGAGTCAAGAAGAAATTCGTGCTGAACTTCAACAATCCGAATCGGGCGATGCGAAAAAAGTACTTGCCACTACTGTGGGCTGGGCGGAGGAATATCAGTTTGATACCGTTCCACTTCTTCATGAGCTTATCGATTTATTGCCGAAACGCGGTTTTTTTCAAACGTTTGACTTTACAGGTCCCAATTTGGCGCTGGTTACTGTCCAGTTTGACACCAAACCGGATAGTGCTTATTATTACACCCGCTTGAAAGCGTCACCGACTGTTTCAGAAATCCATCTGGATTCAGTGATCGTTGATGAGGTATCTGATGAAGAAACTGCTGACTCTACAGAAGTCCTACCACGTTACCTAGCGACGTATTCCGTTCAGTTCGTTGATAATCGCATTGTGGCTGAAGGGACAGCTGAAACAACTGAAGGGCTTGAGGAAGAGCCGATTATGGATGAGGGGGATGAATCGAATGACTAATTTGACCAAACGTCAAAAAGAGATGGCATTGGTCGTCCTATCCGTAATTTTCTTCCTATCACTTTGTGCTTATTCCTATTTCATAGTCTATGCACCTGCAAAAGAAACCAATGATCAAGTAAAGTTGACGACTTCCAATGAACGGGATGTATTATTTGCGCTCCTTAAGCAGTCGGCATCCGCAGGCGGGACGGATACCGCCAGTTCTCAGCCATTGCAACGGAAAGTGCCTACGAAGCCATTGGAAGATGCTGTGGTCCTTCAAATCGGCAAAGCAGAAACAAAGTCAGGCACTTCAGTACAAGGGATAACGTTTACGCAAGGAGAATTCGTTATTGAGAATCCACCTGAACTGGTTGAAAATGTTAGCCAACTGTTAACTGAAGTTGTTCTCCAATCGGACTCATACATAGGAATAGAAAAATTTGTCGATGAGATAGAGAAAATGGATCGTATTTTCATCATAGATATAATTAACTTCAATGTACCAGAGGAGATTCGCAATGAAGTAATAGAAAAAGAGTTTATTGAAATGACGGTGTCGTTTTCTGCGTTTTATCGTCCCGATTTGATAGATTTGCAAATCGAGGCACCAAAAACGAATGCGCCGCCACCAAGTGAAAAAATAGATCCGACACCTTTCAATGATGGAACGGAAGCAGGGGAACCTGAATGAGTAACCTAGATACAATCCTGTTCTTTGTCTAGGGCATCGTCATTGGCTCGTTTTTTAACGTTATGGGCCTAAGAGTTCCTAGAAAACAATCAATTGTATCACCGCGTTCCTATAGCACGACGTGTGACCGCGAACTGGGGTTTCTTGACCTTGTGCCGGTTTTTTCTCTTCTAGGATAGGAGTATAATTTTAAGTAGTTGGTGTGTGGCATTGCGAAGTATCACAACAGTCTGGGGGAAATCAAAACGATTTCTCCTTTTAGGTTTTCTAAGCTGAAAGAGGTGGAACAATTGCCCACTCAACAACTCGTTATCTATCTATTAGTGTATATGGTTCCTGCCTTTATAATTTTTGGAATAGGCTGTATGGTGTTAGCGCAAAGTCCTCGACGATTGGAACATAAGTTAATGGTGGCATTTAGTTTTACTTATTGTCTGCTGTATCTTGAAGAATTTATTCGTCATTTATTACCATTGTCTTCTAGTGTTTGGATGGTTGGTATGTTTTTTACCAAATTAGGTTATTGACGACCACTATTTTATTCCACTTTTTTATACATACGACGAAAATGTACGAGCGTTATCGCATTCCATTCTACCCATATCTTTTTTACGTTCCTGTCGCAATCATCGTTATTTTAACGTTGATGAATGTCGATGTCGTGGGTACTACTGAATTTATCCAAACTGGCATTTGGTACTCACCGATTTTTAGTGAAACCTATTATATGAAACTGATCCTTTCAATTGTAATAATTGTTCTTATGATAGTCACTTTATGGAGTGGGATGAACCACGCGACTTCGTTCAGAAAACGTAAATCCATTCAGTTTTTACTGGTTGGAATGATAAGTATGCTCATTTTGACAGTGATTTTGGGTTATCCGAATTATGGTAGATTCTTACCCCCGCATACTTATCTACTATCTGGTATTGTGTTTTCCGTTTTCCTATCTATTTCCGTTTAACGTTTTCAGTTACTACCTTCCGTCTCGAGAAGATATAAAGAATTGTTCAACATAAGTCCGGTATCCATCATCATTACGAATGATCAGTGGGAAGTATTGGAGTTCAATGACAATGCGGCTATTGAGCTTGGTTCTCTAATTAAAGTAGGTTTCATTTTAATCGATTATTTTAGAGCGACAGCGCATAAACAGCAACTTCTTCGACTCAGCGAGCAGTTGGAAAAAGAAGTAACAGTCAGAGATTACTCCATTAAAATTATGAACAAAGCCGAGGATAAATACCTCTATTTTTCGCTGGATGCATCGATTGTGAGAGTGGATGAGGATGTCTTTTATTATTTAATTTGGCGTAATGTGACCGAGGAATTGGAAAGTAAGCAGCTGGTTCAGCACTTAGCCTATCATGATGCACTAATTAATATTTCCAACCGAGCGTATTTTGTTACTGAAGTAAAGGAAAGATTAAAATCCTTGCCTGTTCAGTCAACGAATGGGACGGCGGTTGTGCTCATTGACTTAAATCGATTCAAAGTGATCAATGATACATATGGACATGTCGTTGGTGATCAAGTGTTAAAGCATACAGCATTCATTTTGATGAAAACAACACGGGAAAGTGATATTGTCGCACGTTTTGGTGGTGATGAGTTCGTCATTTTCCTGGAGGAATACCCTACGAGTCAAGCGGTGGATGATTGGGTGGAAGTTTTACGGGAGGAATTCGCAGCCAATCCGTTTGTTGGAAATGATTTGGTGTTGGAAATCGAGCCAAGTATCGGAGTTGCTTTTTATTCAATTGAGGATAGTCAATTCGATGAACTATTTCAATTGGCTGATGTAAGAATGTATGAAGATAAGGAGAAATCTAGAAGGGCGCGAAGGATATCCCAAATAGACCCAGTAGATAAACGGTAGAAGGAGAATTGCATGGGAATTGTAATTGGTATTTTCTTTTTCCTATACGGTATTGTATTAGGATCATTTTTCAATGTTGTTGGATTACGTGTGCCAAAAAAAGAGTCGATTGTTTCGCCTCCTTCACATTGCACCGTCTGTAAAAGGAAATTAGGTGTTCTGGATCTGATTCCAGTCTTTTCTTATCTATTTCTAAAAGGGAAATGTAGCGGATGCGGTACGAAAATCAGCCAGATTTATCCACTCATAGAGCTGGTGACTGGGATTTTATTTGTGTTAAGTTACGCAATGCTCGGATTTAGTGGTGAATTAATCATCGCCATTATGTTCATGTCGCTTCTTGTCATTATTACGGTATCGGACATCGCCTATATGCTCATCCCCGATAAGGTGCTGTTGCCATTCGCTGTCGTATTGTTTGGGGCTCGGCTGTTCATTCCTTTAGAGCCCTGGTGGGATAGCTTGTTAGGAGCGCTAGTGGGCTTCGGAGTCCTCTATCTTATCGCGGTTGTGTCGAAAGGGGGTATGGGTGGTGGAGATATCAAGTTATTCTTCGTTCTTGGTCTCGTTCTCGGTACGGTAAATACACTTGTGACGCTATTTCTCGCTGCCCTTATTGGTTCTATCGTTGGAATTATACTTTTAAAGATAACTGGAAAAGGACGAAAGACACCTATTCCATTTGGACCTTCGATTGCGATCGCGGCAATCATCTCCTATTTCTGGGGAGCCGATTTTGTCAATTGGTATGGAAGTCTGTTTAGTTAAGTCGATAAGTTTATTGGAGCAAGGCGACAAGCGTCTTGTTCTTTTTCACGTCCATTCTGATACCGTTGTATTAAAAGGGTAAGCGCCAAGTCGTTTACGCTAGATGAAAACGGGGTGGTCAGCAATGAAATTCGGTAAACGCTATTCGAAAGTGACAATTTTTATGGCGATGATTCACGGCGTTCTCATAGGTGTTGTAGCTGTTGCTGTAATTGGTTTACTGCTAATGGGGACTAAAGGGAAGGATGTCAGCAACGCGCTAGAAAAGGAAGTGCCTGCATCCGGACCTCCGCCTGTTGAAAATTCCGCGTCTCCTTCGGAAAAGCCGTTGCAATTATTCGCAAAGCAGCATGGCGCTTTCTCTTCAGCAGAGTCCGCGAACCTCTTTATGGCGGAAGACCCAGCACTCTCTAAAGCAGTGGTTATAAAAGGGAGCGATTCTTATTTCGTCTGGACGGCGGTCGGATTGACGGAAGATGAAATCGATTCAAATGCAGCTGAAGGCACGTTCAAGAAAGCTTTTACGGCGGAGACATCAGCTTGCGGCGCCATTGGAGCGGGTAAATTACGCGAAGTTCTTACACAAACAGAAATGGCCAAAATTAAAAAATTGGAGGAAGGGCAGGGCGATGGAAATCAGGACACAAAAACAAAAGACTTTTATAAGAATATAACCACTATTACAACGTTTACGAATGATTTACGCATTATGAGACTCCACCTTCTTTCTGAATATACGCAGGCAAACAAGTGTGTCAAAATTACGTTTTAATGGCCGAAATGAACCCGAATTTAAGTTATTAGGATTATAAGAAAATTTTCAGATCTCTATAATTCCCGTATGATTGACAAAAGGGGGAAAAAAGATGAGATTTGAATCTGTTAAGCCGGTCATTCTAGCTTCAGCGTCACCGCGCAGGAAGGAAATCCTTGAATTACTTGGCTTTCCTTTCACAATAATACCTAGCAATGTTTCTGAAGATCTGGAACTGGAAAACAGTGACTTTCAGGAATATGCACAAAAGCTTGCGGCAAAGAAAGCATGGGCTGTTGCTGATCATGAACCCGATTCCATTGTTATCGGGGCGGATACAATCGTAGTACATGAAGGAAAGGTTTATCCAAAGCCTGAGAGTAAAGAGCAGGCGAAAGCATTTTTAAAATCGTTTTCCGGTAATACGCATACAGTTATCACGGGTGTCGGTTTATGTATGGATGGTGCTATCCGGACGTTCGCTGTTGAGACGAAAGTTACTTTTCGTGAACTCGATAATCCATTGATTGATGCTTATGTAGAATCAGGTGATCCAATGGACAAGGCTGGTGGATACGGCATCCAAACCGCGGGGGCTTTGCTCGTCGAAAAAATTGAAGGCGATTACTATAATGTGATGGGTTTACCCATTTCAAAATTGACGGAAACGATGCGGAAGTTTGCTTTAATCGCTTTAAAGGATGGTGACCTATCCAGTGACAATTGATCTGGAACCAAAAATGATGATTCGAGATGTACACATCGCGGACAGGCCACGTGAACGTCTAATCAGACAAGGTGCTGAAAGTTTATCCAACCAAGAGCTGATTGCCATTCTACTCCGTACGGGAACTAAGGAAGAATCTGTCTTGGTTCTTGCAAATAGAATCCTCTCCTCATTCGATAAAATCCAAGACTTGAAATACGCAACAATTGAAGAAATGATGCAAGTGAAAGGGGTCGGCCAAGCAAAGGCCGTCCAGCTTCTTGCTGCAGCGGAAATTGGTAAGCGTCTATACCGCAAGCATTCAGAGGGGCGCTACACAATAACTTCACCAGAAGACGCAGCCGCTTATTTAATGACAGATATGTCTTCGCTCAACCAAGAGCATTTCGTAGTGCTTTTTTTAAATGTCAAAAATGAAGTCCTTCATAAGCAAACTATATTCATAGGAAGCTTGAACTCATCGATAGTACATCCACGCGAAATATTTCGTGAAGCCGTAAAACGTTCTGCTGCCTCGATAATTGTGGCGCATAATCATCCAAGTGGTAACCCTTCGCCCTCTCCAGAAGACATCGAAGTGACCAAGAGATTAATAGAGGCAGGCTCCATTATGGGCATAGAAATGCTCGATCACGTCATCATCGGAGACCACCAGTTTTTAAGTTTAAAAGAGAAGGGGTATATGTGAATATATTCTGAAATTATCGGTCGAATGGCACGATATTCAAATGAGGATACATGTTACGCTGTGAATTTGTTCTTCTATCCGTTATACTATGGTGTATGATTTCATGAATGCCGTAATACACGGTTTAGCAGAAAGGAAGAACACAATTGTTTGGATTTGGATCAAGAGATGTCGGGATTGACCTCGGCACAGCAAATACATTAGTTTTCATTAAAGGAAAAGGTATTGTCCTTAGAGAGCCTTCAGTAGTAGCGAAAAATACACATACAGGTGAAATTGTCGCAGTCGGTAGCGCCGCAAGAAACATGATCGGTCGTACGCCTGGATCTATCGTGGCAACGCGTCCTATGAAAGACGGCGTCATCGCTGATTTTGAAATAACGACAGCGATGATTGAACATTATATGAAAGAAGCAACGAAGACAGCAGGCGGAGCATGGAAGAAGCCTAATGTCCTAATTTGTGTGCCTTACGGGATTACTTCCGTTGAACAACGCGCAGTTATAGATGCTTCACGTCAAGCTGGTGCAAAAGAAGCATTCACAATTGAAGAACCATTTGCAGCTGCAATCGGTGCAAATCTTCCGGTTTGGGAACCTACTGGTAGTATGGTCGTCGATATAGGTGGCGGAACAACTGAAGTCGCTGTAATTTCTCTTGGCGGCATCGTAACGAGCGAATCAATTCGTGTCGGTGGCGACACTATGGATGGCGCGATCATTAGCTATATTCGCAAAACATATAATCTTACAATCGGTGAACGTACTGCGGAAGCCATTAAAATTGAAATCGGCTCTGCAAAAGTAACAGAAGAAACACAAAAGATGGAAATACGCGGACGTGACCTACTGACGGGTCTTCCGAAAACGATTGATATCTCTTCAGATGAAATCGCAGAAGCACTGCGTGAATCAATTTCACAAATCATTGATGGTGTGAAGAAAACGCTTGAAACGACGCCTCCAGAATTATCTTCCGATGTTATGGAACGTGGAATTGTCTTAACAGGTGGTGGTGCGTTGCTTCAGAATCTTGATAAAGTCATTTCTGATGAAACACAAATGCCTGTATTCATAGCTGAAGATCCACTTGATTGTGTTGCAATCGGGACGGGTAAAGCACTCGATAATTTTGAACTGATCAAAAAAATGCAAGGAAGATAAGTGAGGGAGGACATCGGCAATGCCGCGATTTTTTTCAAATAAACGATTGATTTTATTGCTCGTGGGCATTATCGTCCTAGTTGCATTAATTTCATTCTCCCTCAAAGACCGGCAGAACGCCTCCCTTCCAGAACAAGTTGTGAAAGACGTCGTCGGTTTTGGGCAATCTTTATTCTCCAAACCGGCGCACTACATAACGAACGTAATTGGGAATATTGATGGGATTTTGAATACATATGAAGAAAACAAGCATTTAAAAGTTAGATTGAGTGAATACGCTTCTGAACAAGCAGGTCTTATGGATATTAAGACTGAAAACAAACGCCTGCTCGATATTATTGATCAAAAAGATGATTTGCATGACTTTGAATCGATACATGCAACAGTCATTTCCCGGAATCCTGATCAGTGGGAAGAAAAAATTATCATTGATAAAGGCGAAAGAAACGGCATTGAAAAGAATATGGCTGTCATTACAGCTGACGGTCTGATCGGCAAAGTTATTCTAGTAACAGATTTCACTTCAACGGTGGAACTATTGTCGACAGAAAATCGCAATTTTCGTGTTGCTGCTGTCATTTCAGGCGAAAGTATTTTTGGACTTATCGAAGGGTATGACCGGGAACGAAGTGAACTTATCATGAAACGAATTGACTCGAGTATTGAAGTTAAAATCGGACAAAAAGTCATCTCCTCAGGACTTGGCGGTATTTTTCCGAAAGGTCTTTTAATTGGGGAAGTTACGGAAGTATCGACAGATGATTATGGATTAACGAAGTTGGCATATATCCGACCTGCGGCAGACTTTTCAATGTTGGATCACGTAATCATTGCGAAGCGTTCTTCAATTACGGTTGAGGGAACGGATGGCGATGGCACTGCAGATATTGAGGGGGAGGAAGGATCATGATCCGGTCCGTCATCCCTCTAATTGCCGTGCTGTTGTTTTTTCTTGAGCCTGTATTTACGCTGTTTTCCCCAGTTGAAATTGGAGGCGAAACATACACGCTTGTCCCGCGATTTGTCATCGTTTATCTAGTCTTTATAGCAGTCTATTACGGCCGTAAGCGTGGGCTGATTTACGGATTTATACTTGGACTCTTGTATGATATGTACCATATTGATATTATTGGACTATACGCATTTTTATATCCATTAATTTGTTACATCGCAAGCTTGATTATTCGTCAAATCCACCGTCATATTGTTACGGTGATGTTCCTCTCGTTATTCCTAATTATGATTCTCGAACTATTATCATACTTTTATGCCAGTCTACTTTCACTAACAACTATTGGACTGGATGAATTCATATCAGGCAGGCTTATACCGACAATTATCGCTAATTCATTTTTCGTTGGTATGTTTGGTTGGTTATTCAAAAATCTTATTTACAAAAGGGTAGTTTAGCTACGTGGCGAAACTTTGTAAAAGAAAATGCGGGGTGACGCAATTGACGAAACAGCAATATGTAACGATAAAAGGGACAAAAGACGGTCTTGTTCTTCGGCTAGACGACAAATGTGCTTATTCGGACATGATTGCCGAGCTCCGTAGAAAAGTAGATGAAGACGGATTGGAAGGGCTTGCTGAAGTTCAGGTCCATACAGGCAGGCGCTATTGCGATGAAGAAGAATTGAAAGAAATCATGAACACCATTCATGGCTCACCGAATTTACGTGTATCGAAAATCCAAAGTGATGTTATTACGATGGATGAATGTAACAGAAAAGTGCTTGAAAACCAATCCGAAACCTATGTCGGCATTGTACGGTCAGGTCAGGTCGTTACAGCTGAAGGGGATTTAGTTGTCATTGGTGATGTGAATCCCAATGGTCGAGTTGTTGCTGCTGGCAGTATTTATATTCTAGGCAGGTTGAAAGGAATCGCTCACGCAGGTTCAACTGGCAATTCAAATGCTGTCATCGCGGCATCATGGCTCGAGGCGACGCATCTCATGATTGCGGACAAAATGGAAACGATGACTGATGAATTGACGATATTGTCGGAACAGCCCGAAATGGAATGTGCTTATTTGCATCCGAACGGCTTCATCGCCATTGATCGTCTGCAGGAACTCCGAATTCTTCGGCCTGGTCTGTCATCATTCAAAGGAGGAAGCTAGTGTGGGAGAAGCAATCGTAATAACATCTGGTAAAGGCGGCGTCGGTAAAACGACCACATCGGCAAACCTTGGAACCGCATTGGCCCTTCAAGGAAAAAAAGTATGTCTCATTGACACCGACATCGGTCTCCGAAACCTTGACGTCATTCTTGGCCTTGAAAATCGTATAATCTATGATCTTGTGGATGTCATCGAAGGCCGTTGTAAAGTACAACAGGCACTTGTGAAAGACAAACGCTTTGAAAACGGACTCTTTTTATTACCGGCTGCACAGACTGTTGATAAAAACGCGGTCAACCCCGAACAGATGAAAACGTTAATCACAGAACTAAAACGAGATTATGATTATATATTAATAGATTGCCCGGCTGGGATTGAACAAGGGTTCAAAAATGCCATCGCCGGTGCAGACCGTGCTATCGTCGTAACAACCCCTGAAATCTCAGCTGTACGGGACGCTGATCGTATCATCGGCCTGCTTGAGCAGGAGGACATCGAACCCCCGAAACTAATCATCAATCGTATCAAAAGACATCTTATGAACAACGGAGATGCGCTTGACGTCAATGATATTACGACACACTTGTCGATTGATTTGCTCGGTATTATCTTAGATGACGAAAGTGTTATCTCCTCTTCGAACAAAGGAGAACCTGTCGTGATGGATCCATCGAACCCGGCCTCCGTCGGCTATCGCAACATTGCACGCCGTATTCTCGGAGAATCTGTTCCGCTCATGTCAATCGACACCGGAAAACCTGGATTCTTTGGAAAACTGAAAGCTCTATTTTCAAAATAACACATGAAACCCCCAACACGCTTTGAGTGTCGGGGGTTTCATGTGTTATTAAGGTTAATTATGAGGGGTGCTGTGGTCACATATATTTACCTGAAATCATGGGATTCTTACCACACCCAAAATATTCACAGCGCAGGCGTCATATACTAAAAAAAACGGGTGGTGTGACCTTTTGAAATGGAAAACGAAATGGATGGTAGCAATTGTCCTGACGCTAGGCGTTTTGGGTGTGGCGAAGCTTGAAGATACTGGTGTTATCAAACAACCTGTAACGCAATTTGTCACGTCAGGGAAAGATTTTGTGGCGATGAAGAAATGGGTGGCAACGATCATTAAAGATTCGGGGCCAGACAAAATTGCAGTTATGGGAGATCCGCAACAGCTAGACCCTTTATCTGCTTACGAATCAATGCAGCCCTATAAAGATGGAGTGATTGTGTCCTATACACAACCAATGGCGATTGACGCAATTGATAATGGACTTGTCATATTCACTGGCTTCACCCGCGAATCAGGTAAGACCGTCACAGTGCTGTATGAAGGCGGAGATGAAGTGACGTATGGGTTCGTCGGGGAATTTTATAAACTGCCGTATACTGCCGTGAAAAAAGGGGACACGCTGGCTCTGATGGATGAGGGTGCAATTTACCTTAAGGTGAAGCAAGATGGTGTGAGAATCGAAGCTTCCCTCTTACCTGCATATCTTTCGGGCGGGAAAAAATGAAACTCAGGCTTCATCCAGTTCTCCTGCCTTTTTTCTTGTTTTTAATAATAACAGGTAATATTTCCGTATATGCAATTATCTTTATATCACTGCTTATTCATGAGGCGGGGCATCTGGTCGCGGCGTATTTTACAGGCATGCGAATTCGATCTTGTACGATCATGCCTTATGGCGGTGAGATCGTTTTCTTGAACCGTCATGAAGCTTCTAAAAATGATCGTATTATCGTCGCGCTCAGTGGCCCACTCGCAACTCTGGTAGTTTTTTTAGTGGCTATATGGATTCCGTTTCCCGGTGACGACCTGGTCATACAGGTTCAGGTAGCACTTCTTTTACTCAATTTACTTCCTGTTCTTCCTCTTGACGGTGGACAGGCAATCTGCGCACTGCTTGAGACTGAAGGATCAATTTATCGTACTAGGTCAATCTTTCTTCTACATTCCATTCTATTCATTTCCGCGGGAATCATCCTGTTAACTTCAGGATTACCTAAAACGTTACCTTACATTCTTCTCGCGCTATTTCTTCTAATTCAGAACATCTCCGTTTTTCGTTTCCGAAAATATGAAAAAGCATTTGCAGAAATTAAATTAAATAGATTGACATAAAAAAATATACGTGGTAATATTCAAATGTTAATGTTTGTAGCACCCGTGCTACAACCGCACTGATAAGGTACAAGTATCCGTAGGATCACCTTTGAAGGCGAGTCTGTATTTATAAGAGGAGGTGCAAGTATGTACGCAATTATTGAAACTGGTGGAAAACAAATTAAAGTTGAAAAAGGCCAGGAAATCTACATTGAAAAAGTAGCTGGTGAAGCTGACGAAGTCGTCACTTTCGACAAAGTTCTTTTCGTAGGTGGAGAAGACGTGAAAGTAGGCATTCCATTCGTGGAAGGTGCTACAGTTACAGGAACTGTTATTAAACAGGGCCGTGCTAAAAAAATCACTGTTTTCAAATACAAGAAAAGAAAGAACTACCACAGAAAACAAGGTCATCGTCAGCCATACACGAAAATCGTCATTGACGGTATCAACCTGTAAGCCGGCATGATCAAAATCATCATAAACAAGAACCAATCTACTGGTCGTATAAACTCTTTTGAGATGACGGGCCACGCTGATTTCGCGGAACATGGAAAAGACCTTGTCTGTGCGGGAGCATCTGCAGTATCGTTTGGTGCTGTTAATGCCATCATTGCACTAACAGGCAATACCCCTGAGATTCTACAAGGATCGGACGGCGGTTATTTGAAAGTCATTTTTCCGGAAAGTGAAAAAAACGATCACGATACACAGTTGATTGTAAAGGCGATGATTGTTTCATTGCAGACGATTGAGAATGACTATGGGCAACATATAAAAATTATCCTTAAATAGTAGGAGGTGGCATACATGCTACGTTTAGATCTCCAGTTTTTCGCATCGAAAAAAGGGGTAGGTTCTACACGGAACGGTCGTGACTCTCACTCGAAACGTCTTGGCGCAAAACGCGCGGACGGACAGTTTGTTTCTGGCGGCTCAATCCTTTATCGTCAGCGCGGAACGAAAATTCATCCAGGTGAAAACGTCGGTCGCGGTGGTGACGATACTCTTTTCGCAAAAGTTGACGGCGTCGTTCGTTTCGAACGTTATGGTCGTGACAAAAAGAAAGTTAGCGTATACCCTGAAGTTCAGGAAGCATAATATACGTACGACAGAAAGGACTGCATACAAATGTGCAGTCCTTTTTCTCTTTTCAAACGCTAAAAAAAGTGTTCATCTCTAATGCCCTGTTGCGTATAAGCGAACGCCTAGCGCATTTCTAGGTAACAGATGCTATACTATATACATGAAAATTGTTGGCGGTGAATGAAAATGGGGAACAAAGAGCTAACCACGGCGCAAGCGCTAAAATTTGCAAGGCATGATTTTTTAAATGAACTCCAATTAATCTTGCTCTATATCGACCTCGATAAACTACCCGAAGCAAGACAAAAAATTATGGATACAACAGAACAGATGCGTCAGATAGCGATGTTGGAAAGGCTTGGAATGCCTGCTGTTGAAACGTGGCTAGCTGAATTCAATTGGCTCTACGTTTCCTATTCCGCTACACTGACGTCCACCATTATTTCTGGCAAACGTGAAGCAGAGGATGAATCAGTTGTAGCCTATTTGGAAAACGTATTCAGTGTAGGAGAGAAAACACTGGACCCCACCTCCGAGTATAAGACGGAAATTGATGTCCAAGCCAATTTAACGAGCTGGTCAATTACAATCAATGTCCAGGGGAATATGGAACACAAAGTTCCAGCACCAAAAGCGACTGGAAACTTTACTGTTCACGAAACAATTTTACACAATCAATGGACGTTCACGATCAGTGGACAATAGGAGGAAAATACATGTTTGTCGATCACGTTAAGATTTATGTTAAAGGCGGTGACGGTGGTGATGGAATGGTTGCCTTTCGTCGCGAGAAATACATCGCCTATGGTGGACCCGCAGGTGGTGATGGAGGAAAAGGTGCTAACGTCGTTTTCATCGTAGATGAAGGATTGCGTACACTGATGGATTTCCGTTACCAACGTCATTTCAAGGCGCCACGCGGTGAGCATGGTGGTAGTAAAAACATGCATGGCAAAAATGCAGAAGACATAGTTGTCAAAGTTCCGCCTGGCACGATTGTGACGGATGCTGAAGACGGTACAATTATCGCTGACCTTGTTGAACATGGCCAGACAGCAGTCATTGCTAAAGGTGGTCGTGGAGGACGCGGTAACAGCCGATTTGCTACATCTTCAAATCCTGCACCAGAACTGTCTGAAAAAGGAGAACCTGGTGTCAATCGCGAGATTAATCTAGAGCTGAAAGTTCTTGCGGACGCGGGTCTTGTTGGGTTCCCGAGTGTAGGGAAATCGACGTTATTGTCTGTCGTTTCAGCGGCGAAACCTAAAATTGCGGATTATCATTTTACTACACTTGTTCCGAATTTAGGAATGGTTGAAACAGATGATCACCGTGGATTCGTATTGGCTGATCTTCCGGGCTTAATTGAGGGGGCACACCAAGGTGTTGGTCTAGGTCATCAGTTCCTTCGTCATATTGAACGGACACGAGTTATTATCCATGTTATCGATATGTCCGGGCTTGAAGGACGCGACCCATATGAGGACTTCTTAACAATCAATGAAGAACTAGAGCAGTATAACTTGCGATTAACAGAACGCCCACAAATTATTGTTGCAAATAAAATGGACATGCCTGAATCGGAAGAAAATCTCAAAGCATTCAAGCAAAAATTGAACGATGAAGATGCAATGATTTTCCCGATTTCTGCACTCACTAGAAGCGGTCTTGACGAACTTCTTCATGCTGTTGTCGATTTACTTGAAGTTACTTCAGAATTCCCCATGCATGAAATTGAAGATGAAGATAAAGAAACTTCTGTTCTTTATAAACATGAAGCGGAAGCACCTGAGTTTGAAATTTCACGTGATGACGATGGAGCATTCATCTTGTCTGGTTATACAATTGAACGTCTGTTTGTAATGACGGACTTTAACTTTGACCAATCGGTCCGTAAATTCTCAAGACAATTGCGTGGAATGGGTGTAGATGATGCACTTCGTGAACGCGGTGCGAAAGACGGAGATACCGTACGACTTCTTGATTTTGAATTTGAATTCATGGATTAACTACTTGGTTTATGATTCGATGCAATTACAAAATGTGTGGTGCACACGGAGGGGGACATCCTATGAAGCGGTTGGGGGAAGGTCAGTTTTACCTTGTACGGGAAGACGTACTGACAGAATCGATGCTGAAAATGCTTGAAGCGAAAAGGCTTTTGGCAAGCGGAGAGGAATCAACGATACAAGATGCTACAAAAAAGGTAGGCCTGTCCCGCAGTGCATTTTACAAATACCGTGATACTGTGTACCCGTTTGAATCAATTGCACGCGAGCGTATCCTGACGATTTTCATTCAGCTCGAAGATCGGAAGGGGTCGCTTTCGACATTATTGCAAATTGTCTCGGAGGCGAAATGTAACGTCTTGACAATTCACCAGACAATACCGGTCCAGGCTCGGGCTAATATTACCTTGTCGCTGGACGTGACAGAAATGACTATAAAAATGGAAGAGTTCCTGCAACGGTTGAAATCACCTGACTTTGTTGATTCAGTTATTTTAATCAGTTCAGGTGCACTCTGATGGGGGAATCATAGGATGGAAAATGGAAAATATACACCAAGTGTTGCCTATTTAGGGCCAGAAGCATCATTCACACATGTTGCAGCAAACAATCTATTTGGATCGTCGGGACTGATTCCGTTTCCGACGATACCGGATTGCATTGAAGCAGTGGTGGAAGGGCGTGTTGCCTATGCGCTTGTCCCGCTTGAAAACGCATTGGAAGGATCCGTACCGATGACGATTGACTATTTGTTTCATGGCAAAGATCTATTCATCAATGCCGAAACATCAATTCCAGTTAAACAGCATCTCATGGTCAATAAAGCTCAAGTTCCCTTTATTAATGAACTAGAATCCATTAATTCCCACCCTCATGCTCTTGCTCAATGTCATAAGTACTTACAATATCATTACCGCCGTGTCCCGTTGATTCAGACAACGTCAACAGCAGCTGCCGCCAAATATATTTCCGAGAATCCGGGAGAAAAGATTGCTGCAATCGGAAACGAGTTATCAGCTGAAAAATACGGTCTACATATCGCAGAAGAAAATATACATGATTTTCATTTTAATCATACACGGTTTGTCATAGTGTCATTGCGAAAAGGTTTATTGGAAATGGAAGGCCATTCCGAAAAAATTAAAACAACATTAATGGTGAAACTGCCTGAAGATGATCGTTCAGGGGTACTGCATCAGGTACTATCCGTTTTTGCATGGCGCAGGCTCAATTTGAGTAAAATTGAATCGAGGCCGATGAAGACAGGGCTTGGAAACTATTTCTTTATCATTGATGTAATGGAATCTGATGAACATCCGATGATGAAGGGTGCACTGGAAGAACTCGCTGCACTAAACTGTTCTGTCAATTCGTTCGGATCTTATTATACATATGACCAACTGCCGACACGTCATTTAAAATGACAGTGCCGGTTTTTTCTGTTCTTATGCCTGTCGCATCTACCCGGTCGTTTCCGCTTTCCTTTTGAATAAACCACTCATTCCAGCATATACATGGTTAGAGAGGACATC
The DNA here is from genome assembly GCF_057669665.1 of Sporosarcina sp. Y1004. Lineage (NCBI taxonomy): Bacteria > Bacillati > Bacillota > Bacilli > Caryophanales > Caryophanaceae > Sporosarcina > Sporosarcina sp. Y1004. Next base: position 23,186 of record NZ_JBYHFQ010000018.1, on the reverse strand, counting down.
TCGTCTAAAATTAGCGTCACACAGACGGGCGTCCGTTCATACGATGAGTTGATGGAAGGGGGAATTTTTTAAGTGGAAGTCCATATTGTGGTAAAAGGGGATACGCTGTGGAAGATTGCGCGTCAGTACGGTATCCCATTCGAAGATTTAAAGCGGGTGAATGCGCATCTTGCCAATCCGGATTATATTGTACCTGGAATGAAAATATTCCTACCCAAAAAACACCATAATGTAGGACAGCAAGAAATGAAAGGTGAAAAAAAAGAACACGTTAAGCAACCTGAAAAAGGGAAGGGGCATGTGCCTCCACATCCAAAAACGGAAGTAAAACCGACACCGAAAGCGCCGACTCCGGTATCGATGCCGAAACCACCGGCTCCAGTGCCGTTGCCGAAAGCGCCGACTCCAGTACCTATACCGATAACATTGCCTCCAACGCAAATGGAGCCGCCGATACCAGCACCTCCAGCTCAAATGCCAGCACCAATGCCAATGCCAGCACCAACGCAAACGCAAATGCAAACGCAAACGCAAATGCAAATGCCGATGCCGATGCCAGCACCAATGCCAATGCCGATGCCGATGCCAGCACCAATGCCGATGCCGATGCCAGCACCAACGCAAACGCAAACGCAAATGCAAACGCAAACGCAAACGCAAACGCAAATGCCGATGCCGATGCCAATGCCAATGCCAATGCCAATGCCTGTACAGCCGTGTCAGATGCCTACATTCGTACAGCCAATTATAGGGATTCCGTGTGGCTGGATGCCAATTCATGATGCGGATTGTTATCCGTTCATGCATTCAGGTCAAATTCAAGCGATGCAATGTCCGGAGGTACCAATGCACCATGCTACTCCGCCAATGCAAATGCCATTACCATCAACACAGTTTCCGATGCCTGAACTGGAATCACCAATCCTCCCCGTTCAGCAACCTATAATGGAGTTAGAAGAAAGTCCTCTTATTGAGGAATGGAAATTAATGGAATCACCAGAGTTTATGACCACAGAATCACCTGGTTTTGTCATGCCGCACGCTGCTATGTGCCCAGATGAGCAGCCAGTTGCACCCGCATTAATGTTTGACGAATCACCAGAATTTGACCTACAGCCACCTGTTCCGTGTCCTCCTGAGCAAAGCTATATACCGCAGTTAATTTCACCAGCGGCTGAAACACAATGGAATCCTGCACAATTCGGTTATCCCATGCAACAGCCGAGTCCACCGCCTGGATGCGGATGTGGGTGCCCAGGATGTAACGAACAGCAACAGCACCATCATCACCACCAACAACAACCATGTCACCAGCCAATGATGCTTCCGCTATATTACGGGCAGCCATGTGGATGCCCTACATGCATGCAACAAGCACCGCATAGCGGAATGGCTCAGCCTTATAACGGACCGAACTGGTATGGAGCGTATTGAAAGGCCTATGGGGCCGGACGGGAAATTAGAAAAAATAAAAGATAATGTGTGGAAGTTGGAGAAAGACGGAAATCGATTTTCGGTGAAACGTTACCATTCCAGCTCCACTGCCATGAAAGTACATCGTATACATCAGGCACTCCGATCTGTATCGTTTCCACATGTTGTAGATGTTATTAAGCAAGAAAATCAGCTGACGTTTGTTCAACCTTGGTTGGATGGCGCTAAAGCAGTTAATTTTAAAAAAAGAGCAGATCGTACAGATTCGCTTGCTGCTCTTCATGCTCTTCATGAAACGAATGCACAACTCGACTGGCATGCCTCACCTTATTTACATCCGTACCCACTCATCGCGAAGTGGGAAGATCGGATAAGTCGATTCCGCGAAATTGGCGGAGCATGTGAGGCGTATATTGGAAAAGGCTATGTCGATGAAATCTTGTTTTATGCATTAAACGCGATTAGCTCAGTAAAGAAAACCTATAAAGACAACTTGGATGGAACGTTGCTACATGGGGATGTCGTCCATCATAATATTCTTCGCGATAGAAAAGGGAGTATTCGTTTTATCGATTTCGATTTGGCAAGCACTGGTCCAGCGGGTACTGAAATTGCCCTTTGGATACATCGTGTGCTTCCCCAAATCGGATATGATATTGATTTTTTATTTGATGAACAACCTTCACTGCAAAAGCTCGATCATGCATCAAAGACGTTGCTTCTTTTTCCAAATGAACTGCTCCGCGAATGGCTACACTTCTTTTCCCTGACACCGTCAGCTAGGGAGAGGCAAGCGAAACAGCTAATCCCTTTTACAAAATCCGCACTCTCTCATTGGCCGAAATTATGGTATGATATAGAGCGGATTAACATATAGGGGGTAATGTCAGGTGGCAGGGCATTCGAAGTGGAAAAACATACAAAATCGTAAAGGTGCACAAGATGCAAAACGCGGTAAGGTGTTTCAAAAGATGTCGAAAGAGATTTTTGTGGCGGCAAAAACAGGTGGTCCGGATGTGGATTCGAACGCAGCTCTTCGCCTGGCTATTGAAAAAGCAAAAAGCGTCAATGTTCCGAATGATGTCATTAAACGTGCGGTCTATAAAGCAAGTGGGTCGGGTGCAGACGAAAACTATGAAGAAGTCATCTATGAGGGATACGGCCCCGGTGGAGTGGCTGTTCTCGTTTACTGTTTAACAGAAAATCGTAATCGGACTGCTCCGAATGTTCGGGTGGGTTTCAGTAAAAATGGCGGTAATCTTGGAGAAGCGGGTTCAGTAGGTTACCTGTTTGTTCGCAAGGGACGTCTTTTCATTGAACGGACGAACAACACTGATGAAGATGCCGTCATGATGGCTGCGCTTGAAGCTGGGGCTGATGATATCGATTCAACGGAAGATGGCTTTGAGATCATCACACAACCATCAGATTTTTTAACAGTAAAAGAAACACTTGAATCGGAAGGAATCAATTTTATTTCTGCAGAAATTGAGATGATCCCTTCTATGTATACCGCTTTAAGCGGAGAAGATGAAGAGCAGTTTGAAAAAATGCTAGAAGTCCTTGAAGATAACGACGACGTTCAAGACGTTTACCATAATGCAGAATTGAAAGATTAAATCTGCAAAACGTTGATGTACCAAGGATTTTAAAAGGTTTTTAGTTTTAATTTTCAGCATGTAATCTCATTTTGTTACGATATACACGCTGAAAATTAGCCTTTTAACTTATGACATTCAATTAAAGACATTTCCTACAAGTATTGTTGAAAAACAATCTTATTAGGAGGTGTCTTTTTTGTTGTTGGAGGATATTTTAGAAGAATATTTATATGATATCGAAGTTAAGAATTATTCACCTCGAACGATTAAAGGGTATAAAAACAACAATTTGGCTTTTTTTAGATTTATAGAAGCCGATTTCAACATTACTGAATTAGAAAAAGTTAAAGCACAGCATATTAAATCGTATTTCATGTATTTGAAGAAGATAGATAGAAAGGCAACTTATATAAATGGGATCCTGAGAAATATTAGAACATTATTTAATTATTGTATGGATGAGAATTACATTACAAAAGAAAATAACCCATGTCTTAAAGTGGGTTGGTTAAAGCAAGAGAAAACAGTTATTCACACATTTGATGATGCTGAAATAGGAAGAATGATTCAAGTCTACAAACCTACTTCATGGATGCATATGAGGAATAAAATGATTTTAATGTTTTTCGCTGATTTGGGCATACGGGCATCAGAATTAATTGGTATTGAGCATATAGACATTTTAGATACGAATATAAAAATTAAAGGAAAAGGAAGAAAAGAAAGATATGTTCCAATTAGTCCGATTTTGAAGAAAAACATGATTAAGTACGAACGTATGAAAGACTTTTATTTCAAGGACAAGCTTCTCACTCACAGTAACTACTTTGTTTCTTATCGAAGTCTACCATTGACCGTTGAAGCGTTGGAACGGGTTGTAAGGATTGCAGGAGAGCGTGCAAACGTTAGGAAGAGTATTAGATGTTCACCTCATACTATGCGCCATTATTTTGCACAAAAACAGCTGAGAATGAAGTTGGACGTTTATACGCTTAGCCGACTTTTAGGTCATTCGACTATGGATATAACAAAAATTTATTTGGACTCAATTCAAGATGAGAAAATTGTAGAGATGGGAAGGATGCACAGTCCATTAATGAATTTGAATAAACGGGATAAATGAAAAAAAGAGCCTAGAGGTGTTGGAAGCACCTTCTCTTGTAAAACCGTTTCAGTTCTCACAACATAATGAAGCACTCAACTATAACTAAAAAGAGCACTCATTTTGTATTGCCTACTTATATCGAAAAAAATATGATTAGACAAGGCTTGTTTAACTACGCCTATAAACAAGTGGGTGCTCCTTTAATAAGAGGGTAGATACGCCAAGTCACCAAGCGTCCAAATCCGAAAGCGATACGTTATCTCTAAAATTTTTAGTAACTAAAGAGAATAAAAATCTATCATTACATGATGCGTACCGCCCAGAGCCGTCTAGGACTCTTTAAGAGCGTTTGAAATCTCTATTGAAACCAACAGTAGGGAATGACGCAAAACTTGCTAGAGAGCTCTATGGAGTGTACAAATCACAGTCAACTTGAATAATGAGATTCAGTATTCATGAAAATAAAGGCGATATGTTCTCACAGTTAGCTACGAGCGTTAAACATAACGACACAAGAAACGAAAAAGAAGATGATACGCAATATTGTAGGCTATTATTCAGGTGTTTTAAAGGAACTGATTGATAAGTCTATATTTGCTGATGCTTTTATGGATTATGTTGTCCCAGTTAAGCTATGCGTTTATTAAAATTGGACAAATTAAAAAGCCGACAATTAATGTCAGCCATCATAAGAATCCTCAGGTTGGAACATCTGTCAGGATGCATTATTGTTAGGAATTGGTATAATGGAACTACCAATGAACTGTGTGGTAGTGATTTCGGAGGGTATTGCGAAAGTTAGGGAGCTTCCGGAGCATGGTGAATATAGGATTGTGACGCATCAGGGAAAAGTGAGACGGATGCGGAGGGAAGAGGGGGAGGAATTTTGAAAGAATCCTGTATAGGTTTTTGGTCTTGTGTTACGCCAGATGCGTGGTTAACTGGTACGGGAACGTTAATTGGGGCATTTTTAGGAGCATTTCTAGCAGGGATGTTTACAATTTTGTCAGTTAAAAAGCAATTAAGGCATGATAGTTTATATAAGCAGAGACAAGATATTAATGCCCACTTGAAAATAGGCGCAGATTTCGTTGCTAGGACAAACGCCATTATAGAACTCGGTGAAAAATTAGAGTCGAAAATATCGCACGACGATCTAAGGGAGGGTGCTTTTCAAAGAGGGACTATTGACTTTGCGAAAGGCTACTTGAAAAATATTGAAATAATTTCTAGAGAAATATCAATACTCAACTACCACGCCTTACCATATGAGCATTATCATACTTATATAGTTGCAAAAGAAGCGGTTAAGGTTCTGCAGTTCGATGTGGAATTTTTGATTGACGATTTAATGAAGCCTACTAGGACTGATTATATACATTGGAGCAGTCATTATGATGAATTTAAAATAAATTTATCTACGATAAAACATGCCCATGAAAATGTTAAAGTATTTATTTCTGAAGCGGAAAGTGAACTTCGACAAATAAAAATTAAATTAAAATAGTCCCCCTGGCCAACCAGAGGACAACGATTGATTACAGTATTGCGCTGTGTCATTTGTTGTCCTCTTTTTTTATTTCAAAAATAAGGAGTGAGAGAAGTGAAATCGTCCCAAACGGAACTGGTTGAAAGAGGGATTTCTGATGCTCGTACAGGAGATGTAGAAGAAAAGAATACTAGGACAAGGGGCGCGTCGTCGGAACAGCTGACAGATAGGGAATGGGCTGAATTGATGGGTACTAATTGACAGATGTACAATCGGGAAAATGGGGCAATCCGTAGACGATAAATAGGGGGCGGGCTTATGACGGAGAAGCAGATTGAGCAGTTGTTGAAGGATTATCACTGGATGATAAATTCGGTGAAAGTGATGCGGGAAGGTCTAAATGAAATCGGCGGGAATTTGACAGCACAGTATGGATTAGAAGCGGCCATGCCGAAAGCGGTAGGTGGTCATGGTCATAGCGATCCTATTTATCAGAGTTTTCGAGAAGGGAGAAGCGGTGGAAGAAGATTAGTGATTATGAGCCGAAGATAAAAATAGTGCAGGATCAGATTTATATGATTACGTTTGATCGGGCGACACATGGGGTTTCTAACACGAATATTCAAAGAATCCAAGAGACCGTTATCCGGAAGATGGTAAATGTTCCAGAAGTGCCAAATGTGCCAGATGTTCCATAATTTCATGAAATAAAATTCGGTGATACTATGGAAGGTAGGTCGGGGAGTTGGAAGTGCGTCCAACTCTTCTTTTTGTGAGCGTGAGTCATTTGCTTTATGCGCCTCAATCTGCCACATAATAGAGGATTTTTGTTATTAGTGCAGAAGTTAATAATAGTAACAGGGGGCGAGGACGTGGCTTGGAGTATAGGATTGATGGGAAAGAGTAATCTCACTGGGTTAGATGAATTGACTGATGAAATGTACACTCAGTATAAAAAGCACACAGGAAAAATTGCAGAGTTCCAGATAGACCAACAATTACACACCATTGTTAATTTGAATTTTGATGATATTTTTCTAACAATAGAAAAATGCATGAGCGATCATGTTCGAAGGCTAGATAATGGTGGGATGAACCTTGAAATAATAATGTTGAAAATCAATAGATGTATTCTTAATTATCTATCTTCATTCAGAACTTACTTGGATCACACAGAAGCTCTTTTAAAGAGAACATACGGAAAAAATGCTGACCAAGTTAAAATATTTAAATCTGCATGTTCGAATGAGTATGACTCTCATTTCTCCTATAGATTTCTTTATAAATTAAGGAATTACTCTCAACATTGCGGTATGCCGGTTGGGAATTTCACGATAACTGATAGGGAGGATAAGGCAAACGGAGGTAGCGTTAAAGAGTTTAAAGTTCAATTTAACAGGGATTCCTTACTTAGTAACTACGATTCGTGGAGTTTACTTGTGGAAAGTGAAATTATCCAGCTGCCTCATTACTTTGTGGTAAACCCATATTTTGAGGAATTGCAGCAATCTATCAATAGAATACACCTAGTTTTGATAGAAATTAGACTTCCTGAATTAACCGAAAGCGTTGGTTTTCTAGAAGAAATGATAGAGCCTTTAAAAGGACAACCTGGAACTCCTTGCATTATTAATTTCGATAACATGCAACCGGAAGGAGGTAAGGTTCGAATCGAGCATCTTCCTTTGCATCTATTGGAAAGTGTATCTAAATTAACTAGCTAAGTATCACTTCGGAGATGTTTTTTTATGTCGTAAAAGGCGAATGCCTTGTGGGGTGCGTGCGAGCGTGCGACATAACCCCTCTTACCAGCCCCGATACATAGGGTCGATATTAATGATGTTTAGAGGATTTACACCTTATATGGCGAATGTTGTCATGAAGGAGTGGGTAAAAATGAAATTGACTATAGTTGAAAGACTTATGCTTTCAAATCAATTTAAAATCTTAGAAAGTTTATACCCTGATGAAAAAGAGTACTACGAAGTGGACAGAAAGGCTATAGAAGAAGGTTATGAAATACATTATGATGAGATATTTGAAAGATTCGTTAACAAAGATGAGCTACCCGAAGAAAAATCAAGAGAAGTACTTGATATTCTAAGTATGTACAGATCAATCACATTTTCCCATAAAAACTTAAGTACTCATGAAAAAGATGAAATTGACAGTAAATTTGATATTAAATTTAAAGGTTTTGACGCCAATGATTTTGAAGAGATAAAGTTGTTGATGTACACTCGCTACTTTATAATAGATAAAGATAGATTCCCTGAATTGGTAAATGACAAAGAATACCCCGATTTCAATAGTCATTGCCCGATGCTGGGAAGATACAGAAGTATGTTGGAATTATATAATAGTTTTGATGATCATAACCTTACTAAGCGTCAGCTCATCGAATTGCTTGGAGTTTATTAATGGGAAATGTAACATCCACTATAGAGTTTGTGGGCGCTGGATTTACTTTATTAGCTGCGTTAGTTTCGGTTTATTATGCAAATAGCTCTAAAAAGTCCGAAAATAACGCTAAGAAAATCGAAGATAATATTGAGAAAATGAAGAGTGAAATGATTGGGAATATTACCAGTAAAAACAGAATAGCTGCTATTGTTGAAATAAGGAGTAAAACCGAGGTATTTCAAAATGTTTTTTCTAAATATCAAAGGGTTGATGATTTAGTAGGGTACGATTTAAATGGAGATTTAGTAGAATTAGATAAATACATGGCTGAAATAAAAGACAAAAACTGGATTTTTGAGAATAGAGGAATTAATTTATCGGATAGACTTTATGAAGAATTGAGTGGAATTTATAATGAAATAGGGATGGAAGTAGATGCTACTCAAATGAGAAGCATATCATATTCATTAAAGGTGAAATTGGAGCATTTTAAGTCTGTGCTAAGCAAAATGTCGAACCAGAATATTATCAATTGAGACACCCGAATTGTGGGTGTTTTTTTCATACTTAAAATATCGGAGGTGGACGGTGATGTGATGTGCCTGGGAAGAGATTAAGAAAGAGTGGGAAACAATAAAAATAATCCTTGCTACATTAGCTGAAAAGTATGATGTGAAACTTGGTACATTTAAGAGTAGGAAAAGTCGTGAAGCTTGGGTAAGAGGCCCATAGAAGAAAGATACAACAACCATTTCCCAAAGGATGCAACCGAAAGAAGTCTTCAGAAGCGTTCAGTCAATCAAAAGTGATGCTATCACTAAGAAAAGGAGAGTCCGCATGACTACTCAACCAACATTTCTTTTTTTCTGTACAGTCGCTATGAGTCACTTTTTACGAGATAAAGGTATCTCATATATCTTCAAAGCCAACAGAAATGGGATGATATTTACCCTTTATACAAAGAATGAGAAGTTAGAAGCATTTGACGAATACCGTCAATTATATAAAGTGTGATGATAAATATAACTAAAGATCATATAAATCATGAATTAAAAAAATATATTGAATTGTTGTTAGAAAAAAGCGTTTAACGTAGCGATAACCTAGGGTGCAAGGCAGATGATTTAAACTATAGAATTCTAATAACATATCTATTTGCCTCTATATGATACAAAGCATAGCGTTTGTAATTTTATTTTTAAAAATATATATGAGTTTTTCCTTTATTATGATTCCTAAGTAAAGACGGGGCAAGTCTTTCTAAGGTTGCTAGGGCGATGAATCGAAGGGATTTGGAGATTACCAGTTAGAGGACTTATGCAACATTCATTTATTTCGTTCAATTAATGGCTTGTATTAGAAAATTCAGTTACGCTTACTACTTTACTAATCGGTAGAATAGACTATAAAAACTCTCAATGTTAATGGTATAGTATTCCATGAGGAAATATATATTAGGAGGCTACTATGGCAACGTTTGGAGAAACGCTTGTATCAAAATATTTAAGTCAGTTAGGACTTAAACCTAAAAAAATTCAAGAAGGTGATGAAAAAACACCCGATTTTGAAGTCGATAACATGCGCAATGAACTATTATTTTATCTGGAAGAAAAAACTATTAACCCAGATAATTTCTTGGATAATGTGGAGCCCGGGATAATTATTGATGGAAATGATCCATCAGAAAATGCTCTTGAAACTAAATTTAGACAAGCTGTTAAGCAATTCAAGAGTGTAAATGAAGATCATTCAAAACCAAATGTTTTAGCTTTTGTAAATCTAAATGACATGGTTAATATGCACGATCTTTACATCAGTTTAACGGGAACGGGGCTAACAGAGGATGGGAAAGTAATCCCTCTCCGTCAGGTGGGAAGAGTCAAAAATGATATTGAGCATATAGATTTATGTTTATGGTTTGGAAAGGATGGTCATCAAAACGTTCTTTGGTTGGGAGGCAATGAGGAACATAAGGAGTTATTAAAAAACTCCCTTGGACTGTAAAGTCTTGTAGCATATAATATTCAAAATAACAGGGTACAAAAAATCAAGCAAATCTAATTTATAAGTCTGCTTTTTTGTATTGCATAAACAATATACGATAGCCGAATAGAGAAACAGTCTTTCAAATACCTTCATAACTGGTAATGATATCAGTTATGAAGTGAAATATCTGAAACGATAATTGACGAAGTAGTTTTGAAATTTAAAAACTAAATCCACGCCAGTGTAATTAGCGAGCAGAATAAGTATAGAAAATTTCTGAATCTCTAACTACTGTTTTTAATAATTTTTTGTTTATTAAAGATTTCAGGGTCTTTTCAATAATAACTTCAGTAACTTTGTTATCATCTTTAAAGTATAGAAAAATATCGTATTTTGAAAGTCCTTTATTACTCGATATCAATGTTTCAATTCGCTTTTCAGGTTTGATTTTCGAAACGGATTTCAAGTCTTGGTACAAACTTTCTAACGATTCTTTATTACAATTAATACATATAGGTTTCCATCTGATGTAATTAGAAGGGGAATCACAAGTACACCATTCTTTCTCAATGATGATATAGTACATTTGTACCTCGAAGTCCATAAAGTTCCATGATTTACCTAATTTTCCACTTTCTATACTTTTAAATTTAAAATTGAATTTAGGATTATTTTCTTCTATATATGCCTTCTTCCGCATTGTATCTAAAAATAATTTATAATCTTTGGTAATTTGTAATTTATCAAGCGATGTCATCTCTCTAAAAAGACCATTACTATCAGGCCTATGTTCGAATAAATGTTTAATAATTTTATTATACTTTCTGTGTGCCTCCTCTTCTTTTAAGCCGTTTTTCACCTTGAAATCCACAATAAACATGATTTGAAAGAACTTAGGGTTTTTATGTAAAGTACCCTTTGTCTTCTTACTTTCTGCATATAAGGCGGATATATTCTTACCGAAATCATTTTGGATTTTATTACGAATCTGTTGCGATCTCTTAAGATACTCAGTAGAATAGTTCCAACCAAATTCCAAAAAGGCTAACTTTTCTAAATTGGAAGTCATTTTAAAAATTAGTAAATCAACTGAAGTTTTTGAAAAGGCCAATTTTGGCTCCCCAGGTTCTACTGAAAAGTCATTTATATTAGCATAGAATGCTAATTGATTTATTGGAATAGGATTATCAATTTTAAACTCTCTGGACACAAGTATGTGATCTCTTAAATACTTTATTTGCATATGATCAGCAAATAAATCTCTGAAAGTCCCTTCACTTCTACTTGTAAGTGCTAAGTATGCTATATTTTTCTCTTTAAATGTTTCAAGTAAATTATCTCTAATTAATTCAATAGTAATCTCCATATTTATCCCCCCATTAAATAAATTCTACAATATGTAACTCTTCGGAGTGCTTCTTGTTATATTTTCCAACTGACATCTCACATAAAACTCCGCGAAGATGCAACTTCCAAATTATGGTTTAACCTCTATACTACTATTATCGAGGCAAGATCAGAAATCGTCAACGAAGAAATTAAATAATTATTGACTATTGTATTTTTATGTGACTCAAACTGAAAATATTAGTTAAATCGTTTTCCTTTCGTGGTCATGCAGCGAGAGCGAAGGTTAAAGTATTAGAACGAGAAGGAATGTTAATCGAGGCAGCTCTTGATACAGTATTTCAGCAAATGAGGATTGCAGGGAACTGACAATGTGGATTAAGGAGAAGTTTTGGAATAGCATTCATGTCAAGATTGATAAAGTATCTATATTAGGTTCCTAATGCATAGTACAACGCTTAAATTTAAGGAATCCAGTCTTTTATTAGATTGGGTTCTTTTTTATTCTCTGACAAGATGCCTAAAGATATGTGATCATTATATCAATTTTGGGCAGCAACACTTAGTGATGAAAATAAAATAAAAAGAATTTTCAATACCTTATTGACGTTTCCGCTATCTGCCAAGATAATAACTAGTATAAAAGGAAATCCCTAAATTGGAAGTTCTTTCTTCTCGGAGTTTTATGTGAGATGTCAAGAGCAAGAAGCACTCCTTTATTGAAGCGATATAAAGAAGATTATTAACATATGTACATTGAAAATAAAATACTAGAGCTAAGGGAGAGGTATCATTACTATGAGGGTATCAGAGGTAGTCACGATTGAAGAAATTAACAAGTGGAAGCAAGGCGACATTATCACAATTGCAGCAGGTACGGGGGCAGGTAAATCGTATTTCATCAAAAATATTCTGTATGCAATTGCTAAACGTGATAACAAAAGGATTCTAATGCTGATTCATCGGCGTAATTGTACGGATCAGTTTTTAGATGAGATTAAAGAGGCAAATAAGACAGATGTGATTGACATTAGAACTTATCAATCCATTGAAGCGGTTAAAAAAAGTGGAAACACATATGAACTTGGACACTATGATTTTATTGTGTGTGATGAGTGGCATTTCTTCATGTCGGATGCGGAATTTAACCATTATACGGATTTATCTCTCAATGCTATCTTAGAACAAACTAATGCTATCCGAATTTTCATGAGTGCAACAGATGATCGAATGAAATATTATCTAAAGGACGAGAAGTATAAAGGATTAACTACCAATGATTATGAGCTGCCTAATGATTTCAATTTCATTAAGAAACTTCAATTCTTCTACAATGTTGCAACTCTTGAGGAATATGTGAAGCAAGCAATTGAACGAAATGAGAAAGCTATATTCTTCATACAATCTGCAACTGAGGCATATAAGCTTTATGAAAAGTATAAGGATTATTCAATATTCAATTGTGGCAATAGTAATAGGTATTATAAATATGTAGATGAACAGCAAATAAAAGATATTCTAAAAAATGAAGGCTTTGACAAAGTTGATAAAGAAGGAAATACAGATTCAACTGAAGGGAAATTAATTCTCTTCACGACAGCGGTTTTAGACGCAGGTGTCAATCTTGTTATGGATGATTCGAATCATGTTGTAGTAGATATGAAGGATACAGGAACAATAGTCCAATGTATCGGCAGGAAACGACTTAGGGACAAGGATGATTATATTAATCTCTATGTGAAAGCACTGGGTCGACAGCAGCTTGGAGGAATGGAAACACATGGGAAAAATAAAATAGAAATGGCAGAATACTTCCTTGAGCATGGGCAAAGGAAGCTGGTACACAGAAGTTACAGGAAGTTAAATGACAATCTTATCTATGACGAGGTTATTGAAAATGGAATAGAAAAGAGATTGAATATGTTGATGTTCTTTAAGATTCGTGCTGACATCAATGAGATTTATAGAGTGAAAAAGTTCAGTGGAGAACATCCATATTGTAGATATTTAACTGAAAGTATCTTCAAACTAGGTCACTTCTCAGTCTATGATGTAGAGGAAAAGAAGCGGAATTTAGAAATTTATCTTGATGGGATAGTAGGTGAAAAGTTATTCAAAGAGAATCAGAAAGAATTGATTGAGCAAATATCACTTAAAGATGCGCGTGGCCGAATTCAAAAAGGGATTAGCTTATTAAACGCATATTTCAAAGAAAACGATATGAATTTTACTATTGTTTCAGAGAGAAGTAACGCGAAAGAAGATGGCAAGAAGAAAAGGGTTTCGTACTGGGAAATTATTAGAGAAGTAGACTTGGGTAAAAGTACCAAAAATATGGAGTAAGCTTTATATAGAGCTTACTCCATAAAAGTGGTATTTTAATTTAAAATTAAAGAACAATGTTGCTATCCTGAGTGTACTCCTCGGGATGGCACGTAGTCTAACAAGCTTGCTTGTTGGACGGCGGCACTTATATCTATTGTTTATAGGACAACGTACGTTAGTATCGGTATTTTTAACGCTCAAATTCAACAACACAATGACTTTACTATGGGAATTGTCACTCAAGTCGCATCGAGGAAAGGCTGCACATATGAACAAGCTAGTTAATAAGCTTACAAAGCTACTGGAACCAGGTAAGGCGGAACTAATCGACTTTGACGACTTAATCCCTGGAGCGTACAGCAGAAAGAAAGTAGATGCAGTAGCGATCCAACTACAACAGTTACAAGATGCCCGTCTGCTAATATTTGAGCGTGCCAGCTACCAACTGGACACGTTCTATTTTATGTATGACTTAAAGCACAAATGAACGCTTGTTCTTGTTATGTTGCGAGTCATTAAGCTCCCGAGACAAATCAAACAAGAACCCGTAAAGACGTAAAAATACCGCCATAACGCCGCCTTTTTGTCTTAAAGTATAGCAAGTACCGTATTAGTCAACAATGATCAAATAGTGGGGAAATACCTCCTTTGCTCGTCATCATTCGAGAACTTTACGAGCTATATATTAGAATATGCTTTCCACTTATTTAATCTTAGTTATCGAGAGTCAATGGACTACCATCGAAATCAAGAAAAATAAAACAATTGATTATAGTCATGACTTCGGAAACACTTATTTTTAATGAAAACAGTAATATAAATTACCTTAACCGTAAGACAATCCTGCCAAATCGTGGTTGATTTTTAATCCGGTTACCCTACTGTTGTCGTTCGCCTGCTGTTGCGTGTGATGTACGGGGCTACTGAGTGGCTGATATGACACCTCTATTATATGATAGCCACTTATAGATAGGGGATACACCGTGTACCTATCACAGTGCCCTCCAACTTGCTTATGTGTTGGCATTTGATAGTTCCCTGTAAAGAATTGATCATAATGAGACCTATGTATATCATTTCATAAGCGAACCTCGTTCATATAGGTGAGTCAATGAGATCCCTTTTTTTGCAGCTACCCGTTTAATTAGATTTATTTCATGGTACATGGCATTAGATAATATTCCATTATCTATGTTTTTGTTAATATGGTAATAAAAACCCGCTAACATTTGAACTGGCATTCTATCGTATAAAGAAACCCCTTTATCATCCAACAATACCTACTCCTTTTAAGTAAGTATACATGCTATTCCGACTATTGTTAAGCGCTTTTGCAAATTATGTCGAATTATTAGTTTAATCGTTTTAAGGAGTGCTATTGCGGAGATTTAAAATATATTTTAGTTCAAGTGTCATAACATTTGTATCTACATTCGAGCATAGAATAATGCTACAAGGAGTGTTGTCGACACCTTTGTCATTTTCTTTTAGCGCGTACATCAAAGGGCAATTACCTTTTTCGGGGTAATTGTCTTTTTTATCATTCCAGCGAATGTAACATAATACCTAAAGAATACATCGGGAATCGCGTAGATATCGCATTTAGTAGTTGTGCTCTATTTCGACGTATGGTATAGTCATTCCGGCGACATAACCGTACATCGGAAAGGGAGCGGAATTCATGCAAAACGTACAGCCGATTAGAACGACCGAGGACATAGAGAAGTTTATCAAGGCAATAATTCTAGCGTCACCGTTGACAGCAGATCGCAACGTTCTTCTATTCAAACTCGGAATATCAACGGGGCTACGAATAGGCGATATCGTACAGATTCGTATAGAAGACGTTAAGGGGCGTAGTAGCGTTCTCGTCAAGGAAGGTACGACGAAGAAGCTGCGCGAGGTCTATCTTGACGACATCATGCCGGAGATAGCCGACTACCTAGACGGGCAACCATCGGAGGGCTACCTATTCGCATCGGCTAAAGGCGGTCATATAACGACTACACAGGGCTATAGGGCGCTCGCCAAGGCCGCTGATTTGCTTGACTGGGATTTCATCGGAACGCATTCTCTACGTAAAACATTCGGTTATTTCTACTATAAGAAGACGAAAGACATCGTAACATTATCGGAAATACTTAATCATTCATCGCAGCGAATGACGCGCCGTTATATCGGTATACGTGATGAAGAGATACGCGAGTCTGTCCGTGATCTAGGCATGTTCTGACCGCATACAGGGCGATCACAGCACGTCTGGGGACTTTACAGTTAGCGACGAGTTGTAATCTGATGCAAGTTGAGGAACAGTTCAGCGCACAAACCATTCTACGAGACAAAAACACTCCCGTGATTAATAAACAGAAACAACACCAGTTAGGACGTAATTTACCGCTATCACCTTCATTCAAAAGTAAGCAAACAGGGAAATAATCAATAATAATCAATTAAGGGGTATTTACTGCATCCTCTCGAATTATTATTAGACCATTATCGATAGAATACACCTGATCTGAAAACAATAATTGGGGAAGATTTATAGTGGGGATAGGAACAATGGATAATAATCTACTACTGCTATTACTATGGCATGTATCTCTCTTAGGGAATAACTCTTTCATAACCTATGTGTGTCTAGTTGGGGATAAATAGTGACCCTAAGCAATCACCAGAGATGGAACTGGCTGTATCGTAATGTACACATATTGAAACACTTTCGACCGTAAATTGAAAGCCATTACCTAAGCGTTTCTTATTCAAAATATAAGTGTATCATATAGTGTTTAAACAACTTTTGATGCGTATCATAATCAAGCATACTATTTGATGCACTTATCATATAATGAATATAACGAATAAGAGAAAGGGGCGGTTAATATGAACACAAAAACATTTGCGTATATTCGAATTTCAAGCAAGGATCAGAATGAGGGTAGGCAAGTTGAAAAGATGATTGAAAAAGGCATCGGCGAACGTGAAATGTTTATCGACCAGGCAAGCGGAAAAGACACCAACAGACCACAATATCAAGCGTTAAAAGGTATAGCACGTACAGGCGATACAATCATATTTGATTCGATCAGCCGTATGTCACGCTCTTATGAGGACATTAAAAACGAATATGCATACTTTGCCAATGAGGGTATCAGCCTAGAATTTATAAATGAACCGATGTTAAACACCAAAGACACAACGGACGTTATGCAGAGAGCTATATCAGATATCATCCTAACTTTATTATCAGCTTTTGCTGAGAAGGAAAGAGTAGACATTAAAATTAGACAAAAAGAGGGTATCGCACTATCAAAAAAAGAAGGCGTTCAGTTTGGCAGACCAACAATAGCTTTACCTGAGAATTGGAAAGATCAATACGACAACTGGAAAGAAGGAAATCAAACAGCCGTACAGTTTGGCAAGAATACAGGATTATCGAAGGCGACCTTATATCGAAAAATAAAAGAATATGAGCAAAGTATCTAACAGGTAGCCCATCCAGCTACTTTTTTTTGATTTATAATGATTCGGCCTAATAACCATTAAAACAATGATTTTATCTTGATAAGAATACCCTCTAAACTCCTATGTACAGGGTGTTAATGAAAGTTGGCATAAGGATTAGTGGGGGCTATTAACAAATAATGGCGAGTGTTGTTATCCATACAGATGAGAACCACCTAAAATCACACACTCTATTTTGAGATGACGAGTGCAATCTTTGTTTAATGTTTATTAATGTTTAAACAAACCCATATATAAACGAGTTCTTTCTGTTTATCTGGTTGGCACATTTAATAAATGAAAGTCACTGCTTGTGAAGATGGTGCGGATTTTCCTCGTCCTGTAGAAGATGTTGAAGCTGATTTAATCAATCGTATAAAGTTGGCTGAATACTAACAGGAAGTAAACTTGGAGGGACAGGCGCTCACGAAATCACGTTTGGCGAATGAATGTTCAGTAGATGTTCAACATCAATATGGCTCCGATGGAGACTGAGTAGCTTGCTTTGCGTCCCATATGCTTACCCTTTGTACATAAAAAAGAGCGCATACAGTTAGTGACTGTACACGCTCAATTACTGTTGAATTCCTTTCTAAGTCATTGCTGTGACTGTGTTTTTTTTATAGCTTCACATCATTCATGTTGATGCGGAATCCAGATGTAATTCGAGTAATTTTAATCCCGTTTATCCAAGACCCTTCAACCCAATAGTAGGTTGCGATAATATCAATCTCGTTTATTATGTTGTCAGTTAAAGCATTTGATACTGAATCAATACGATAACCCCCTGCGTCTGTTCTTAAGCTTATCATAGTTGATTTCACTGGATGCGCGGATTACGGAGGTAAAGGAAATTTACGAGTTAGGTAAGACGGGAATAAGGATGTTTCTACTGTATAAACATTTTCTATAAAACCACTGATTAATAGGCGATTTCAATTGAGTGTACAAATAAAGGTTTGTATCCTCATTTTGTGAGCGAAGCAGTAACAGAGGAATCTAAATCAGCAATCAAAAGGCTATGGGAAAGACGAGGTAGGTAAAATTGATTAATGGAATTTGTAGGTAATAAGAAGGGATATCTACCTCTTTTGTCGAATGGTAAAAAGGGGCGTGAATTTTGGATGAAGAAGACAAAGTCAACAAATATGGATGATATTGAAATACAATGACAAAAATAACACTTGCAAAAGAAACTGTCTGTTTAATGCTTAAAAAAGGCCCGAATTTGATTGACACTGCATTTATTAATCAGCGGAATGTGCGTTTAATTTAAACTAACTATAACAGTTCAAACAAAATCGAGCTGATGAAATTCGGCTCATACATAACACAAATAATAAATTGGAGCTGATAAAATGATGATCAACGAAGTAGAAATGAAACGTATAGGAAAGAGACTTGATAAATTAGATGAGGTTATTAAACGGTGCTTCGAACTAAGTGAGCCTATTCCGGATAGTATTAGAGCAGAGCATAAGGAGTTGGCTGTTAGATATGACGCTATGGTTTCTATAATAAATGAGAAGGCATCTAAAGAATTATCGGAAAGATATGATGCTGAAGAAGAAAGGTATTTTAAAGAAGAGGAAGAATTGATGGAAAGATTTAAAGCTGAAAGAGATAAGCAATAATTTGCAGTAATAATGTTGTAACAATAAACATGAAATATATAACCTGTATCTTGTCACGGAATAATAAAAATAAGAAATTGGGGGAATAAAAATGGTTAATTTATTTATGGTTATTGTAATTTTATCATTTATAGCTATGATTTACTTTGGGGTTCGGGCAATTGTATTCTTAATAGGAAAAAATAAGCCGCAAGGGAAGAAGATGCTGAAATCTCTTGCCGTAGCAACGGGTGTTATCATTGTCTCCTTTATTGGATTCGGGATCACATCTGATACAGAAGAGTCAGACGTAGCCTCCACTAAGATGGAAGCTGAAGAGGAAAAGAAACAAGAAGTCGTAAAAGTTGAAAACGAACCAGAAGAGTTAACAGAGGAAGAAAAAGAAGCTATTGAAGCTAAACGGGTAGAGGAAGAAGAAGCTATTGAAGCTAAGCGTCAAGAGGAAGAAGAAGCTATTGAAGCTAAACGGAAAGAGGAAGAAGAAGCCGAAAAATTAGCGGTAAAGAAAGCCGAAGAGGAGAAAGCAAAGACAGTTAAAGTAGAACCGAAGCCAGCGCCGAAAGTTGAAGCCCAGTTTTCTGTTTCACAAACGAACGCAATTCGTCAAGCTGAACAATATATTAACTACTCAGCTTTTTCGAAAAGCGGTCTTGTTACTCAATTGGAGTTTGAGGGGTATAGCACAGCAGAAGCAACTGTTGCTGTTGAAAACATTGATGTTGACTGGAAGGAGCAAGCTGTTTTACACGCTGAAAGCTATATGGACTATTCCGCATTCTCAAGAAGCGGTTTGATTGAACAATTAACTTTTGAAGGTCATAGCCGAGCAGATTCAGAAAATGCAGCTACTCAAGTTGGTCTGTAATTATATGCAAACTCGTCATAGCGAGTATAAATCGCATTAGGCTATGAGCGTTTCCTGCTATCATGGCAGGAAGGTTGTAACACGATATAAGGTTGATTTTAACGAGATAATAGCATTTCACGACATCCAACAAACCCATATAAACAGGGCTTTACAGCGTGTTAACATATTGGGCGGCGTGAAATTCGATTATCGGGCAACGCAATAACAGTAGAATGTAATACCACCCCCAATCACGCATCTAGTATCAAAATAACCCGAGGCTAAAAGTTAAATGCCATATTTTTTGCGTCAGCATTAACACTTCTCGTGCCGGATTGCACTCGGTTAATTTCAAAGTGAAATAGTACCCCTAATGGGAGTGGGGCGTGACACTGGATGCACGGATTACAGTGGTCAAAGAAGTTTATGAGTCTGGTATGATCGGAATTGAATTGACGTTTGGTTCAGGAGTTGAGAGGGATGAAAGTGGAATGTTTTTAAAGATATTTGAGGTGAAATATGAAGAAGGCATACATTGGTCTAGATCAAATTATAATATGAATAGTAAAACTTGAAGAATGGAATAATGATTTGGGGTATAAGGCCAAAAATGGAAATTATTTTATAAATGAAACTCAAAAAAAGTTGATATAAAAAACTCCAACATCATATGAGGATGTTGGAGTGTTTATTTACAAGCCATTATTTATCTTCATTGCTCACATGCCCAATCGTCCTTATCTCTGTCCATTTTCGATTCATAAGCAGGATGGTCTTTTGCTACACCGCTAGGATATTTTGTTCTTAAATCTGTACAATTTTGAAACGATTCACTCTGAGCCGCAGTAGCTTTGTCGGCAGCAGCTTTGTCAGCAGTAGCTTTGTCGGCAGCAGCTTTGTCAGCAGCAGCTTTGTCAGCAGCGGCTTTGTCAGCAGCAGCTTTGTCAGCAGCAGCTTTGTCAGCAGCGGCTTTGTCAGCAGCAGCTTTGTCAGCAGCAGCTTTGTCGGCAGC
>NZ_JBYHFQ010000018.1:0-2482 GCF_057669665.1 Sporosarcina sp. Y1004 | reverse complement strand
GCAGCAGCTTTGTCAGCAGCAGCTTTGTCAGCAGCGGCTTTGTCGGCAGCAGCTTTGTCAGCAGCAGCTTTGTCGGCAGCAGCTTTGTCGGCAACAGCTTTGTCAGCAGCTTCTGCTTTAACTACTTCTTTTGGCTCTTCCTTTACTCCTTCGGCTGAATCATTTCCACACGCTGCTAGTAATAGTACCGTTGATAACATTAGTAATGTGATAAGTTTCTTCAATTTCATACCTCCTAATGATGTAATAGTTCCATGGTACAACATTTATCGTCGAATGGTTAATAGCAGAAGGGGAGAATATTAGTAATCTAACAATGTCTCCCCATTAGTCCACCTTCCAACCGACATCGTCAAAAAAATTATCGGACTTGCGAAAGACTACGTTCCATACATTTAATAACATTGTTTTGGTTCGATAAGGTGGATAAACTTTTCAGGCATCACTTAGCTCTTAGTCGCATTGAATTCATGTTTTCTGATTACATCCACTATTAATTAATCACCTGTATTTATTCAGTAATTGTAAAATAAGCCGCTAAAGTAAATTGATTTTCTTTACCCTTATCTTTTTCTCCAAGCGACTGAACCAATCGATAGTCACCTTTTTCAAACTTTGCTGACTTGTAATATGTACCGGCGTGGACATTCGCCTCATATACTCCATTGGAATCTAATAAGTATACTATTAGCGGAAATGCCATTTCTGGATTAAGTGGAACTTTATACCACGAGTCATCTTTCTTTACTTCTAGATCATATTCATAGCGAAACCATCCATAAGTCAATTCACTTGAATTGGTAAATTTAAGTTTTAAATAATCTGTCGACTCGCTATAGCTTTCCTTGTCTAATTCCATCATTACACCTCCCGCAGAAGATGGTAGTTCACCATGAGGAGACTTCACTGCTTCAAAGATTTTAAACTCTGCTGCTAAAATAACACTGTCACCGTTAGCGCCACCAAGAGTTTGTACCACTCGATATTGACCAGCTTTAAGTGGTGATTCAAACATTTTGTCGTTAAGTGAGATAGACTCTTGGCGCTTTTCTCCAGTTTGCAACGTATAGATGATTGCCGGGAAAGCTATATCTTTGCTAAATGGAACTTTATGCCATGAACCACCTTTCATTACTTGTATTTCAAATACTGCTCCAAACATTTGATTAAACGGGTTATTGTTTGTGATTGTCAGTTTAGGTGTCTCTGATTTGCTGTAACTGTCTTTGTCCAGCGTCATAGATATACCTTCAGCAAAAGACGGAAGTGAGCCAGATCGATCTTGAATCGGAGTTGTTTTACTGGATTCAAAGATTCTATGAATCATCAGAGCGAGTTCTCCTCTTGTTATAGGATCTGCTGTGCCAAAGAGAGCTTCTGTCTTTCCTTGTACGATGCCATTAGCAACTAGAATTTGAACAGCCTTTTTGTATCGATCCCCTACATCGACAAACTTAATATTTGCTTTTTTATCAAATGGAAGCATTCTAGAAAGAATGATAGCCGCTTCCCCTCTTTTTAACGTGTCGTCAGATCCAAACAAGGTTTTAGTTTTGCCTCTAATGATTCCCGCCTCATAAAGAGCAGATACAGTGCGAACTGCACGTTGAGGAAGGTCTGTAAATGGCGCTCTCTTAGGATTTTTATTGAGTCCTTCGATGCCATAGTTTCCAACGATAATTGCCGCATCCACTCGTTTAAGTGGCTGAGAGACGCCAAACTGAGTTTCATTTATGCCTTGAGCAATGCCGTTAACCCACATAAACCAAACAGCGTGTGCATACCTCGTGCCGTTTGCATCATTTAATGGCGAGTATCCTATACCTAAATCTAATGGTGGCAACTCTGTCGATTGCTTCTCTGCGAACGCCGATGGAATAGATGAAGTGAATAGCGCTCCTACAAGTGCCGCTGTAGTTAAAATACGTTTGAACTTTTTCATAAACAACTTCTCCCCTTTTCCGTACTACTTAGTATGTAATACAGTATAGCAGAATGATGAGAAAATGGAATTCTATGTATTTAGATAATATCAAAGAAGAATCAATGGTTTGCTTGTTTTAAAGTAAGGATTCAAATAGAGTGGTTTCTGCATCTTGTGGGGATTTATTACAATTGCAAAATGGATTGAAAGATAAAGTGCAGAAGAATGAATATAATCTTCAACACCTTATTGTAAATAAAGATATTACTATAGAAGGAAAAAATATTTGATTACTCATATTGATAAAATTCAAACTGGAATTATGGGCATAAAGAGTGCATTTTGGTCAGACTGCAACTAGTGTTTTGTTTACATAGTCGCTAGTGCTCATAAAATAATGAAAGAGAGTTCAAATAAACGGCTAATAAAGTATGTTTCTTCCTGCACTAACGGGTGCTTTAGTGAAAGATAAGTTGTTTTCTCAAAACATTCTCATTCTTCAACTAAAGGGACAGCATTCCTGTTTGAAGGATGTTCGGGGTCTTGAAAGAAAAAAAG
>NZ_JBYHFQ010000017.1:0-83334 GCF_057669665.1 Sporosarcina sp. Y1004 | reverse complement strand
GATGGTAGTTGGGGGTTTCCCCCTGTGAGAGTAGGACGTCGCCAGGCCCAAGGTCGTTGCCAATAGGTAATGGCTTTTTTCTTTGGTTATTTTTAGCTTCTTGCCTTATTGTTGGCTACTGTAAAACGTATGTTTTTAAATCCTGAGAATGAATCTAATTTTAAAAGACGACATTTCGTTCAATTTAGAATGAAATGTCGTCTTTTTCTATATCTAACTCTAGATAATTTTTCTGTTCTGTACAATTTCAACCGTTATTTAAATAAGTAAATCCAATAAGCTAACGTCTTTAAGGCATGGCTTACGGAATTTTGATGAATGGGTTGGTGTGTTTACTATCGAGAGAGTTGTTGATTCGGAGTGTGGATTGAAGATCGCTTGGCGCTCTGGGGATGCCTCTGGCCCTAAGCCTGGATTAGCGCTTCGCATCCAGTCTTACGGCTTCGGCTACCCCGTTGCCGCGCCTTCGCTAGGGTGTTCATAATTGAGAGAGTTGTGATTTTCAGATGTATGGACTGAGATTATAATGTGATTCCTATTTGATACAAATTTTATTCAAGAAAGATGCATTACAGATTGCAGGTCTAATCCCTGATAACGAAATGTGCTTTCTTACACGGACTATCCAGCGCAGGCGCGTCTTCGTGGTAGCCGGAGCGATAAGACTGAAAGTGGTCTTCTTTCAGGCTTATCGCGGGAGGCATCCACATAGCGTCGAAGCGGTATTAGTAGGATTTCCGGTTCGTTCCATATAATAGGAAATTAGTTAATCGCATTATCGCTCGGTTTATATACACTTTTTTCAGAAATTTCAGCCGGTATGCAACACCTCTATTTAAACTCTATCGGAATATCATCGGCACTTGTAATTCAATCACTCGAAGATATATGGACCTATTCTTAATGTCTTGAAATCGGAGTCTATCAACGATAGGATGAAGTTACGCAAAAGAAAGGGATGGTTATTTTGCAAATGGTGCTCATTATCTTTGCCATCAATATCGTGTACGTAACATTTTTCACGGTACGCATGATTATGACTTTAAAAGGGTATAGGTATATCGCTGCGGTAGTGAGTATGGTGGAAGTTGTCGTTTATGTTATCGGTCTTGGTTTAGTACTGGATAATTTAGATGAAATTCAGAATTTAATTGCATATGCAATCGGTTATGGTTGTGGTGTAATTATAGGTACGAAAATTGAAGAGAAAATGGCGCTGGGTTATATTACGGTGAACGTAATCACCTCAAAGGAAAATTTGAAATTACCGAGTATATTAAGAGAAAAAGGATACGGAGTTACAGATTGGTCAGCAAATGGCCTAGATGGTGATCGAACATCCATGCAGATTCTAACTCCGCGTAAATATGAATTGAAGCTATACGTTACAATAAAAGAAATAGACCCAAAAGCTTTTATTATTGCCTATGAAGCGAAAACCATACATGGCGGGTTCTGGGTGAAGAGCGTAAGGAAAGGAAAGTTATTTAAGTGAGTAAAAATAAGACGATGTGGTATGAAGTTAAAACGGATGAGACGATTGAAGAGTGCTTGAAGAGAATGACTGATGACGGGTATACAGTTGCTGCTCGAAAGGAAGAGCCGCTGTTTGAAGAGGTAAATGGTGAATTTATACCTATCAGGCAGGTTATCAAATTCAAAGGGATACGAACAGAAGAATAAAGCAGCTTAAAGACGAACGATTTAAAAGTATAATATATTATTGTTCGTCTTTTATCGTTGACGAATGCGCTAGAACTTGCTAAAATACAAGTAGTAAATACGAATCCCCATATATGCTGTGGAATTGGCCACAGTGTTTCTACCAGGACACCGTAATGTCCGGACTATGCGGGAAAGCGACTTTCAAGAATGTTAGCGAAAGGTGTGTGGGTACCAATGGGTACATTCATCTTAACGCATATTTCAACGTCCTCGAATGGCCGGCTTTTCATGCATTTGAAAAGCAGTCTATTCGAGGTTTTTTAATTACTTGAGAAATTGGGGAAACTCGTATTGTTGGCAACATCAAACATGGATTATTTGTGATTGAACCTCGACACATTTGTATTTGGAATTTAACAGTTATCTAAAAAAATAGTGGATTGGACTATATGGTCGTATCATATGCCGATCCTGATTTGTAACAAAGAACTTCACTTCGTGCGCTTATCTCGCGCCTGCTACATCAAAGACGGCGCATTGCGCTTTTCCAATAAAGGAGCGGATTAAATTTGGAACCGAAAATCGGTGTTATTATGGGAAGTAAAAGTGATTGGGAAACGATGAAGCATACGTGTGATATTTTGGACGAACTTGAAGTCCCGTATGAGAAGAAAGTTGTCTCCGCGCATCGTACTCCTGATTTCATGTTTGAATATGCTGAACAAGCGCAAGATAAAGGTCTGGAAGTTATTATCGCAGGAGCAGGCGGCGCGGCACATTTGCCGGGGATGGTTGCAGCAAAAACATTACTACCTGTTATCGGTATTCCTGTTCAATCAAAAGCGCTAAATGGGATGGATTCTCTGCTATCGATTGTCCAGATGCCAGGCGGTGTTCCGGTTGCTACTATGGCGATTGGGAAAGCGGGTGCTGTAAATGCAGGTTTGCTTGCGGCGCAGATGCTCGGAGTGCATGATTCAGCTTTAATGAAACGTATTGAAGAACGCCGCGACAACATGCGTGACGCGGCATTAGAAAGCAGTGGTGACTTACTTTGAAAACAATTTTACCTGGACAAACGATAGGGATTATTGGCGGTGGTCAGCTTGGCAGAATGATGGGACTTGCAGCAAAAGAAGCGGGTTTCAAGATTGCTGTGTTGGATCCAGTTATGGATTCACCCTGTGGACAGATTGCTGATATCCGTATCGTTGCGCCTTACAATGATGAAGCGGCGCTTCAAGAACTTGGTGAAGTGAGCGATGTCATCACATATGAATTCGAAAATATTGATTACGAAGGACTCAAACGACTTTCTGAAATTGCACATGTACCTCAGGGAGCTGAACTTGTCCGGATTACGCAGAACCGAATAATCGAAAAATCTGAAATCACTGCATCAGGTGTACCTGTTGCGAAATATGTTACGGCACAGACATTCGAAGAACTAACGATGAAAATTGGTGACATTGGCTTCCCATGTATCGTCAAAACAGCATTCGGCGGTTATGACGGTAAAGGCCAAGTGAAAATTGATAAAGAACAAGATCTTCACTTGGCTGAGTCACTCTTTACGCATTCGGCATGTATTGCGGAAGCATTTGTCCCGTTCACAAAAGAAATATCCGCTATCATTCAGCGCAATGCAGAAGGACAGTCCTATTGTCTTCCAATTGCTGAAAATATTCATAAACACCATATATTGCATGAATCAATCGTGCCAGCTAGAGTTCTCGAAAGCGTTTTGGTACGAGCTGAAGAAGCAGCAACAAGAATTGCAGATCATCTCAACTTAGTCGGAACACTAGCCGTCGAAATGTTCGTTTTAGAAAACGGCGAAATTGTTATAAATGAATTGGCACCACGTCCACATAACTCGGGACATTATTCCATTGAGGCATGTAATATTTCTCAGTTTCATCAGCACGTCAGAGCTGTTTGTGGGTGGCCTCTACGCAAACCAATTTTGTGGGCACCTTCAATTATGGTGAATGTACTTGGTGAACATGTCGCGCCACTAACAAAAGTGGTTAAAGAGCATCCTGATTGGTCCATCCATTTATACGGTAAGGCAGAGGCAAAGGAAAAGCGTAAAATGGGGCATGTTACTATCATGACCAACAGCATTGAAAAAACGCTGGAAGAGATTGAAGCTACAAGCATCTGGTCATAATTCGAGGATGGTATTGATGATATATCCATCCGGTTACGAGAGTGGTCTAGTCAAAACAGATGCAACTTGCTGGAGCCATAGATTTTGAAAGAAGTCCATTTCCAGGAACAAATTAAACTAATTTTATTTGGGAGGAAAAAAACATGACAAAAGTAAACGTATACGTAACACTCCGTGAAAGTGTTGTTGATCCACAGGGAATCACAACGAAAGATGCACTTCAAACATTGGGCTTTAAAGAAGTCGATAGCGTACGTATTGGCAGATTAATCGAGCTAGAAGTAGACGGGTCAGCTACAGATATCGATGCACGTGTCAAAGAAATGTGCGAAAAGCTTTTAGTCAACGAGGTCATTGAAGATTACCGGTACGAAATTGGGGAGGTCGCGGTCAAATGAAGTTCGCTATTCTTGTTTTCCCAGGATCGGGCTGTGACATCGACATGCACCACGCGGTAAATAATGTTTTAGGCTATAAAGTAGAGTATGTCTGGCATACAGAAGCGATTCTAGATGGATTTGACGCAGTACTCATTCCGAGCGGAGCATCATATGGAGATTATCTGCGACCGGGTGCATTAGCACAAAGTTCACCTGCAATTGCTAGTTTGAAGGCATTTGCTGCAACAGGGAAACCTGTGCTTGGCGTGGGTAACGGATTCCAAATTCTTGCCGAGGCAGGCCTTTTACCAGGAGCTTTCTTGCGCAATAAAGGATTGAAGTTCAGATCAGGTAAGACGAAATTGACTGTCGGAAATGTAGATTCTCTATTTACAGCAGGCTACGAAAAAGGGCAAGAAATTACAATTCCATTTGCTCATGAATATGGCAACTACTATGTTGACGAAAAGACAGTAGAAGATTTGAAAAATAATAACCGAATCGTATTTACATATGCGGACGGGAATGCAGATGGCAGCACAGCAGATATCGCAGGCGTATTGAACGAAACGGGCAATGTACTCGGCATGATGCCACTTCCTGAACGTGCAGTAGAGGAAATCATCGGAGGAACAGACGGATTGCTTCTATTTAATTCAATCTTGAAAAGGTGGAGTGAAAATAATGTCAGCCAAGCATGAACCGAACGCACAACAAATTAAAGATGGAAAATTATATTTACAAATGGGAATGTCTGACGCAGAATTTGAACGTGCAGAAGAGATGTTAGGACGCCTTCCAAACTATACGGAAACAGGCCTGTTCTCGGCACTATGGTCTGAACATTGTTCATATAAAAGCTCAAAACCGGTACTTCGTAAATTCCCGACTGAAGGTGCGCGTGTTCTTCAAGGGCCAGGCGAGGGTGCTGGAATTGTTGATATCGGTGATAACCAGGCAGTTGTGTTCAAAATGGAATCACATAACTCTCCATCTGCCATCGAACCATTTATCGGTGCGGCAACAGGTGCCGGCGGGGTTCTACGTGATGTATTCTCAATGGGGGCACGCCCAGTAGCACTCGTCAACTCCTTACGTATTGGGGAATTATCGAATGCACGTGATCGTTATTTATTCGAACAAGCTGTAGCAGGTATGGCAAGTTACGGTAATGCAATTGGAATTCCTACAATTGCTGGTGAAGTGCAGTTTGACAATTGTTATTCAAAACGTCCTTTAGTTAATGCAATGGCTGTTGGCCTATTGAACCATGAAGATATTCAAAAAGGTGTCGCTGCAGGCGTTGGCAATACAGTTATGTATGTAGGTGCAACAACGGGGCGCGATGGCATACATGGTGCAACGATGTCTTCAGTGGAAGTAGCTGTTGAAGAAGAAGAAGCGGAACTACCGGTTATGCAGGCGGGAAATCCTTTCCTAGAGAAACTTCTAATGGAAGCATGCTTGGAGCTTGTGAAATCGGATGCACTTATTGGTATTCAAGATATGGGTGCTGCTGGGCTAACATCTTCTGCTGCTGAAATGGCATCTAAAGCTGGATATGGCGTAGAACTGAACTTAGATTTAGTACCGCAGCGTGAAGAGGGAATGACAGCATACGAAATGATGCTCTCGGAATCACAGGAGCGGATGCTTGTTGTTGTGAAAAAAGGCCGTGAACAAGAAGTGACCGACCTATGCGCGAAATATGAGATTGAAGCAGTTTCGATAGGTGAAGTAACAGACGATAAAATGCTACGTCTTTTCCATAAAGGTGAAGTGGTTGCGGAAATTTTAGCGGATACTTTAGCAGAAGATGCACCTGTTTACCATAAGAAATCTGAGGAACCAGCTTACTTTAGAGAATTTCAAGCTATGGAAATGACAGAGCCTGTAGTGAATAATGTGCATGAAACGTTAATGGATTTGCTACAACGTCCGACGATTGCATCGAAAGAATGGGTTTATAACCAATTTGATACGCAAGCACGTTCAAATACAATCGTTGCACCAGGCTCTTCCGCAGGTGTCATTCGTGTAAGTGGAACGAATAAAGGACTCGCAATGACTTCTGATTGTAACTCTCGGTTTGTGTACCTAGATCCGGAAACGGGTGGTAAAATCGCAGTCGCGGAAGCAGCACGTAACATAATTTGTTCAGGTGCAGAGCCGATTGCAATAACAGATTGTTTAAACTTTGGTAGTGCAGACAAGCCAGAAGTATTTTGGCAACTTGAGAAATCTGCAGAAGGAATCTCAGAAGCATGTCGCAAGCTGAATGCACCTGTAATTAGTGGGAACGTTTCCTTATCAAATGAAGTGAACGGCGTTCCAATCTATCCAACACCTACAATTGGTATGGTTGGTATTATTCACGATTTAACACATGTAACAACTACTGAATTCAAACGCGCAGGCGATGTTATCTATGTTATCGGCGAAGCAGCACTTGATTTTGGTGGCAGTGAATTGCAACAAATGACGGAAGGTAAGATTTTCGGCCAAGTACCGTCAATTGAACTTGATGTTGAAGCGGCACGCCAGAAAGAACTTCTTACAGCAATCCAAGCAGGGCTTGTACAATCTGCAACGGATTTGTCAGAAGGCGGTTTCGCGGTAGCGCTTTGTGAGAAAGCTTTTGGAGCAGAAGGCCTTGGAGCTGGCGTTACAGTTTCAGGATCAGCAGTAACGGCTTTATTCAGTGAAACACAATCACGCTTCTTGGTTTCCGTTAAAGAAGAAAATGCAGTAGCTTTTGAAGAAGCTGTAAAAGATGCGATTAAAATTGGTGCAGTAACGGATAACAACCGCATCATTATCGATGGTAGCGATGGAAGTACGTTAATCGATGGTATGGTTGATGAATTACGATCCGCTTGGAGAGGGGCTATTCAATGCTTGCTGAACTCAGAGGCTTAAATGAAGAGTGCGGCGTGTTTGGTATATGGGGACATGAAGAAGCCGCGCAGATGAGTTATTATGGTCTGCACGCACTGCAACACCGAGGGCAAGAAGGAGCCGGAATTGTAACAAAGGAAGGCAAAAAGCTTCGAGTCTTAAAAGGCGAAGGTCTTGTCAATGAAGTATTCGCTGGCGATAAAATAAATGATTTAAAAGGGAATTCTGCGATTGCACAAGTCCGTTATTCATCGGAAGATGGCCGCGGAGCTGAGAACGTCCAGCCACTAGTTTTCCGTTCAACGACGGGAAGTCTTTCTATCGCACATAACGGTAATATTGTAAATGCAGTCGAGCTGCGTGAACATCTTGAGCGCCAAGGCAGCATTTTTCAAACAAATTCAGATACAGAAGTACTGGCTCATTTAATCAAGAAAAGCGCTGGAGCTTTAACTCAGCGCGACCGTGTGAAAAAGGCGCTGTCTATGTTAAAAGGTGCATTTGCATTTGTCATTTTAACAGATGACGGGTTAATGATTGCACAGGATCCAAATGGGCTCCGTCCACTTTCTCTTGGGAAAGTGGGGGATGCATGGGTTGTTGCATCAGAAACATGTGCGTTCGATATTATTGGTGCGGAATGGATTCGCTCCGTAGAGCCGGGAGAACTAATCATGATTAATGATAGTGGTCTTCAGTCTGAACGTTTTGCACCAGCTGCAGATTCTGCCATGTGCTCGATGGAATATGTTTATTTTGCACGTCCTGATTCGGATATAGACGGTATAAATATTCACTCGGCACGAAAACGTTGTGGTAAACGACTTGCACGCGAAGTACATATCGAAGCGGACGTCGTCACAGGTGTCCCTGATTCAAGTATTTCAGCGGCTATTGGATTTTCTGAAGAAAGTGGAATTCCCTATGAACTGGGACTCATTAAAAACCGGTATGTAGGACGGACGTTCATCCAGCCATCACAGGAGTTACGTGAAAAGGGCGTGAAGATGAAACTTTCTCCAGTTCGTCAAGTTGTGAACGGTAAAAGGGTTGTTATGGTGGATGATTCAATTGTTCGCGGTACAACGTCGAAAAGGATTGTCAATTTGTTGAAAGAAGCAGGTGCGACGGAAGTTCACGTTGTGATTGCATCACCACCGCTTGTCAGCCCGTGTTTTTATGGCGTTGATATAAGTACAGATTCAGAATTGATTGCGACGAATCGGTCAATTGATGAAATCCGTGAAATCATCGGTGCAGATTCACTGACGTTTCTATCTCCTGAAGGAATGCTTGAAGCAATTGGCCGGCCGGATAATACAAAAAACTGCGGACAATGCCTTGCTTGTTTCACTGGAGAGTATCCGACTGAAATCTATTCAGATACTGTAATGCCACACGAAAAAGAAAATGTTAGATAGGAGTGAATTTCACATGTCAAAAGCTTATGAAAATGCAGGGGTAAATATCGAGGCTGGCTACGAGTCAGTTGAACGGATGAAATCGCATGTTGCTCGTACTGCTCGTAAGGGTGTAACGGGAACTTTCGGCGGTTTTGGTGGCATGTTCGATCTTTCTGCACTCGAATATAAAGAGCCGGTTCTTATTTCTGGTACTGATGGTGTTGGAACAAAGTTGAAACTAGCGTTCATGGCTGATAAGCATGACACGATTGGTATTGACTGTGTCGCTATGTGTGTAAATGATATTGTGGCGCAAGGTGCGGAACCTCTATACTTCCTTGACTATATTGCGCTTGGAAAAGCTGTACCCGAAAAAGTTGAAGCAATTGTTAAAGGAATCGCAGATGGCTGTGTTCAATCAGGAGCGGCTTTGATAGGCGGAGAAACGGCAGAAATGCCAGGTCTATATGAAATCGACGAGTATGATCTAGCTGGTTTTGCTGTTGGTGCTTGTGAAAAGAGTAAAGTGGTTACTGGCGAAAAAGTTGGAGCTGGCGACGTTCTTGTCGGAATTGCTTCAAGTGGTATTCATTCGAATGGCTATTCACTTGTCCGTAAAATCGTAATTGAAGATCAAGGCTACGAAATTGATGGTCTTATTGCTGGATATGAAGAGCTTGGAACAGTTGGCAACGCACTTCTTGAACCAACAAAAATTTACGCAAAGCCCGTTCTTCAAATGCATAACGAACTCGATGTTCATTCAATGGGTCATATTACAGGCGGTGGCTTCTATGAAAACCTACCGCGTATGCTAGTTGAAGGATTCGGAGCAGAAATCGACTTAGGTTCATGGCCAGTACTTCCCGTTTTCAACATGCTAAAAGAAAAAGGCGAACTACAAGATAAAGATCTATACAGCGTATTCAATATGGGTATCGGATTTGTGATTGCACTTCCTGAAGAACAAGCGAATGCTGCCCTGAAAATTGCAGCCGAGCACGGGGAAGAAGCGTTCATTATCGGACGTGTTATTGAAGGTGAAGGCGTCACGTTTATAGGAACACATGACGGAAGTCTTGCCAAATGAATTCAAAAATAAAGATTGCCGTTTTCGCATCTGGAAGCGGTAGTAATTTTGCAGTTATTGAAGAAGCATGCCGTAAAGGTGAGTTGAACGCTGAAATTGTACTTATGGTTACCAACAAGCCGGAAGCGTTTGTTGTTGAACGTGCTGAAAAAGGTAGTATTCCAGTCGCAGCATTTCGACCGAAAGATTTCGAAACGAAAGATGCTTACGAAGAAGCAATCTTACATGCACTTCAAGAATCGGGGGCAGAGTGGCTTATTCTTGCGGGGTATATGCGACTTGTGGGTCCAGTACTATTGACGGCTTATCCATCACGCATCGTTAATATTCATCCGTCACTGCTCCCCTCGTTTCCAGGGAAAGATGCAATTGGGCAAGCCATTGCACATGGCGTGAAAGTAACAGGTGTCACAGTTCACCTTGTCGACGAGGGAATGGATACGGGACGAATTCTCGCACAGTGTGCTGTCGATGTCGTCGATGGCGATGCTGTCAAAACGACTGAAGCGATTCACGCTGTTGAACACAATTTATACAAAGATACATTAAACGAACTTTTTAGCCATTAACTTTTTTACAGGTCATATTCAAACTAATTGGAGGGTTTTATTCGTGAAAAAACGTGCATTGCTCAGCGTGTCGGACAAAAGTGGTATTTTGGAGTTTGCGAAAGCATTGGAAAGTCTTGGCTATGAACTGTTATCTACAGGCGGTACGATGAAACATCTTGCGGACAATGGTGTCGCAGTAACGGCAGTAGATGCAGTAACAGGATTCCCGGAAATTATGGAAGGCCGCGTGAAGACGCTTAACCCATTGATTCATGGAGGACTTCTTGCAAAACAGGACGACCCTTCTCATATATCACAAATGGAAGAGCATGGCATCCAGCCGATTGACGTCGTTTGTGTAAACTTGTATCCGTTTAAAGAAACAATTTCAAAACCGGATGTAACCAACGAAGATGCAATCGAAAATATCGATATCGGTGGACCGGCAATGCTTCGTGCTTCTGCGAAAAACCATGCCTACGTTACAGTTATCGTCGATGCAGCAGATTACGATCAAGTACTTTCCGAAATAAAAGCAGACGGTAAAACGACACTTGAAACGCGCAGACGTTTAGCAGCTAAAGTCTTCCGTCATACAGCGGCATACGATGCACTTATTGCCGGTTTCTTGACTGACCTTACAGGCGAAGAATTCCCGGAGCAGGTTACGTATACATATGAACTAAAACAACCGCTTCGTTACGGAGAAAATCCACACCAAAAAGCAGCTTTCTATAGCCGACCACTTGGTTCAGATTTCTCGATTGCATATGCGGAACAATTACACGGCAAAGAGCTTTCATACAACAATATTCAAGACGCGAACGCGGCTATTCAAATCATCAAAGAATTTGATAAAGCGGCTGCAGTAGCAGTAAAACATATGAATCCATGTGGAGTTGGAACAGGAGAAACAATTTTCGACGCGTTCAACAAAGCATATGAAGCAGATCCAATGTCTATCTTCGGTGGCATAATTGCATTAAACCGCGAAGTAGATGCTGCAACTGCTGAAAAATTATCAGGAATTTTCCTCGAAATTATTATTGCGCCTGCATTCACAAGTGAAGCAGTTGAAATCTTAACGAAGAAGAAAAATATTCGCTTGATGACGATTTCGTTTGATCAAAACAAAAAAGACAAATGGAATACAGTATCTGTTGAAGGCGGACTGCTCATACAAGAGCCGGATACATACGGGTTTGCGGATGCAGACATTCGTGTTGCAACAGACCGTCAGCCGACGGAAGCTGAGTGGGAAGCGATGAAACTTGGTTGGGCAGTTGTTAAACACGTGAAGTCCAATGCAATCGTCGTAACAGATGATCGTATGACGTTAGGTGTTGGAGCTGGGCAGATGAACCGTGTTGGAGCCGCGAATATCGCGCTAACACAAGCTGGCGAACGCGCGAAAGGTGCAGCACTTGCATCTGATGCATTCTTCCCGATGGACGATACTGTCGAAGCTGCTGCGAAAGCGGGCATTACGGCAATTATCCAACCCGGTGGCTCAGTGAAAGATGAAGATTCGATTAAAAAAGCGAACGACTACGGCATCACGATGGTGTTCACGGGCGTACGTCATTTCAAACACTAAGGAGCGAAGTACATTGAATATACTCGTTATCGGGAGCGGTGGCCGCGAGCATGCGATTGCCAGACAGTTCAATGTCTCCCCTTCAGTTTCAAAAGTATTTGTAGCGCCAGGCAATGATGGTATGAAAAAGGACGCTGAATGTGTGCAAATCGATGCGTTGGATTTTGAGGCACTAGCTTCATTTGCCAAAGAGAATGATGTAAACCTGACATTTGTCGGTCCTGAACAACCGCTAGCGGAAGGTATTGTTGATTACTTTGCTGAACGTGGATTAACAGCGTTCGGTCCAACGAAAGCGGCGGCGCTAATTGAAGGAAGTAAGTCATTTGCGAAAGAGATTATGACGAAGTATGCTATTCCAACTGCTGCGTACGGAACATTTACCGATGCAGAAGAAGCAAAAGCATTTATCCGAGAAAATGGTGCACCAATTGTCGTTAAAGCAGACGGACTTGCGGCTGGGAAAGGCGTTATCGTTGCGATGACACTCGAAGAGGCGCTTGAAGCGGTCGATGATATGATTGGCAACCAGAAGTTCGGCGAATCATCGTCACGTGTCGTTATCGAAGAGTTTCTGGACGGCGAGGAGTTCTCTTACATGTCGTTCGTCCATGACGGTCAGATTTACCCGATGGTAGTCGCACAAGATCATAAGCGGGCGTATGACGGTGATAGAGGACCGAACACGGGCGGTATGGGTGCATACTCACCGGTTCCACAAATTTCGGATGCAATTGTGAAAGAGGCGTACGATAAAGTCGTTGTTCCGACTGTTGAAGCAATGGCTGCAGAAGGAACCCCCTTTACAGGTATTTTGTATGCGGGACTTATTCTCACAGAAGATGGACCGAAAGTGATTGAATTCAATGCCCGCTTCGGCGATCCTGAAACACAAGTCGTCCTACCACGGATGGAATCGGACTTTGGAGAATTCATGACTGCACTGATGTCCGGCAAACCTTTTGACTTGAAGTGGGATGACAAAGCGATGTTAGGCGTTGTCATTGCGGCGGATAGATATCCGGGAGATGTCGTGAAGGGTGCGGCTTTGCCTGACCTTGATATTTTGTCAGCACAAGAATTAGAAGTCTTCCATGCAGGTACAAAATCAAATGGCACTGGATTCGCTGGCAATGGCGGTCGAGTACTCTTGATTACAGCAAAAGCAGATACATTAAAAGTAGCGCAGGAGAACGTCTACAAAGGCTTGTCTCAATTAGAATGGAACGGATTCTTTTATAGAACAGATATTGGCTGGCGCACGTTTGAATGAGTTAAACATATAAGATGGCAGGACACTAATCTGAATCCCGGACATACACAAATTGGTCTGGGGTTCGGATTTTTTAAGTTAATAAAGAGTCCCTTCTAATCTACTTAGGTGTTAGAAGATGACTTACGTCGTAGGCTTACCTACTAGACTCCTAGTCTCATAGCTTAGGTGACCTAGATTTCTAGCGCTAGATGCTAGATGCTCGTGGTCGCAAGCAAACCTAACTAGGAATGATTGACTGTATCTTTCTCTAGGAAGAATTGACATGTATCTTTTCCAATTAAAAAGTGCACGTCGTCAACCTTTCTTATGCTAGTCGCACCTACCCGAGCGCTTTCAACTTTTCCTGTTAGCCCTTGGAAGGCGCCTAAGCTCAGTTTATAAAGCGTATGTTTTACTTCAGCTGTATAGATGGAAAATAAGTCAAACCGGATGAGGTGCACTTATGGATAGCACATACAAAGGTAACGATAAATTAATTCTAGGTCTCGTACTAGGGATTATTACATATTGGCTGTTCGCCCAGGCGTTATTGAATACGGTCCCGGACATTCAAAAAGATTTGGGTGTGGATGTCAGTACGATTGGGATAGGAATTAGCACTACCGCACTATTTTCAGGTGTATTTGTTGTCGTTGCAGGCGGTTTTGTCGATCGTTTCGGAGCAATGAAACTGACGGTCATCGGACTGGTTCTCAGTATTGCGGGCTCCGCGTTACTAATTATGGCACACAGTACGCCCCTCTTCATTGGCGCACGGGTCATACAAGGATTTTCGGCGGCGTGTATCATGCCTGCGACTCTTTCAATTGTAAAAGCTTATTATGACGGGGAAGCCCGTCAACGTGCGTTAAGTTTCTGGGCGATTGGATCTTGGGGAGGCACAGGCATTTGTTCGTTGGCCGGAGGTGCAATTGCGACATCGATGGGATGGAGATGGATATTTGTTTTTTCCATCGTTGTAGCTGTCATTTCACTCGTGTTGCTGAAAGGTACACCGGAGACGAAGACGGTGGCATCTAGCAAGAAATTTGATTATGTAGGTCTTGTGCCTTTTATTGTCGCAATGATCAGTTTGAACCTCGTTATTACTCGGGGGAGCTCGTTCGGGTGGATGAGTTGGATTACTATGTCATTGATTATACTCTTTGTATTGTCAGTGATTATGTTCTTTATAAACGGATTCAAAAAAGGGGACGATAGTTTTATCGATTTCTCCATCTTCAAAAACCGGGCTTATTCGGGTGCGACGTTGTCGAATTTTTTATTGAACATGGTAGCTGGTTCTTTAATCATCATCAACACATACCTTCAATTAGCGAGAGGGTTCACTTCATTCCAGTCGGGGCTACTGTCAATCGGTTATCTTATTTGTATTATGATAACAATTCGAATAGGGGAAAAAATGATAAAAAAAGTCGGTGCAAGGAAGCCAATGATGATTGGTCCGTTGATTACAAGTATCGGCATTGCGCTCATGACGCTCACTTTTTTGGGGGATCTAGCTTATACCATTGCAGTCATCGTTGGTTTCATTTTTTTTGGAACAGGACTCGGCCTCTACGCGACGCCTTCAACAGATACGGCTGTTTCAAATTCGCCGGCTGAGAAGGCGGGGGTTGCAATAGGTATTTACAAAATGTCGAGTACGCTTGGCGGATCGACCGGAATCGCGGTCTGTGCAAGTGTCTTCGGCGCATTATCAATCAGCGACAGTGCAGATTTTGCAGCGATGATTGGATTAGGAATTTGTGCAGCATTTTGCATATTGTCCATGCTGTCAGTGGTTTTTACAACACCTAAGGATTCGATGGGCTCTTAAAGAATAATAGACACAGGCTTTTCCGAATATCGGAAGAGCCTGTGTCTATTTCAAGTTAGAGAACACTTGAATTTATCTGATGGAAAGAACACGGTTATAGGAGTCATTTAGTAATCTATACTAGCAAGAACATTAGAACTGAAGGGTGAAAAACCTCTTTGTTTATTGATAAAAGCAAAGGGATTGTCCTGTTTATTCAGCTTTACAAATCCACCCGCCAAACATATTCGTCGTGAAAAACTTAGCAATCTCCCCAAAACCAGCTTCCTGAAGTAAACGGACAATCTCCTCTTCGGGAATGAAGGAAAGCTTCCGAACGGTTTTTTCCATTTCATCCACTTCGGTTGTAGTCATATTTGTTGTGTCTAGCCAGTATGCTTTCCATAGTGAGAATAACGCATCGAATGCTGGATCATTGGAATTGCCGAACATCGTCGCGATGACGAAAGGTGCTCCCGGTTTTAGACGTTGTCGGATACTCTTCAATTGCCGCAGTTTATCATCAACATCTGCTATGAAATGTAGGACAAGCATGCATGTCGCTGCATCATGAAGATGGCTTCTTCCAACTTTATCGATTGTGCCTTCAATGAATTCGACGCGTTCTGCCATATTTAACTGATTTGCTTTCATTCTAGCAAGTTCGAGCATAGGTGCGGCGGGATCGACAGCGGTGAATGTCCATGTTGGATTAGCAGGTCCAAACGTAGCGAGTTCGGTGCCACCGCCAGCTCCAACCACAAGGATGTTTGGCCGCGCAGTTGTATTTGCTCGTAAATACGTTTGGACGAGTCTAAACATGGAGTCATACGTCGGTAATGTTCTCCGCACCCCTTTGTCATACTCTGTTGCCATTTCTTCATTGAATTCCATTTTGTCCGTCATCAAATCAAATCCAATCATCTGTAGTAATATCTATTTCGTCAAAAAAGGGTTAAATCCTTTATTTAGGTAAGCCCGTCAGAGTCTTCTAGCTCCTATTTATTTCAGCAATGCTATGCTACGATAAATAGTATGAATAGTTCAGTAAAAGGGAGAGAGTATTATGTGGGAATCCAGTGAAATAAAAGAACAACTACATATGATTGACGGCAAGAAAGCACCGGACATCATTATCACCAATGCAGAGTATTTACATTCAATCTATAAGAAATGGATGAAGGGAAACATTTGGATTGCTGGCGATCGCATTGTGTATGCTGGGAAGGAAATGCCAGTAATGCTGGAGGGGGCAGAAATCGTCGATGCATCGGGAAAGAAAATTGTTCCCGGCTATATTGAACCACATGTTCACCCGTTTCAATTGTACAACCCAGGGACATTCGCAGAATATGCGGCGCAGCTTGGAACGACAACATTCATTTCTGATAATCTAATATTATTTATGTCACTAAAAAACGAAACATCATTTGCGCTTCTTGATAAGATGAATGAATTGCCATTTTCATTTTACTGGTGGGCTCGATTTGACTCGCAGACCTTTCTACAAAATGAAATGGAATTATTTAATTTGGAATCAATTAAAGAATGGATTGAACGCCCTGAAGTATTGCTAGGGGGAGAACTGACAGGTTGGCCGCGGCTGATAGCTGGGGAGCCAAATATGGTCGCATCCGTGCATGCTGCAAAAGTTGGTGGTAAGAAAATAGAAGGTCATTTACCCGGTGCCTCTGAGCGCACACTTGCACGTATGCGTTTGCTTGGAACGGATGGGGATCATGAATCGATGACTATTGAAGAAGTGGAAGCCCGGTTGTTACACGGTTACGGAGTGACGCTTCGGCATTCGTCCATTCGACCTGATCTTCCGCATTTATTAAAAGACATTGTTGACAAAGAACTCAATGTGTTTGATCATCTGATGATGACAACGGATGGGTCGACACCTTCGTTTCACATTGATGGGGTTATGGACAAATGTATTCGTGTCGCGCTTGAAGCAGGTGTTCCACCAATTGATGCTTATCAGATGGCTTCTTATAATGTAGCGCGCTACTATGATATGACTGATTTACACGGAGTCATTGCCACTGGCCGTTATGCGACGCTAAATCTCCTTGAAGATGAATTTAGTCCTGTGCCAACGGATGTTTTATCGAAAGGAAAGTGGTTGAAACGTGAAAACAAATCTGCAGAACCATTCCCGGCTATCGATTGGTCATTTGTAGAACCGTTCTTTCCTGACTTTGATCTTAACGAAAATGATTTCATATTTGAAGACTCGATTGGAATTGAAATGGTTAATGATGTAATAACGAAGCCATATAATGTGACAATCGACACAACGGTTGAAACATTGGCGAGTGATCATGATGAAAGTTTCCTCATGCTTATTGATCGAAATGGGGAATGGCATATTAATACAATTATTAAAGGGTTTGCTACAAATATTCAAGGTTTTGCAACCTCTTATTCGAATACAGGAGATATAATTTTAATTGGAAAAGATAAAAGAGAAATGCACAACGCCTTTAAAGAAATTAAGCGGATTGGGGGCGGCATGGTGCTGTCCGAAAACGGAGTGGCAATCGCGACAATCCCACTACCGATAGGCGGGGGATTGTCGGCAGAACCGCTCCCTATATTGATTGGACAGGAACTAGAATTGAAAAAGGCACTTGCAGATCGAGGATACACGAAAGGTGATGCTGTCTATACATTCCTGTTCCTCCAATCTACACATCTGCCCTATATCCGCATCACACAGATGGGACTGTATGATGTTATGAAAAAAGAAATAATCATTCCGGCTACCGGAAGATAGGGGACAAGAATGGAGAAAAAAATGAGGGGATTGCTAGTCTCCATAGTAATCGCAATGTTGCTGCTGTCGGCTTGTTCAACAAAAGAGAAGGCGGAAGATACGATACCCGTCGTAAAAGAGGATGAAAATCCAGTTATCGTTGAAGAAGAGCCGGATCTATTGTATAAGTCACCGTTCACCGGAGTATTCACAGAAGAGGAGAATACCCGTCGCCCGGTTCTTGCGACAATTAATAATCATCCTTTAGCAAGGCCTCAGTCTGGTATAAGTGATGCGGATATTGTTTATGAACTTGCAGCAGAGGGGAACATAACAAGACTTTTGGCGTTATTCCAAAGTGAGTTGCCTGAAGAAATAGGTCCCATCCGCAGTGCGAGAGATTACTTCATTCATATCGCGAAAGGGCTTGATGCTTTTTATGTTGCCCACGGTTATAGTCCAGATGCTAAACAGCTGTTGCAAAGCCGCTTTGTTGATAATGTAAATGGTATGCAATATGACGGAACGCTTTTCCATCGATCGAGAGAAAGGATATCGCCACATAACTCCTATATATCAGGAGATAATGTGCTCGCTGCTATGGAAAAAACAAATTCACCAATAGAAATGTCATTAATCCCAGTATTTTCTTTCCATGAGTCAATTGAAAGTGCTAAAATAGGAGATATTGCATCTATGCTCGTCGTTAGAACGGGTACCGATCCGGACTTTACGAGCACCTACGCCTATGATGGAGAACTAGGGACATACAATAGGATGGTAAATGGAATATTGACTGTTGATAAATTCGAGGAAAAACCGGTTGCGCTTGCCAATGTTATTGTGTTGGAAACCGCATTTCGTACAATCGATAACGTCGGAAGACAGTCGGTTGACATCGAGTCAGGCGGCAAAGGAATGTTGTTCCATGCTGGTATTGCAAAAGAAATTGAGTGGGAAAATATTGATGGGATCCTAACGCCAATGGAAAATGGTGTTCCGGCTCAACTTGTTCCAGGAAAGACATGGATTCATATTGTTTCTACCCAACCTGGAATGGCAACGAGTGTTACTTATACCCCTTAAAGAATTCATTCAGAGAGAGGGAGACATATGCAAATTGATAAAATCCGTGGTCATCAAACGGATCAGCTTTTTAAAGCGATGCTTGAATTAAAAGACCTCGATGAATGTTATGCGTTTTTCGACGATATCAGCACCATAAGTGAATTACAGTCACTCGCGCAGCGGCTCGAAGTGGCACAAATGCTTATGATGAAAAAGACGTACGATACGATTCAAAGTGAGACAGGTGCCAGTACAGCGACGATTTCTAGGATTCGACGCTGTGTTGACTATGGTTCAGGAGGATACGGAAAAGTGCTTGGACGATTATATCCCCAGGTGAATGAAGAAGCTGAAACAGCAAAAGAAACGAAATAAGCTTTAATCTAGACTTTGAACACTTTATACTTTCAAGTTTAACCGGACAGAGAAAGAATCTGACCGGTTTTTTTGGTATACTAAAACAACGAACATTAAAAGATTGGGTGGTAAGACATGGATTTCACTATATGGCGTCATGCCTTCAAATTAGATCCCGAAAAAACAGTGACCGACGAACAGTTAGAACTGCTTGCCGAGTCAGGAACAGATGGTATTATCGTTGGCGGAACAGATGGGGTTACACTCGATAATATACTTGACTTACTCGTTCGAATAAGAAGGTATTCCGTTCCAGTTGCACTTGAGATATCGACAGTTGACTCCGTTACGCCTGGATTCGATTATTTTTTGATACCGACAGTGCTTAACTCAACAAAAGTGGAGTGGATTAATGGAATTCATCATTCCGCTCTCCGTGAATACGGTCATATGATGAACTGGAATGAAATTCAAACGGAAGGGTATTGTATTATGAATCCTGACTGCAAAGCGGCGAAATTGACCGGCGTGACGGATGTGCCTGACGAAGAAGAT
Organism: Sporosarcina sp. Y1004; assembly: GCF_057669665.1. Taxonomy (NCBI): domain Bacteria; kingdom Bacillati; phylum Bacillota; class Bacilli; order Caryophanales; family Caryophanaceae; genus Sporosarcina; species Sporosarcina sp. Y1004. The sequence goes on along the minus strand of NZ_JBYHFQ010000017.1, from coordinate 63,759 downwards.
GTAATCGCTTATGCTCGCATGGCAGAACATCTTTTCAAACTACCGGTATTTTATCTGGAATACAGTGGCAAGTACGGTGATCCTAAAATTGTGGAAGCAGCATCACGTGTACTAGAAAACACACGTCTTGTATATGGCGGTGGGATTAACAACGCCGCAAAAGCCATAGAGATGGCAGAAATTGCGGATACAGTTATCGTTGGCAACATCATTTATGAAGATCTAAATGCAGCATTGTCAACAGTCGATGCAGTGAAATCGGTTTCCCGCTAAGACAATACGGTGTATAATAAAGAACAAATGTTCCGAGAGGGCGATGTAAATGAACAAAATAGCTGAAGATTTACTAATAGGCATGAATCCCGAACAAGCAAGAGCAGTGAAGAAGACGGAAGGTGCTCTTCTCATTATGGCGGGTGCAGGTTCTGGTAAAACACGTGTCCTGACACATCGTATAGCCTATTTAGTTGTAGAAAAAAATATATATCCATCCAATATACTCGCGATTACATTTACGAACAAAGCGGCTCGTGAAATGCGCGACCGTATCGACGGCTTGCTAGGTGCAGGTACGGGTGAACGAATGTGGGTTTCTACTTTCCACTCGATGTGTGTACGGATACTGCGTAGGAATAGTGACAGGATTGGTATTTCTAAATCCTTCTCGATTCTAGATTCAGCCGATCAATTATCGGTTATTAAAAGTGTTTTGAAATCGTTGAACCTTGATGCGAAACAATACGAGCCAAGAACAATGCTAAATGCGATTAGTTCCGCAAAAAACGAGTGCATTGATGCAGAAATGTACCGTTCGCAAATCAATTCCCACAACCCTTATGAAAAGACAATTGCGGATGTATACGATGGCTATGCAAAAAGGCTGCGTCAAAACCAATCGCTCGATTTTGATGATTTAATAATGATGACACTCGTATTATTCGAACGTGTACCGGATGTCCTAGAATTTTATCAAAACAAATTTCAGTATATTCATGTCGATGAGTATCAGGACACCAATAACGCACAGTACAGACTTGTTAATATGCTAGCCGAAAAATTCAAAAACCTATGTGTTGTCGGAGACTCTGATCAGTCCATCTACAGATGGCGCGGTGCGGATATCGGCAATATCCTGTCCTTTGAAAAAGACTATAATAATGCTGAAATGATCATGCTTGAGCAAAACTATCGATCGACGAAACGAATCTTGCAAGCGGCCAACGACGTCATAACAAATAACAAGAGCCGTTACGATAAAAAGCTACGCACGGATAATGACGAAGGTGAATCAATCTATGTGTACAAAGCGAGCGATGAAAAAGATGAATCGCAGTTTGTCGTAGGTAAAGTTATTGAATTGCAAGAGCAGGAGAAACTAAAGCTCGATCAATTTGCAGTCCTATATCGTACGAATGCACAATCGCGTGTTATTGAGGAATACCTTGTAAAATCAAATCTCGATTACACAATCGTCGGCGGCACGAAGTTCTATGAACGAAAAGAGATTAAGGACTTACTTGCTTATTTAAAACTTATTTCCAACAATGATGATGACCTTGCGTTAGCCCGAATCATTAATGAGCCGAAGCGTAGTATTGGTGCTACTTCATTCGATAAAATGGCGCGCTTCGCAATTGAACACGACCGCTCCGTTTTTGACGCATTACAGGAAGTCGACTTTATGGGAATCACGTCAAGAGCTGCAAATGAAGTTGCCAAGTTCCGTGAACTTATTGCAGGCTTCACTCAAATGAAGGAATATTTATCAGTAACTGAACTTGTTGAGCAAGTCCTCGATAAATCTGGCTACCGTGAAATGCTTCACCGCGAAAAAACAATTGAGTCAGAAAGTCGTCTGGAAAACATCGAAGAGTTCCTATCCGTGACAGAGTCTTTTGAGAAACGTGCAGAAGAAGATACTGGCGATAAATCATTACTCGCTTTCCTGACAGATCTTGCACTCATCGCTGATATTGATTCACTAGATAAAGAAGAGAACAAATCCTCGGAAAAAATCGTCTTAATGACAATGCATGCAGCAAAAGGATTGGAGTTCCCTGTTGTATTCATAATTGGGATGGAAGAAAACGTCTTCCCTCACTCTCGTTCGATGGGTGATGACGAGGAGATGGAAGAAGAGAGACGTCTCGCTTATGTAGGTATTACACGTGCGGAACAAAAACTATATTTATCCTCTGCTTCTTATCGAACACTTTATGGACGTGCAAGCTATAATAGCCCGTCAAGGTTCATAGCAGAGATTTCAGAAGACATCACGGAAATGCTCTCTGCAAACTCCGGTTTCTCCATCGGTGGTGGAAGCAAGGCTATACCTACTCGATCAGCTGTTAAAAAACCTGTATATAAAACGAGTGGTGGAGACAAAATGGGATGGAACCCGGGCGACAAAGCAGTTCACAAAAAGTGGGGGACAGGTATGGTTGTTAGCGTGAAAGGGATGGGCGAAGAAGTCGAACTGGATATCGCATTCCCACAACCGGTCGGTCTCAAGCGATTACTGGCAAAGTTTGCACCAATTGAAAAAGCTTAATAGAGAAGGAGAGAGTAAATCGATGGATCGAGTGGGACTTGAAAAAAGGGTGGAAGAATTGAATGACCTTCTTCATAAGTATGGCCATGCTTATTATGTGCTCGATAAACCACTCACTTCTGACGCGGATTATGACCGTTATATGCAAGAACTACTAGCCATTGAAGCAGAAAACCCTGACCTTATTTATCCGGATTCGCCGTCGCAACGCGTTGGAGGCGAGATATTAAAAGGATTCGGGAAAGTCGTCCACGAGTTTCCGATGCTCAGTCTATCCAATGCATTCAATGATGAAGAGTTAAGAGAATTTGACAAGCGGGTGAAAAGTGCGGCCGGGCGGGATGTTTCATATATTTGTGAATTAAAGATAGATGGGCTTGCCATCTCGCTTAGATATGTCGACGGCAAGTTTGTCCAAGGATCGACACGTGGAGACGGGACTGTTGGAGAAGATATAACGGCAAGTCTAAAGACAATCCGGACAATTCCACTGCGATTGAAAGAAACTGTTTCTATTGAAGTCCGTGGCGAGGCCTATATGCCCAAGAAGTCATTTGTGAACTTAAATGCAAAGCGTGACGAATCTGGTGAGGAACCGTTCGCTAATCCGCGCAATGCAGCTGCAGGTTCACTTCGTCAGCTCGACCCGAAAATAGCGGCCAGTCGTAACTTGGCGATATTCATCTATGGAATCGGCGGCGATGGCAGTGCATATGGACAGGACAGCCATTCAGATTCACTCAATTACCTTGATAGTCTAGGGTTTGAAACGAATAAGGAACGGCAGCATTGCAACACTATAGATGAGGTAATCGATTATATCGATAAATGGGTGGGAAACCGCTTAAATTTAGCATATGAAATCGATGGGATTGTTGTAAAGGTTGATAATTTTGAAGATCAGGAACAGCTTGGTTTCACGGCAAGAAGTCCTAAATGGGCGACTGCATATAAATTCCCTGCAGAAGAAGTAGTCACATTATTGCTAGATATCGAGCTTAGTGTCGGGAGGACAGGTGTTATTACTCCTACAGCGATACTGGAACCGGTTCAGGTCGCAGGATCGACAGTGGGTCGTGCTTCTCTGCACAATGAAGACCTCATAAAAGAGAAAGATATTCGAATCGGAGATACAGTAATTATCCGTAAGGCAGGGGACATCATTCCTGAGGTCGTTGCGCCAATTATAGAAAAACGGACTGGTGTTGAAGTGCCTTTTGATATGCCGGAAAACTGTCCAGTCTGCGAATCCGAATTGATTCGGTTTGAAGGAGAAGTAGCACTCCGATGTGTTAATCCACAGTGTCCTGCACAAATGAAAGAAGCAATCATTCATTTTGTGTCCCGCAACGCAATGAATATTGAAGGCATCGGCGAACGGGTAGTCGACCAATTGTATAACGCGAATCTGGTTCACGATGTCTCAGATCTATATACGCTGACAAAAGAACAGTTGCTGGAGCTTGAGCGGATGGGTGAAAAATCCGTTTCCAATTTGTTAACAGCAATCGAAGCATCGAAAGTAAACTCTTTGGAAAAAATGCTCTTCGGGCTTGGCATACGTCATGTAGGTGTAAAAGCGGCGACTATCCTTGCGGCGGAATTTGGTACACTTTCTGCATTAATGACAGCTGATGTGGAGCGACTCATAACAATCCATGAAATCGGTGACAAGGTTGCTGATTCAATTACTACTTATTTCAGCAAAGAAGAAGTGCTTGAAGTACTTCGAAAGCTGGAATCATACGGATTGAATATGGCATACATTGGGCGAAACAGGCAAGACGTTCCGACAGACGGGGTTTTCTCAGGAAAGACTGTCGTGCTAACTGGGAAATTGACTATTTTGACGCGCGGCGAGGCGAAAGAGAAAATTGAAGCGCTTGGTGGAAAAGTGAGCGGCAGTGTTAGTAAAAAGACAGATCTCGTTATCGCGGGGGACGATGCCGGCTCTAAATTGGCAAAAGCCGAGGAGCTTGAAATTACAGTGTGGAATGAAGCGGAGTTGATTGAAGCGCTTGGCGAGAAGGAGTAAGTTGAAATGAAAAGATTATTGATATTACCCACAATGGCAGCTATTCTTTTCCTTTCGGGATGTTTACCTCAATTTGGTACAGAAAAAGAGGAAGTTATTCAGGAAAACGAAGAGAGCGTCGAGGAAATAGTTGTGATTCCCGATGTTCAGTTGAAAGATGAGTTCTACAAAACACTGCTACCTTTCAAAAAAAGTGCAAGCCGCGGTCTAATTGTTAGCAATATCTATACAAAATACGACATGCAGGAAGCGGAAGAAGGGCTTTTACGTATTTCGAACGAGCAATATTCACCCGAAAACCACTTTTTTCAGGAAGGTCAGCATATTGATAAGGAAACAGCGCGGTCTTGGTTGTCTAGAAGTTCCACTGATGAAGCTGGTTTGAATCCCCCCATCCCAAAAGATATGAATGAAGATAAGGCATCCGAAGAAGCGCCGATTTATTTGGCTCATATCATTGAGCAGAATTACCTCGTTATGACGGATGAAAAAAAAGTCCGCCTTGCCGGTATTTCAGTAGGCCTTGCACTTAATTCGGTTAGCTATTCGAGAAGTGGAAAGGAAACCACTATACCGGATAAGGTAATCGAACAGCAAGGTATGAAAATGGCTGAAGAAATTGTGAAACGCCTTCGAACACAGGAAGGGCTCTCAGATATCCCAATTGTTGTTGGGTTATTTAAACAAGAAAGTCGTAACTCCATTGTTCCAGGTACATACTTTGCGAAAGCTGTAGCTGGAAAAGGTCAAGCAGTTCCGACTGGCTGGAAAGTTGTTAATGAGAAATATGTGGTGTTCCCAGCGTCTTCAAAGACAGGCGCATACAGGGATATGAATACGACATTTGAGAACTTTAAACAAGACATTGATGCGTATTTCCCTAGTTTTGTTAACGTAATCGGAACAGGGTTTTATAAAGACGATGACTTAAAGTCTTTAAGAATAGAAATGCCTATCCAATTTTTCGGTTCAAGTGAAATAATTGGTTTCACACAATTTATGACAGAGCTTGTGAATCAGTACTTTCCAAATTTGTATACTGAAGTAACAATAACGTCCACAAATGGTCCGGAAGCATTAATCGTAAAAGAGCCGGGTGATGAAAAACCTTTTGTGCATATTTACGGCTATTAAACATCATAACTATTCAACATTCTGGGAAGATGATATGATTAATCGTACAATTCAAAGATGAGGAGGAGAAAAAATGACGAAATTAACGATAAGTGAAGTACAACGCCATGCAGGACTGGCTAGGCTTGCTATGACGGATGCTGAGGCGGAAGTGTTTGTCGGACGACTTGATGAAATTATCGGGTTTGCCGATAAACTGAAAGAAGTGGATACGGACCATATAGCTCCTATGACTCATCCGTTGCCTCTATACAATGTTCTCCGTCAGGATATCCCTACAGATGCACTGGACCGGGAAGAGATGTTGAAGAGTGTGAAAGAACACGAAGCAGGACAAATTAAAGTGCCGACTATCATTTGATGAACGGATTTAAGGAGGAAGAAAAATGACGTTATTTAAAAAGACGGCAACAGAGCTTCAGTCGCTATTACATAATCGGGAAGTGTCTGTCAAAGAACTGACGGAGGAGTCAGTTTCCCGTATTGCGAAAATGGATGGAAAAGTAAAAGCTTTCCTCCTTACAAACGGAGAACAGGCTCTTGCACAAGCGGAAGAGTTGGACAAGCAACCATTGGAAGGGCGCGGACCTCTATTCGGATTACCAATCGGATTGAAGGATAACATCGTCACAAAAGGAATCGTTACGACTGCTGCAAGTAAGATGCTCGAAGATTTCGTTCCTGTCTATGATGCTACAGTTGTTGAAAAAATCAACGAAGCTGGACTTGTAACAATCGGGAAATTGAATATGGATGAATTTGGAATGGGATCGACAACAGAGAGATCTGCGTTCCAAACTACGCATAATCCATGGAATCTCGACTTCGTTCCAGGCGGCTCGTCAGGCGGTTCAGCGGCAGCAGTAGCAGCTGGCGAAGTGGCATTCGCCCTAGGTTCGGATACAGGTGGATCTGTTCGTCAACCAGCAGCTTTTTGTGGCGTCGTCGGCATGAAGCCCACATACGGTCGCGTGTCACGATCAGGTTTGGTTGCATTCGCGTCATCGTTGGATACAATCGGTCCGATTACACGCAATGTTGAAGACAATGCGTTGTTGCTTAGCGTAATTTCAGGCTTAGACCCAAGAGACTCATCGACATCGCCACTAGACGTGCCTGATTTCAGAGCCGCTCTCACTGGCGACATCAAAGGCCTGAAAATTGGTGTACCGGCTGAATATCTAGGTGAAGGTATATCTCCGGAAGCGAAAAATGCGGTAATGGAAGCACTGAAAGTTCTTGAATCACTTGGTGCTGAATGGGAAGAAGTTTCACTGCCACACTTGAAGTACGCTTCACCTGTGTACTATGCGATTTCTTCATCCGAAGCATCATCAAACCTCGCACGTTTCGACGGCATCCGCTACGGTTACCGTGCTGAAGGTGTCAAAGATCTCGAGGAATTGTATTCACGTTCCCGTTCCGAAGCTTTCGGAGATGAAGTGAAAAAACGTATTTTGTTTGGTATGTATGCGCTGGGAGCAGCTCATCACGAAGATGTATACGTAAAATCACAAAAAGTGAGGACATTAATTGCACAAGATTTTGCAACTCTTTTCGAAAAATACGATGTGATTATCGGGCCTTCATCCGCAACAACAGCTTATAAAATCGGCGAAAAAATTCACGATCCATTGGCGTTGTATGCAAACGATGTATTAACGGTTCCAATTAACCTTGCGGGTGTGCCAGCGATTTCGGTTCCATGCGGATTTTCAAACGGACTGCCGCTTGGTCTTCAAATTATCGGGAAACATTATGATGAAGCGACATTGTATAAAGTGGCGCATGCTTATGAACAAGCGACTGATTTCCATAAACAGACTCCAGTCACATGGGAGGGGAAATAATTATGAATTTCGAAACAGTAGTCGGACTTGAAGTCCACGTAGAACTTAAAACCGATTCAAAAATCATGTCACCTGCCCACGCCCATTTCGGTGCGGAACCGAATATGAACATCCACGTGATTGACTTAGCTTATCCTGGTGTGTTGCCGGTGATGAATGAACGTGCGGTTGACTTCGGTATGAAAGCGGCATTGGCACTTAATTGTGAAGTTGCGCCAGTCACTAATTTCGATCGCAAGCATTACTTCTATCCCGATAATCCGAAAGCGTACCAAATCTCTCAGGATGAACATCCAATCGGTGCAAACGGCTGGGTCGAAATTGAAGTCGAAGGCAAGAAGAAAAAAATTCGAATTGAACGTGTCCACCTTGAGGAAGATGCGGGGAAATTGACACATACCGATGAAGGTCATTCACTTGTCGACTTGAACAGACAAGGGACTCCACTTATTGAAATTGTGACAGAAGCGGATGTCCGGTCTCCAGAAGAAGCGTATGCATTCCTTGAAAAGCTAAAAGCAATCATTCAATATACAGGGGTTTCCGACGTCCGCATGGAAGAAGGGTCCCTTCGTTGTGATGCGAATATTTCTATCCGTCCGTTTGGACAAGAGGAATTCGGCACGAAAACGGAATTGAAGAACTTGAACTCGTTCAACTTCGTTCGCAGAGGAATCGCATATGAAGTGGAACGCCAAGAAAAAGTTTTACTATCCGGTGGGAAAATTGATCAGGAAACACGCCGTTATGATGAAGCAACAGGTAAAACACTTCTAATGCGTGTAAAAGGTCCCGCGAACGATTATCGTTTTATTCCTGAACCTGACTTGACGGATATTCACATCGATGAAGCATGGATTGAACGTGTCCGCGCGGAAATCCCTGAACTTCCGGACGCACGGAAGGAACGCTATATCAATGAACTAGATTTGCCTGCATACGATGCAATGGTTTTAACATTGACGAAGGATATGTCTGATTTTTTCGAAGCAACGGTTGCGGCTGGAGCGGATGCGAAACTTGCATCCAACTGGCTCATGGGTGAGGTTTCAGGTTATTTGAACGCAGAGGCGAAAGAACTTGATGCTACTGCATTAACGCCTGAAGGACTTGCAAGTATGATCAAACTGATTTCAGATGGAACGATTTCATCCAAAATCGCGAAAAAGGTATTCAAGGAATTGATTGAAAACGGTGGAGACGCTGCAGTCATCGTCAAAGAAAAAGGACTTGTCCAAATTTCTGACGAAGGCACACTCCGTACAATCGTCACAGAAACACTAGATGCAAATGAACAATCAATCGAAGACTATAAAAACGGGAAAGAGCGTGCAGTCGGCTTCCTCGTTGGTCAAATTATGAAAGCGACAAAAGGGCAAGCAAATCCGCCACTGGTCAATAAAATCCTTCTCGAAGAAATCGTGAAAAGGTAAAAAGAAAAGCGCAAGGCACCGTTTAGACGCTACTTTCTTATGATCTAAGCGCTTGGCGATTAGACACCATTTAAAAGGAACGCTCTGTCAAGGACAATAACAAGTCTCACGGCAGAGCGTCTTTTTTTTAGTCTCGTAGTTTGATTCGCGGGAAGGGACGACGTACAATTATAGAAAAGGAGTGTGGATGATTTTGAAAACTGAAAAAGACTATTTTAATGAAGCCATTTCACTCGAACAGTATATGAATAAGATGGACAAACATAAGGAAGAAAGCTTCCGCATTTATGAACAATTTGAAGTACCGGCGGATGACGAATTCATCGGACTGTTGAAGGAAAAGAAACCGAATATCCTAGTCATTACAGAAGATTGGTGCGGGGACGCAATGATGAACAATCCGGTTCTACGAAGAATCGCGGAGGCGGCGGATTTAGACGTACGTACTGCATTTCGAGATACGGATACGGATTTGATCGATAAACATTTGACGAACGGTGGAAGGTCGATCCCGGTTTACTTGTTGCTTGACGAAAACGGGGAAGTTGAAGCGAAATGGGGACCGCGGGCAGCTTCGATCCAAGAATACGTTTTGGAACTGCGAAAAGATATTCCAGCAGCGGATTCACCGGAGTTCAAAGCAAAACAACAGGAATTCATTGAACGGATTAGTGCAGAGTACACTTCCAAGCCGGAACTTTGGCTGACGGTCTACGATGACATCCGCAAAACATTCCTTCCTGTATTGCAGAAACAATCATAAGTACCAAATATCTAAGTTCCGAATAGTAAATGCAACCAGCCCGGCTGAAATTGTGTCGTCTATCGGAATAATATTGAAAAAATAACATATGTACGAATAGAGGGAAATTCGGATGAAACGAGCACGAATCATTTACAATCCGACATCGGGACGTGAAGCATTCCGCAAACATCTCAGTGAAGTTTTAGAGAAACTTGAGAAAGCCGGATATGAAACATCTTGTCATGCGACAACACGCGAAGGGGACGCGACAGAAGCGGCTAAACACGCTGTGGAATCCGGTTTTGACCTTATCATTGCTTCAGGTGGAGATGGTACGCTGAACGAAGTTATCGCGGGTGTCAGTCCTTTCGAGCAGCGTCCTAAAATTGGACTTATTCCAACAGGGACAACGAATGACTTTGCACGTGCACTGCGTATTCCACGCGATATTAATGAAGCAGTGGATATTATTGTTCGAGGGGAAACGATACCTGTCGATGTCGGTATGATGAACAATCGCCATTTCATTAATATCGCAGGCGGTGGCAGATTGACGGAATTAACATATGATGTGCCGAGTAAATTGAAAACGGTACTAGGGCAACTTGCTTATTATTTAAAGGGTATTGAAATGTTACCGTCTTTTCACTCCACTCATCTCAAGATAGAATATGATGGAGAAGTGTTTGATGAAGAAGCGATGATGTTTCTTGTAGGCTTGACGAATTCTGTCGGTGGCTTTGAAAAGCTTGCTCCGGGTTCAAGCATCAATGACGGTAAATTTACGTTGCTTATTCTGAAGAAATGTAATATTGCAGAATTCATCCGGGTCGTTACACTCGCACTTAGAGGAGAGCATCTTGGTGATCCGCTAGTCATTTCAACCAAAGCGGAAACAATTAAAGTGACATCAACTGACAAGGTGCTCTTGAACCTAGATGGAGAATTCGGCGGTGTATTGCCAGCGACTTTCGAAAACCTTTACAGGCATATTGAAATGTTTGCGCCTTTGGCTGAATTACGGAAAGAGGATCTTATAGGTTTAACAGACTCTTCTGAGGAGTAATTACCTAGGTAATGATTTGGAAAAATAAGCTGTAAGGATGCTAAATCTGACATCCTCACAGCTTATTTTTTTCTGACTCGGCCATGTAACTCCATAGACTGACTAGGTAACACCATGGACCGACCCTATGGTAAACTAAATGTATCTGAAATTTGGAGGAAAAAACAATGTCTTATAATGTGAATAGAAATGATCGCCTTAGCGTCCATGTAGAAGATTTAACACATGATGGCTCGGGTGTTGCAAAAGTGGAAGGCTATCCTCTTTTCATACCGGGCGCACTGCCAGGCGAAGAGGTTGACATACAAGTAGGAAAAACACTGAAAAATTACGGTTTCGCCAGGCTGTTAAACATCACTAAACCATCTCCCGACCGCGTTAAACCGCCATGTCATGTGTTCTCAGAATGCGGTGGATGCCAGATGCAGCATTTGTCTTACGAAGGCCAACTGGTACAAAAACGTAAAACGGTACGCGATGTACTGGACCGTATCGGAAAACTGCCGCACGTGCCGGTGCACCCCGTAAAAGGGATGGACGATCCGTGGCGCTACCGCAATAAATCACAAATACCTTTCAGTGAGCGAGATGGTAAAGTCGTTTCTGGATTTTACAGATCCCGTACACATCATATTGTAGACACGGATATCTGTCTTATCCAAAGTCACGAAGCAGATGACCTGATGGCTATGTTGAAATATGAACTGCATGCGATCGGCATCGATGCCTATGATGAAAAGACGCATCTTGGTTTGTTGCGTCACTTAATTGTTCGTAAAGGGCGTACTTCAGGTGAAGTAATGGTTGTTTTAGTGACGCGCAAAAAGAAATTTACGCAGAAAACTGCAGCGATTGAACTTATTAAAAGAGTTATTCCAGGTGTAACCTCGATAATGCAAAACTTTAACACGGAGAAAACAAACGTTATTTTTGGTGAAGAAACCGTTTTACTGTACGGAAAACCGGTTATTATGGATTCAATTGGAAATATCGACTTTGAAATATCAGCACGTTCATTCTACCAAGTGAACCCTGAACAGACAGAAGTCCTTTACGGGCAAGCACTTGAATATGCACAGTTGACAGGAAACGAATCCGTCATCGATGCATATTGTGGTATTGGTACAATCTCGTTGTTCCTCGCACAAAAAGCAAAAGAAGTATACGGTGTCGAAATCGTTCCCGAAGCAATCGAAGACGCTAAGCGCAACGCAGAACTGAACGGCATTGATAATGCTTATTTCGAAGCAGGTTCTGCTGAAGTCGTTATTCCAAAATGGTATGCAGACGGCAAACGATTCGATGTACTCGTTGTCGATCCGCCGCGTAAAGGCTGCGACGAAGAGTTGTTGAAAACGATTCTGGAGTTTAAACCGAAGCGCGTGGTTTACGTATCGTGTAACCCAGGAACGCTTGCGCGGGATTTACGGATCCTTGAAGATGGCGGTTATCGTACACAGGAAGTGCAGCCTGTTGATATGTTTCCACATAGTTCACACGTTGAGTGCGTAGCGTTGCTAGAACTTGCGTAAATAAAAAGTAGACGTGCCCGAGAATTGATAGTGAATTCACGGGCTTTTGTCTTAATATAATACAATCGGCAAGTATAAAAAATAGATGATGTAATTAAATGTATAAGGAAGATGCCAGACATGAAAGTTGAAATTGAAAATGAAATTATAGAATTTAATGTTCAGTATGGAAAAAGAGAGAAGCTAACCATTCATATAGATTCGTTTGGTTTCATAACTGTTAAAGTACCTAAAGACACAAGTGAAGAAATTATTATCAGTGCTATAGAAAGTCGAGCGAAAAAGATATTGGAGAAGATACACGAAATTGCAGTAGCTCGAGAAACCCCTAAAAAAAGAGAGTATCATGCTCAAGGGAAGTTCTTATATCTTGGAAAGGAGTGTTTTCTCCAAGAGTTGGTAGATTGTAGCGAATTAAATGAAGATGTGCTTAAAAGAAAGCTTAAGAAGTTTTATATTAATAGCTGCAAGACTGTTATAGGAGAACGGATAAAAATTTATCAAGAACAATTGAAAGTTAAACCTAAAATCATTGAAATAATAGAGTCTAAGGCGAAGTGGGGTAGTTGTAGTTCGGATAAAAAACTAACATTTAATTATCGTCTAGCTATGGCCCCAATTGAAGTTATTGATTATGTGATAATCCATGAACTATGTCATATACTTCATATGAATCATGATCGTTCGTTTTGGAGACGTGTTGGAAGCATTATGCCAGATTATAAAGAGAAGGAAGCGTATTTGGATAGGCATGGACATTCAATGTCACTTTAAAAACACTTTTATAGAATAAAAGGATACCTAGTTCTGAAGCAAATGGGAATTGTTTCAGAACTAGGTTTTTTCATGAAAGAACTGGTTTACCAAAAGAATGCTGATGCTAGAACGATCCCCGTGATTGCACCAAGTGCAATACCAAATCCGAAATTCCTTCTACCATATCCACCAAAACCATATCCATATCCACCAAGACCACCAATCGGTCGAATCCATACCATATTTCTATTTAATCTAGTAATCTCGCCCGTATGAACGCGGCCATCACGACAAGTAATTCTCACAGTTTTACCTTGATATCTGGAGCAAACATTATAAAAGTCAGTTTGAGACATTTTTTATCCTCCTTTCAAACATATTTACTTACTTACAAGCATGTACTGATAGGATATGGTGAAAATACTATTCTGTAATAGATAAACGTCTAGTCCCGTACTAATATATATTGTTGTGATTAGTTAAGTTGAAGTATTGAATCTAGCTTATAACGGAGCGAAGGCTACCCCTAGCGCCGCAACGTTCAATGGGATTCTTTATTTCCACTGGATAAATAAATTATAAAAGGATGAGGAAATCGTCGGTTATCCAAACGCATACATGGCTCTATGAGTTTTTTAAAGCATGTGTAGAACAATCGAGCAAGAGTCCATGTTTTTGGCAATGTGAAATACTTTGTGTGCCACTTGTAAAGTCATTTCCTGAAATTAGCCCCGAAGAATTGCAATATGAACTTCTAAACCATGGCTTATTTGATCCAATTGAATGGACTGACATAGAAAAACAAGTGAGGAAAATGGAGAAACAAAGCGTCTGGCAAATTGTTGATGAGGAATATCAGTTTTTAAAAGGTTTATGGCAAGGTCCAGAGATATCCATCTATATTTTTCCGATAAGTAAAATGAAACTTAAAGAGGAAGAGCAAGCACCATCTAAAAATGGCGTAGCATATAAAAGAGGGTTGTTTTTATTTTTATCTGAAGGACTCGTAAGAGAAGAAATAAAGGCTTTATTTGCACATGAATACAACCATGTTTGTCGATTAAACTATTTAGGGTTAGAATCTACCAAAATATCTTTAAAGGAATCGCTAGTTATAGAAGGTTTAGGGGAGTTTGCTGTCAAAGAATTATACGGTGAAAAATGGATGGCTCCATGGACAAATCTGTATTCACTTGAAAGATCTATCAAAGTGTGGAATGAACACTTTATTCCACAACTGAACTTGATGGGGGTAGGGAACCATCAAACCTTTTTATACGGCAATGGCAAAAGTAGACTTCCCAAATGGATTGGATATCATATAGGTTTTCAAATTATTGATACCTACAAAGAAAAGAATGGACCATTTAACGATTATGAGTTATACCGAAAGTCCTCTGATGAACTGATTGCAGGTTCTATCTTTCCGGAGAGTAAGTTGTACTAATCTCAAAAGATACCTGTAATAAAACAATCTTATTCCTAGATAGTTATCTAGGAATAAGATTGTTTTGAGTTTATGGTAAATAACACCGAAACACACGAAAGCCGATGAATTCATGGTATTGAGAAATGAAAAGGTTATGCTCATCCCATAAATCATAGAAGTCGATAGGTATGTTTCCAGACGGATTTATATCTTTAATATCAGTTTGGATTAGGTCAGCTGGGGTGTCAATTATTTCTATTTGTGTAAACCCAGCTTGTTGTATTTTCGCTATCCATTCTGATTCATTTAAAATTTCATTAACACCGTACAGGCTGCAAGCTTTTTTCTGTAATTCTCTCGATAGCGATTGTTCGGCAGTCATTTCAATCAAAATCATACGACCGCCACTTTTTAATAATCTGGAGAGTTCGCTTAATGTACTGGGGATATTAGTGAATGTGATAACAGATTCTGCAATTAGTAAATCAAAGGAATTGTCGTGAAGCTCGAGTTTTTGAGCGTCTCCTTCAATTACTAAAACAGATGAACTAATATTCTCGAAGCGTTCTCTAGCCTTTATTAACATAACCGGATGATTATCTACTGCTGTAACTTTACATTTGAATGTTTGGGCTAAGAATTCGGCTGTTTGACCGGTACCACAACCGATATCCAACACGGATTCAAAAGGTTGAATGTTCTCGTTCATCAGTATGGACTGCGATAAAGAAAATCCACCAGGATGCGCACCACCAATTCCAAAATAAGCTACTAAGTCTAGATAGTTATTTAACAATCGATACTCCCCTAGTCTACCTTTGTTTTCGGTTTAGCAATAGCCATAGCCATCATCGTCAAAGCCATTTCCTATGAAAGCAGCTCCAACAATAATTAGTAGGATAAATAAAACAACAATTAACGCAAAGCCCGATCCATTCCCGCTGTATCCAACGTTCTTATCTATACTTGAAGACATTTTATCCCTCCTTCTATTTCTATTAATAGAGTATGAGTGAGATTAGAGAATCACAGGGCTAAAGCAAAGAATTTTATCTGGACCTTTGATGTTGAAATAAAGAACCTCGAGGTAGCCGCTCCTGCGCTGGGGTGTTCACTATTAAGGGAGTTGTGATTCGGAATGTGGAATTTATACCGCTTGGCGCTCTGGGGATGCCTCTGGCCATGAGCCTGGATTTACGCTTCGCATCCAGTCTCACGGCTTCGGCTACCCCTTTGCCGCGCCTGCGCTGGAGTGTACATTATTGAGAGAGTTGTAATTCGGTGATGTATAGCATGAGATTGTAATGTGATTACTATTTGATACTAAATTAATTCAAGAAAGACGCATTATAGATTGCAGGTCTTATCCTCAATAACGAAAAACGCTTTCTTACATAGACCATCCAGCGAAGGCGCAACTTCGTGGTAGCCGAAGCGATAAGACTGAAAGAGATCTTCTTTCTGGCTTATCGCGGGAGGCATCCACAAAGCGCTGCAGCGGTATTAGCAGGATTTCTGAATCGTTCCCTGTATAAGAACTGTTATTATTTACATTCGCTCGGTATAAGATTTAAACCATTTAAAATATGAAAAAGGGATCTTATTCAGTAGAATAGGATCCCTTTTAACATATTTTCACACGAACTTTGCTCTCTATTTTTCATTTTGTATTAAGTGTCTTTTTTGTGGAATCCAATAAACAATCAGACCTTAAGGGCTCACAGGGGGTTCCATGACAGTTAATGTCCGGTTGACTGTGTCCATATTCAAAGTAGCACCGATAGGAATTGTTGCTTTATATGTGCCATGTGCAGTTGCCAGGTTGCTCATGAGGGGCTTGCCTAAGGGAACTAGAAAATCATTGATAAGATCTGTATATGATTTTCCATACGCAATCTCACAATTTGTGCATTCCCCCATAATAATTCCAATGCATTCGTCAAACTTCTTCGCTAAGAACAGGTGGTTTAGATATCTGTAAACAGTGTTAATGGGCTCGTGTGTCTCTTCCAGTACGAGAATTTTACCTGCTGTATTGATTTCAAAAGAGGTCCCTAAAGTTCCGATGAAAGAAGTTAAATTACCTCCAACAACTGGACCCGTTACATTTCCTTGAACGTTACCAATCAACGTCATACCTGGTGGGTTTTTTATTTCCCAAGGGGCGGTTAATGTTGAAGTTACTTGGAAGAATTGGTTGAAATTATAGGAAGGGGTATTCGAGTTAAAGTCAAGTAGAAGGAGGCTTTGAAACGTTATTAAGTCCGCATATTCATATAATGCATTTAGTAATATCGTAATGTCACTGTAGCCTGAAACAATTTTTGGGTTTTGTGAGATTACAGAAAAGTTGAGGAAAGGGAGAATACTTGCTACCCCTACACCGCCTCTCGAAGGTAAAATCCACTTCACATCCTGATTCATAAACATTTGCATCAAATCTGATGCCATTTCTTGAGGCGTTGCTGCTAGGAATCCAGACGCTGAATAGACATGTTCCCCAACAAGCACTTTATACCCCATTCTCTTTAAGGTAGCAATTCCGGCGTCTATTCTACTAGCTGCCAATGGACTTCCTAACGTAACAATGCCTACAGTATCTCCTTTTTGTAATTGAGGTGGTCGTATAGCGATATTTTTCGGCTCCCTTCAAGAAAATCTGGACGCAATTGCGATGAGACGTAATTGATTAAAATGAAAGTGTGATGGAATGCGAAAAATCTTGTCTATTTGTCCAGGCGAGATGAATTGTTGGACATAAGCAAGTAATGTACCTGTACAAGTATAGAAAATGAAAAAGGAGGTGCACAAAATGAATCAAAACAAAGCATTTACAAATGTTCAAGCTGCAATGAATTTGGCTAACACGGGTGAAGACATTCTCGGAGGTCTAGTTATTCTTTCGGCTGTAGTCACTGAATTCGCTCTTGCAGATCTAATATTTGCTGAAGCAGGCAAAATCGATGCAGCAGTTGAAGACAACGCAAATGTTGGAGATCTAACAAATCTGGATCAATCTGTAGCTAAAGTATTGGAACAAGTATGTTGTATCGAAAAACAAATCGTTGAAAAGATTAAACAAGGTAGATATATCATGCACGACGTAGCACCTTACTAAAAAAACGTAGTTGAATAGTGCATCCATCAATATAACGCACATTATATAGGTGGACTGCATGATAGAAAAACATTTACACATGCCAACTACTGAAAGAGTTGGCATGCTTTTTAAAACCACATAGCTACTTAAAAAGATTAAACTATGTATATACATAAATCTATGGAAAGTTAAATAGGAACGGTATCTTCCGTATCTATAGTCTGGTAGTACTAGATATATTGCGTTATGTATTTGTATTATAACCTATGCGATAAGTAAGTAAGATGTGCTTCTTTTCACTAATATTTTGAACTTAAGTAATATATTTAAATAATTCAATATATATCTTTTATCCTGTGCTAAAAATAACGTTTGCAGGACCTTTCGCATATGATATAATAAATGAAAAGAATGGCCTGAATAATCAGTATTCACCATTTGCTGTGGGGTTATGACTATGGGAGAGGTAAAGAAAAGGAAATTACTATTTATTTTTGGATGTATATGTATGTTGCTTCTAGTAGGTTACGAGGCTAGGCCTTTCTATCATGCAGAGTTGAAAGGAATGATTAGTATTGCACACAGGGGTGCGGCTAATTTTGCGCCGGAGAATTCGCAAGCTGCTTTTCAAAAAGCAATAGAGCTTGGAGCAGACTTCTTAGAATGTGACGTTCACCTATCGAAGGATGGTGAGCTAATAATAATACATGATGACAAAGTGGACAGGACTACAAATGGGAAGGGCTATGTGAAAGATTTTACACTTGCCGAATTAAAAGAATTGGATGCAGGAGGGAAATTTCACGCATCTTTTGCAGGTGAACAAATTATGACTCTTGATGAATTGTTAGACGAGTTTTATGGGCAAGCCGGCTTGTTAATAGAGTTAAAAAAACCGTTAATGTATCCAGGAATGGAAGAGAAAGTAGTAGCCTTGCTAAATGAATATAAGGATTTGAACAGCATTATTGTACAATCGTTCGATATGGAATCGATGAGGAAAATGACGACATTGCTTCCTGAATTAGAAGTGGCAATTCTTATGAAGCCATCTATTCAAAATGTGTCTTTCCAAGAGATAAATGATATGACTTCTTTTGCAACATATATTAATTTCAATGTCTCATATATCAATAAGCGTGTGATTAATGAAATACATAATCAGGGTGGAAAAGTATTAGTTTGGTCTACGAAAAACCAGAGATGGGTGGACAAAGCCTATCAATACAATGTGGACGGTATAATAACAGACTTTTCAATCTGGCCGATTGAAGGGCCAATTCGCTTAGTGCAAGACTAATATAAGATGGGAATTTAAATCCAGTACATACCTATATAAGAGGGAGTACTGGATTATTTATTTGTCACACCTATCTGGCTTTCTTGACAATGAAAAACAGGAGCCCTACACTTATGAGTAGAAAAGATAGTTGGAGGACAAAATGACAAATCATACTTTCATACCAATCATTATAGGAACAGACATGAATGCTTACAACATGGCTATTTCATTCCATGAGGAGTACGGCATTAAACCGATTTTAGTGGGAAAAGAACCTTTATCATTCACCAGTTTAAGTTCAATTATTAAAAAGATAGAACTCAATCCGAAACTTCCAGAAAAAAAAGTGTTTGTTAGTTTTTTGAAAGAAGTTGCAGTCAAATACGCCGAACCTGGAAAGAGAATGCTCCTTATTGGAACGAATGATCTTTACGTACGAATGATTATTGAAAATGCGGAAGAGCTGAAAAGTGATTTCGTGTTTAATTACATACCGGAACCGCTTATGAACGATGTACTTGTCAAATCAAATTTCTATAAGTTGTGTGCTGAACATGGCATTGATGCACCGGCAACTTATTATTATTCTTGCCAAGACGACAAGGCATTCACGGAAAAGGTCATGTTTCCGATTATTATTAAGCCTAGCAACGGTGTTGAGTATTATAAGCATCCGTTTACAGGTATGGAAAAAGTGTACAAAGTCGATTCCTACGATGAAATTCAAGTCGTAATAGAGAAAATCAAAGCAAGTGGCTACAAGGAAGATTTAATTATCCAGGACTATATTCCAGGCGACGACACGTATATGTGGGATTCTGTTTTTTACATGAACAGTCGTGGTAAAGCCGAACTGATTACTTTTGCACAAGTCGTACTGCAAGAGCATACTGTAACGGCAATCGGGAATTATACAGCACTCATCACACGATACAACGAAGAAATGATGATGAAGTTAAAAGGATTCCTCGAAGCACTGAACTACGTAGGGTATGCGAACTTCGATTTGAAGTATGATGAGCGGGATGGCAAGTTCAAAGTGTTTGAAGTGAATATAAGACAAGGACGATCAAGTTACTATATCACTGCTTGTGGACATAATATGGCAAAGTATCTAGTCGATGATGTCATTCATGGGCAACAGAAAGAACTAACACTACTCAATGAAAACTTTCTGTTCACCGTAGTACCTAAAATTGTACTTAAGAAGTTTGTGAAAAACCCAAAAGTACTTAAACACGTAAAAAAATTACTTCGAGCTGGTAAATATGGCAATCCCTTGTTTTATAAAAAGGATCGTCACTTCAAGCGTAAAATTTACCTATTTCTTAGACAGGTTAATTACTATCAGAAGTATAAAAATAGTACATGGTGAAAAAATC
Organism: Sporosarcina sp. Y1004; assembly: GCF_057669665.1. Lineage (NCBI taxonomy): Bacteria > Bacillati > Bacillota > Bacilli > Caryophanales > Caryophanaceae > Sporosarcina > Sporosarcina sp. Y1004. Next base: position 43,464 of record NZ_JBYHFQ010000017.1, on the reverse strand, counting down.
CCCTATGCCAGCGTATAGGGGATTTTTGTTATGTTGTTGATATATCTGAATAGTCAATATATAATCAAGAGAAAAGGAGAATGCTTGAAAATGAGGAAATACCTCAAGGAATTTGTTGCTTTTCCTGATGTTGCGGTAATGATAGTTATTTTGTTAATTTGTGCCTCTTTTACGGTTCCGAATGTACTCCATATTTGGACGTGGGTTGCAATGGGTGTGGGATTGCTAACCTATGCGACGAGTGAATATATGGTCCACCGGTTTTTGTTTCACATTAAAACGCCAGAAAATCCATTTTTGCTAAAGACAATCAAGCGGCTGCATTATGATCATCATGTAGAACCAGATAATCTTAAATTATTGTTTTTACCGTTATGGTTTAGCGTGCCAGGATTTATCTTTTATTCTTTAATTTTTTACTTGATTACAAAGAGTATCATCTTGACGATGGCATTTTCGACTGGATTGGTTGCTTATTTCCTTTTTTATGAGTGGAAACATTATGTTGCCCATAGACCCATACAGCCCCGGACGAAAATGGGGAAAAACATTAAAAAACATCATCTACTGCATCACTTTAAAAATGAAAATTACTGGTTCGGCGTTACGCATAGGTCATTCGATAAAACACTGGGAACATTTAAAGAGAATAGCGAAGTTGAAAAGAGTCTCACTGCACGTAATCTAGAAAACAGGATGTAAGGAGGATGTTTGAAACAAACGTGATTTCAAGCAACATGGTAAACACCACTATAAACTTCCGCTTTTCGCAGCTGTAAAAAATATATCATACGTAACGATTAACTTTTTGCCGGCCGGAACAACTCCGATAGCCGGCATTTTTAAATGACATTGTTTTATGATTAGGTAATTGAGGTAAACTAAGACTAAAGGCTAAAGATAGGCGGGTAGACATACGATGTTAGAAAATAAATTGAAGAAACTTCAAAAAGATTGGTTAGATGAAGCAACAATTACTGCTATGCAGGAAAAGATGAGCAGTGGGGATTTGTCATCCGAAGAACTTACATACATGTATATTGATACAATTTCAAATAGGAATAGAAATATAAATGCAGTACTGGAATTGAACTTGGAAGCTGTTCAGATTGCAAAGGCACTTGATGTAGAAAGGCTTGAAATAGGACCGCGCTCACTCCTCCACGGCATTCCGGTTCTTTTGAAAGACAATATGGGAACGAAGGATAGAATGCATACAAGTTGTGGATCTCTTGCATTCAAAGATTTCTATGCCGCTGATGATGCATTTTTAGTGAAGAAATTACGTGCGGCGGGAGCGGTTATTCTAGGAAAGACGAATATGACAGAATGGGCGAATTTTATGTCTGACCGGATGACGAATGGTTGGAGCTCGCGTGGGGGACAAGTGAATAATCCCTATGGTTTATTCGATGTCGGGGGATCGAGTTCGGGTGCAGGTGCAGCTATTGCGGCGAATATGGGGGCCGTGGCAATCGGCACGGAGACAACAGGGTCAATCCTCAACCCGTCAGCCCAGAACTCGCTTGTCGGTCTCAAACCAACTGTTGGTGCGATTAGCCGAACTGGGGTGATACCACTATCTAATACGCAAGATACACCAGGACCAATGGCGAGGACTGTAAGAGACGTGGCTATTACATTTAGTCTGCTAATCGGTTCAGACCAGGAAGACTCTGCAACTGCTGGCGCGTCCAGTTTAGACGAAGTCGATTGGATGTCTATCCTCGATACCAGGGCGCTAGAAGGTGTCCGTCTTGGCGTTGCCCGTTCAATTTTTGAACGGGAAGCGTCGACAGAACGTTTGTCTTTATTTGACATGGCACTCAAAAAACTTGAAGAAGCAGGCGCTGTGATTATCGATGCTATCGACTTGGGTACAATGGAAAATGACCTTGGCTACAACGTACTTCTTTACGAGTTTAAGGCATCTTTGAACGCTTATCTGGGAGGAACACCAGCGACAAACTCGATTCGCACATTGGCAGACATCATCCGTTTCAACAATGAACACGCAGATGAGACATTGAAATTCGGTCAAGTAATGTTGGAGAAGGTTGAGAGGACAAGCGGGACACTAACGGAACGTGCTTATATCGAGGCGCTTCTTCGGAATCGTCATCTAGCGGGTGACATTGCACTTGGAAAAGTGTTTGAAGAGCACGATATTCAAGCGCTGGTTTTTCCACAAGATCATGGATGCAGTTTCGGAGCGGCAGCGGGCTTTCCGTCCATTACGGTCCCAGCGGCTTATACAGAAGTAGGCGAGCCATTCGGTATAACGTTTTCAGGTAAAGCATTTACTGAGCCGGAGCTTATAGGTTTTGCTTATGCATTCGAACAGTTAGTCAACGCAAGACGAAAACCTTAAACAGTTTTGTCAGAAATAGAGTCTCCAAGGGCCTCTTATGATAAACTGAAGAGATTAGAGTGAAAGTAGGGATAATGATGTCCTTCTTAGAGAATTTTGACGATATGATTAAAGAAAAATGGAAATTTGAATATGAAATGCCCATCCAGGAAAAAATGATTCCAGAAATGATTGCAGGCAAAGATATCGTGGCAGAATCACCGACTGGTTCGGGTAAGACACTTGCATTTGTACTACCGCTTCTACAATTGGTCGATGGCGATAAAAAACAGACACAGGCATTGATTATTACACCTTCTCAGGAGCTGTCGATGCAAATCGTCAACGTCATCAGAGAATGGGTGACAGGGACGGGTATTACTGTGACACAATTAATTGGCGGGGCTAATATGCAGCGTCAGATTGAACAGTTGAAGAAAAAACCGACAATCGTTGTTGGAACACCCGGTCGTTTGGCTGAACTCATTAAAGTGAAAAAATTAAAAATGCACGATATCCGTCACATCGTACTCGATGAAGGCGATCAGCTGCTAGCGCGTGATCATCGCGTTATCGTGAAAAGTATGATTGAGGCGGCAAATCCGGAAAGACAAGTTGTTGCCGTATCTGCAACAATAACAGATGAAATTGAAATTGTTGCTAGCAAGTTTATGAAAAATCCAATTCGTATCCAAGTTGGCCCGGAAGAAATGCCGAAGTCAGGTACCGTCGTTCATTCATTTGTGAAGACAGATGCACGGGACAAAACAGATGTATTGCGTGGGATTTCTTATTTGAAGGGAATTCGTGCTCTTGCATTTATTAACAATGTGGATCAGCTTCGCATGAAAGAAATGAAGCTCAAGTATAACGAAGCACCAATAGCAGTCCTGCATTCAGAAATGACGAAATTTGAAAGACAGCAAACATTGGAAAGTTTCCGTAAAGGTGAATTACAGATTTTAATAGCAACTGATTTGGCTGCACGAGGACTGGATATCGATGGCTTAACGCACGTTATCCATGTAGACGTGCCACATACAGTTGAACAGTACTTGCACCGCTCGGGTAGAACAGGACGTGCAGGTGGTGATGGAGAAGTATTGACGCTATTATCATATGCTGAAGAACGCGATTACCGAAAACTGACAAAAGGTATTAAAACGGTTCAAAAAGTATGGTATAAAGGCCATCTTGCAGAAGGCAATTCGAAAACAATTGGACTTCCCAAAAAGAAATGAAAAAAGGCTGTCCCCGTCAACCCAGCTACATTGGATTGACGGGGAACAGCCCTTTTTTGTTATTAGAGTTGTGTCAGTATAATTGGTTCACCTTTTGTAACGATAATCGTATGCTCGATTTGTGCAACGAGCGACTTGTCAGGTGTGATGAAGGTCCATCCGTCCCCAGACTCGATGATATGCTCTGCTTTTTCAGAGATAAAGGGCTCGACCGCTAGAACCATGCCTTCTTTCAGAAGTGTCTTATCCCAAGCGTCGTAATAGTTGAGCACATGGGATGGTTCTTCGTGCAATGCTTTACCAATGCCATGACCAGTCAAGTTCTTGATGACTTTCAAGCCATGTTCTTTTGCTTCGCGTTCAACCGCTTTTCCAATTTGGTTTAAACTGGATCCGGCTTTGACCTTCGTCATTGCACGCTCAAATGCACTTTTAGCTACATCACATAATTGCTGTTTCTTTTCATCAGGCGTACCGACGACAAAAGAAATACCAGTATCAGCGAAGTATCCATTATATGAACCGGAGACATCGATGTTAACGAGATCTCCATCTTCTATAATGCGGGAACCTGGCATGCCATGCGCAACTTCACTGTTGACGCTAATGCATGTATTTCCAGGGAAGTCATATTCTGCAATCGGTCCTGAAATTGCGCCTTTCTCTTTGAAGAGACGTCCGCCTATGTCATCAATTTCTTTTGTTGTTTTACCGGGGATTGTCGCTTCTTTCATCACGTCTCTGATTTCGGCTACAATTTTGCCGATTTTTTTTAAAGCTTCAATTTCCTCTACCGTTTTTGCAATCATTATTTCCAAGTCCTTTCTACCGTGCATTCTTTTCTATATCATACTATATCATAATAAACAGAACAAAAAAGTCTACAAACCATAAAAATGTTTGTAGACCATCTTATTATCTTCTTGGTTTTAATGTACCTGATGTTTTTTTATTTGACATGGCTTTTTTCACAACCGGGTAGATAATGGGCGCCCATTTCATAGCGGTTTTTAAAAGTTTTCCAATTTTCATAAATAATCACTCCTAGTGAAAGCATATATTTATCATTTTCCCGAAATAGAGGTTTAGTAAACATTCATCTCAATACCTTAACACCTTGAAAAACATTCCATACTAGAATGGCCATAAGCAGTAGTCCATAGATAAGCATGAATAAGAATGGCGTAAGTTGCCAAAATCCGAAGTTTGTGCTCGGCATTCCATTGATACTTTCCGTAAAGGAAAACATTGAAAAAGAAAATATGACAATTGTAGCAATAAGGAGGATGACAGGAACAAGGTGTGAAACTAAAGAACGTTTTGCATGGGATTTCACTTCTCGATCATCTGTAACAAAATAAACAATGATGGGAAGAAGCAAAGGGGAGAAGAAGACACTAAAATAGCATAGAGCAGCTAATAGTTTACTGTTTGTCATGTAGATTCCTCCGTTCAACTTTTACTATATAGGAAAATCACTATGTTTGTTAATCATCTTGCTTATAGGATTACCCTCCTATACAATGAAATAGACATTTGAATAACTTTAACCACAAGGGGTGCCTGTTTTGGCTGAGATTGGACATGAAGTTCTGACCCTTAGAACCTGTAAGATTATTCTTGCGTAGGAATGTGGATGGAAACTGACATATTTGATGTCCCATTCTATCCGGGATGTCTTTTTTTTATGCCCACATCCTACGCTACAACTAGGTAGGAGGAGAATTTGAGATGGATAGGAAAAGACTTCAATTATTACTTGAGGTTGCTATTTTAGGAGCAATTTCTTTTGTTCTAGATAAAATCGGATTTTCAATGCCTCAAGGCGGATCGGTTACGTTGTCAATGCTACCGGTAGTTGTTATGGCATTCCGTTGGGGAATTGCAGGGGGTATGCTTACAGGTTTTGTAAGTGGACTGCTGCAGTTGGTAACAGGGGGCTATGTATTAAACCCTGTTCAAGCGGCGCTCGATTATTTCGTGGCTTATGCCGTTGTGGGTCTGGCAGGCGTAACACTAGCTTGGCTGTTAAGTAGTAAAACGAAAGGTAAGAAAGGTTCAGTGGTTGCCGCAATCGTCATTGGGACAATCATAGGGGGGCTTCTCCGATACCTGATTCACTTCATCGGTGGCATTGTGTTCTTTGCTTCCTATGCGCCTGAAGGACAGCCTGTCTGGTTATATTCTCTTGTTTATAACGCTTCCTATATGATCCCTGCAATTATATTGACGGCAATCGTTGCATCCATATTATTTACTACAGCACCCAGGCTACTTGAGCCTAAATAAGAAACCGCCGTCCTTCCTTATGGAAGAATGGCGGTTTCTTATTTGGTTGCAAGCGATTTTCTATTGATGACCATGAAGCCGATAATGGTGGCTGCAAGAAACAGAGCTGCGGTAGTAACAAATAACTCATTTATACCATTTTTTACAGCGATACCGATAAATACCCAAACAAAGACGAGAGCTAGAGAAATATCTGCATAATGGTATAGGTAATGAAGAGCAATTGCAGTAGCAATGGTCAAGTAAATGACGGTCCATAATGGGGTACTTAATCCCAATCCACTCCACTCATGCAAAGTGAGGACATAACTGATATTTGTAATTGCTGCGACAAAAGTCCATCCAAGATAGACTGCAATTGGAACCCTACCGAAAAAGGAATTATCTTTTTTGGAGTAGGTAAAATAAATGGACAATAGCGCTAACAGAAGTCCTAATATGATAACAATCGTCCATTCAAAATAACCGAAATGCCAAAGTAGAATCCAAGCAACATTAAAAAGACAGCTGATTACAAAAAAAACTGCTCTACGGTTGAACAATGCGTGTTCAACGTTTGCCTTATTCCGTATGAAGCCATATAACCAGAAAGCCATTAGCATATATATAACTGCCCATATTGAAAAGACATAATCAGCTGGTGTAAATAATACCGGTAAACTATTTGAGATTTCACCAGTTGTTTTTCCATTGATAGGTAATATATTTGCAGTTGCGTTGACAACAATAACTGCAATGAGTGAAAGTACCATGAGTAGTATTCTAAACATATTTAAATCCCCCTACTGAATAGTATACAGAGGAAAGCTGGACCCTGCGAAGGAAAGTATGAACCTTCCGTCACAATTGCATAATTTCGCATACCGAAGATTCATGTTATAATTAGATGGTGTTTTTAGAAGATTTAGAATGAAGTGAAGGGGGAATTAATATGGCGCTTAAAAAATATTCGGAAGTCTGGGATCTTGACGTTTTCTTCAAAGGTGGAAGTGAATCAAACGAATTGCGGACACACTTAGATGGTGTAAAGGAGAAAATCAGTTCGTTAGAAGAAACAGCTTCAAAATTTCCAGTTCCCCAGTCTGCAACCGATTCACAAGCCGTTGCAAATCTTATTGAATCACTGGTTGACGCAGCACTTAATATGTCGCAGGCAGGCGCTGTCATTGGCTGTTTTCTAGCGGCTGACACGACTGATAAAAAAGCATTGCAACTGCAAGGGGAAACGGCTTCACTAGGGGCACGCTTCTCAACAGTCTGGCTTATCATTCAACAAACACTTGCTAAAGCTGATGAAGATACATGGAATGAGCTTATGGTATCAGATGAATTAAAAGAATTTGCATTCGTACTGAATGAATGGCGCAAAGAAGTGGAATTGAAATTGTCCGAAGAAGAAGAAAGTATTATCACTTCTTTGAGTGTAGATGGTTATCATGGGTGGGGACAATTGTACGATATGTTGGTCGGTGATATTAAGATAAAAATTGAACTTGACGGAGAAGAAAAAGAACTTTCTGTAGGGCAGGCGAATAATCTAAGTTCACATGCAGATGCATCCATACGAAAACATTCATTTGAAGCATTGGAAGAAGCATGGCAAGGAAAAGAAGACTTTTTTGCATCTGCCTTAAATCATATCGCAGGATTTAGACTGGAAGTATACAAGAAACGCGGCTGGGATTCCGTATTGAAAGAACCCTTGCTCCGCAATCGAATGAGTGAAAAGACGCTCGATGCAATGTGGGGAGCAATTGGCGAAAATAAAGCGCCTTTCGTGGAATACTTGAACGCCAAAGCGAGAATGCTAGGTACTGATAAGATGAACTGGTATGACATGGATGCACCGGTTACAACATCTACAAAGAAGATGACCTATCAGGAAGGAGCAGAATTCATATTAAAACACTTTGGTGAATTCGGTCCAGAACTTGAATCATTCTCACGAATTGCGTTTGAAGAGAGTTGGATAGAGGCGGAAGACCGACCAAATAAACGACCGGGTGGATTCTGTACAGGTATGCCGATGTCAGAGCAATCACGTATCTTTATGACTTATAGTGGAACAATGTCGAATGTTGCGACGCTTGCACATGAACTTGGTCATGCATTCCATTCTTATGCGTTGCGTCCTGTTCATTGGATGAATCGACAGTATGCAATGGGAGTGGCCGAAACGGCTTCAACATTTGCGGAAATGATTGTTGCGGATGCTGCAGTTAAAGCGGCTGAAACAAAAGATGAAAAGATCGCTTTGTTAGAAGATAAAATTCAGCGAAGCGTTGCATTCTTTATGAATATCCATTCTAGATTCCTCTTTGAAACAAGGTTCTATGAAGAACGGAAAAATGGAAATGTTCCTGCCGCAAGGTTGAATGAGTTAATGGCAGAAGCGCAGAAAGAAGCTTATGGAGATGCCCTTGATACGGTACACCCACATTTCTGGGCCTCGAAACTCCATTTCTATATTACAGGAGTACAGTTCTACAATTTTCCGTATACGTTTGGTTATTTGTTCTCCTTGAGCATTTATGCAAAAGCTCTGGAAGTTGGAGAAGGATTTGAACAAAAATATATAGCGCTTTTACAGGATACTGCAATTATGAGTGTTGAAGATCTTGCGATGAAACATCTTGGAGAAGATATTTCAAAACAAGCGTTTTGGGAAAAAGGTGTAACATTGTGTATTAAAGATGTTGAGGAGTTCTTGGAACTTACTTCGGTAAAAGGGTGAATATGAATTGATTTTGCTTGAAGGGCAAACCTGTTACTTACGAATATTGACTGAAGATGATGCTTTTATATTTACAGAGTTACTTAGCGCTAATAGAGAATACTGGTCCATTTTTGAACCGCGGCACGAAAGTAGTTATTTTACTGTTGCTGTTCAAAGGGATAAAATCAGAGAGGCGATTTATCAGATGAGGGACCGCAGAGAATACAACTTCGGCATCTTTAATTCGACAACGAGTCAACTGATTGGACATATCTCGCTTTATGGTATTAAAAGACTTCCTTTCTCCAGTGGTTTTGTTGGATATTCAATTGATGAATATTCAACAGGCAGAGGGATAGGCACAGAGGCTGTTCGACTAGTCACTGCTTTTGCTATCGAAAAAGTTGCATTGCATCGGGTCGAAGCATATGTATCGCCGCGCAATAGCGGATCGATAAAAGTGCTAGAGAGGTCCGGGTACTATCAGGAAGGTTTACTGCGTAAACTTCTTTACATCAATGGTGTCTGGGAAGATCATTATATCTACGCAATAATTGAAAATGATTTTTGAAAGGGAAAGACCGCTTTGCGGAAACTTACTTCTAAAATAAGAAGCCGATTCCTGTGAAATAGGAATCGGCTTTTGTCTATTTCCCGGGAAATAGGTCGAAATTATTATTATTATTCCGCGTTGAATTTATAACCATCTATAATGATGTCAAGTTTCCCAGTGTCAGGATGGACAACAAGTCCATGTATGGCAACTTTTTTATCCATAAGGGGGTGGTTCCGAACAGCATCGACACTTATCTTAACACTTTCGGTCACATCTCCAAAACCGTGTAGCCACTCTTCCATATCAACGCCAGAGTATCTAAGGGTGTTAAATATGTTTTTATCAATACCACGGTCTACCATTTTCTCTATGAGATTAGTTGTATCGACTGCACTCATTCCGCAATCATGATGGCCAACAATGTAAACCTCATCCGCCTGCAAATTATAAACGGCTACAAGGAGGCTCCTCATAATACCGCCGAAAGGGTGGGTGACAACTGCTCCGGCGCTTTTGATAACTTTGGCATCGCCATTTTTTAAATTCATTGCTTTAGGCAGCAATTCAGTTAATCTTGTATCCATGCATGTTAATATTACAATTCGTTTGTCGGGGAATTTAGTTGTTGCGTATTGTTCGTATTGCTTTTCATTAACAAACGTTTCATTGAAGTCAAGTATTTCCGATAGAATTGTCATTGTATTCTCCCTTTTCTATTAGGTTTTATTTAGTATAGATGAAAATATGTAAAAAGAAAAGAGTTGCCGACTGGCAACTCTTAGAACTTCGTTTCTGGTTTTGGATCAATTGTTGTAGAATCAGCGGATATCATAGACGTAGAAAGATAGTGCATTGTAAACAAGCATGCTATAGCCATGACAATTGCAAAACCGATAACTGTAGTGAACATTAAGCCCATATATATGACCCCTCTCTAAATTGATAATTTGATACTTTCTTTAGTATACAGTAAAAACCCATTTAAATTAAGAGGTTCATTAAATGTTTTTAGTAATTGTGACGTTTTTTAGAAAGCCCAGTTGCCTTTACGGAACACAGCTTCACTTGTTCCGTCATCAAAAATCCCATCTATATCCATCTCGTTGGAACCAATCATGAAGTCGACATGAGTAATACTTTGGTTTAAACCATTTTTTTCAAGATCTTCACGCGACATCGTTTTACCTCCCTCGATACAAAATGCATATGCACTGCCAAGAGCAAAGTGATTAGATGCATTTTCGTCGAACAGTGTATTATAGAAGAGTAGACCTGATTGCGAAATCGGTGATGCATGAGGGACGAGTGCCACCTCACCTAGATGTTTCGCGCCTTCATCGGTATCGATCAAGCGTTGCAATACGTCTTCACCTTGCTCAGCTGAAACAGCTGTTACACGTCCGTCTTTAAATGTTATTTTGAAGTTATCGATAATGTTTCCACCGTAGCTTAATGGCTTTGTGCTAGATACATAACCATTAACTCCTGTTTTTAAAGGAACAGTGAATACTTCTTCTGTTGGCATATTCGCCATGAAAGAATGGCCTTTTTCATTGACACTACCAGCTCCGCACCACAAGTGCCCTTCAGGTAATTCAACTAACAAGTCCGTGCCGGAAGATTTGTAATGGAGTTTTCGGAAACGCTTACCATTCAGATAGTCAACTCTGGCATGTAAGTTAGTATCGTGGGTAATCCACTCTTGTATCGGATCTTCCTTGTCTGTACGTACTGCTTTAAAAATGGCTGTCCATAATGCTGGAACCTGCTCTTCTTCAGAAAGTTCGGGGAATACTTTTGAGGCCCATGCTTTTGAAGGAGCGGCAATTACAGTCCAGCTGATTTTGTCGGATTGAACGTATTGACGATATTTGTCGAGTGCTTGACCAGTAGCTTTTTGGAAATCGCCTATGCGCGATGACTCAATACCTTTTAATAAGTCAGGGCTTTGCGAAATGATGCTCATGAACGCAGCGCCTTTTTCTGCGAGTTGTTCACGTTCCAAAACTTTCCACTCAGGGAATTCCGCAAAAGAATCAGTGGGTGCTTTTTCATAACGCAGTCGAGTGATTATATCATCTGACCAATCTACAAATACTTGACGTGCACCTGCATCGTAAGCGGCTTCAGTTACAAGTCGGACAAATTCCGCTGTTTCTGTAGAGGCACTGATATAAAGGTACTGATTAGGCTGAATATTGACTCCGACTTGAACTGCCAGATCGGCGTATCGAGATAGTTGTTTGTTAAATGTTGTCATGTGTAATGACTCCTTTCCTTATCTTCTTTATAGTATCAATTTGCAGATAGAACCTGCAACGAAAAGGTTACAGGAAGATAAATCTCATATATTTATTACTTGCACACTTCTAAAGAATAGACTAAAGATGCCGAAATAAGAAGAAGAATGGAATATTTGGAGGGTCAACTATGGATTTGTCAACAGTACTTGGGCTTGTACTAGGGTTTGTAGCACTACTTGTAGGAATGTCGATGAAAGGTGTTCCGATTGAAAATCTATTTAATATGGCAGCTATATTGATAATCATTGTAGGGACATTGGCAGCAGTTGTAATTGCATTTCCTATGAACGAATTAAAGCGTGTTCCAAAATTGTTCGGTATCCTTTTTAAGGAACAGAAACTGGCCTCTGATTCTGACATAATCCGTATGTTTTCAGGCTGGGCAGATATTGCACGGCGTGAAGGGTTATTATCACTTGAAGCAAAAACTGACGACATTAATGATCCTTTTTTAAAAAATGGATTAAGTCTTGCAATTGATGGACAAAACGCAGATTATATCCGTGATGTCTTGAGCGAAGAGGTAGAAGCGATGGAAGATAGACATTCTGCGGGAGCGCAAATATTCTCCCAGGCAGGAACGTACGCACCTACGCTTGGTGTGCTGGGAGCGGTGGTGGGTCTTATTGCTGCCCTTAGTAATTTGAACGATATTGACGCGCTTGGACACGCGATTTCGGCAGCGTTCATAGCGACGTTGTTGGGTATATTTACGGGTTACGTGCTTTGGCATCCATTTGCAAATAAATTGAGACGTAAATCGCATGAAGAGGTAAGGCAGAAGAAAATGATGATTGAAGGAGTACTTTCAGTTCTTGAAGGGGAAGCTCCACGTGTTATCGAGCAGAAACTATCTTCTTATTTGTCTGCAGAAGAGCGCAGGAAATTAGCTGTTAAAAACAACGACGACAACAAGGAGGCGGGTGGCTTTGTCGAAGAGACGTAAGAGGAAAAAGGATGAACCCCACATAGATGAGTCCTGGCTATTGCCATACTCCGACCTTATGACTCTTCTTCTCGCACTTTTTATTGTGTTATTTGCATCGAGTACGGTTGATGAAGAAAAGCTCAATCAAATGTCCGCGGTGTTCAGTCAAGTATTTGACGGTGGACAGGGTGTGATGGACAATTCGGCTCCCTCACCAGTTCCAATACCCAAGGACTCCAATAGCAAGAATGAAGAGAACTCATCATTTATAGAAGACCAGAAATCCCTAGGAGAAATTCAGGATAGAGTGGATGAATATATTGCAGTGAATGAATTGGAGAACCAATTTGAAACAAAACTGGCTGATGAAGGTTTGCTTGTAACGATTAGAGATAGCATCCTTTTCACACCGGGAAATGCTGATATAGAAAAAGAGTATATTGGAATTGCAGATGATATTGCGAACTTGCTCGTTTTTGATCCACCGCGTCAAATCATTGTGACAGGTCATACTGATAATATACCGATTCAAAATACGCAGTATGAATCAAATTGGGAACTAAGCGTCATGCGTGCGGTGAATTTCTTGAAGAGTATTGTGAATAACGATGAAATTAACCCATTGCTATTCAGTGCTAAAGGCTACGGGGAGTTCCAACCAATCGAATCAAATGAAACAGCGCTGGGAAGAAGTAAAAATCGACGGGTTGAAGTATTAATACAGCCGCTGGTCTTAAAAGATGGAACTGCGTTTGAATGAAAATTAAAAAAAGATTCGCCTGATCTATAAATCAGGCAAATCTTTTTTAATTAACCTCTTAATGTGCCAAGTTCTGCTGCAATTGCTTGCATTTCATTTGGTGTGATAGTAGCACGTTTCATAACCATTTCGTACATATAGTGCAAGTCTTCATATTTAGAAGTGCTGAAGTTTTCAGCTTTCATAGCGTCAACATTGACCATACGAAGTTTTTCTGTAATCTTGTCAATCATATAAGAAACGTTTTCTGGAGTTGGGTTTGATAAATCCATAGTTTCGTCCACCTTTCAATATACTTTGGACTCATCATTTCATTATTCTCCCAGACTGTCAAATGGCAGAAGATTTACCTCGCTTTGCTGCCGCTTCTTCTGCTCTTTCTTCTTTGAGTTTTGCATTGAAACGTTTTGTTTCAAAGACAATGACTCCGGACAACCCGAGAAGCCCGATTAAGTTCGGTATTGCCATTAGTCCATTCATTACGTCGGAGAATAACGAAACGGCATCAAGAGTAGCTGTTGCACCTACAAAGATGACTGCGATAAATACGAAACGGTAGTAAATTAAAACCTTCGGACTCGGGAACAAGTATTGGAAACATTTCTCTCCGAAATACGCCCAGCCGAAAATTGTTGATGTTGCAAAGAATATCAATCCAATTGCAACGACAATGTTCTAGATAGTACTTCGGTTCTCCCGGCATTTGACCATTGGCATCCTTGACGCGGTATTTAACAGCAAGGATTGCTTCACCATACATTGTTGCCATCCCGAAGAATCCAGCCATCCACATCCAGAAAACTGCACCTGGACCCCCAAAGTAAACTGCTGTTGCAACTCCGACGATATTACCGACACCAACTGTGGCGGCCATCGTAGCCATAAGTGCCTGGAAGTTGGAGAGATCACCTTCCGACGTTTTATCCTGAAATCATGAGAAAACTAGTTTTAAAGCACAAGGTAAAATACGTATTTGTATAAGTCCTAGTCATACCGTTAAAAAAAGACGTGTTCCGACAAGAAGTATAAGTAAAGGCGGTGGTTTTTCTTTTTTCTAAATCAAGTTATTAAAATACTCTCACCTTGATGATTTTACTTTGTCTCTGACATCATCTGGTTTCTTGTCACCATCTTTCCAAAAACGGCGTTTTTGATTCCATATTTAGTTGAATTGCTCTTGATCTTGATCTTTGCCTTTGCCTTGCTTAAGTTGTTCTTCGTCTTTGACATCATCTGGTCTCTTGTAACCATCTTTCCAAAAATCGGCGTTTTTGATTCCATATTTAGTTGAATTGAACACTGGATTTTTGCCTTGCTTAAGTTGTTCTTCGTAATCTTTTAGAGCGATATTGGCTGGTTTAAATAATAATAGAATCGCAATTAAGTTCAGCCATACCATAATTCCGAGTCCAATATCACCCATTGCCCATGCTGTTGAAGCTGTTTTTATTGACCCTAGGAAAATGGATCCTAGAAGGACGAATTTTAAAATGATGAAACAAATTCCTCTGTATTTACCACGTACTAGGTATGCCAAGTTTGTCTCTGCGATATAGTAATAAGCATAAATGGTTGTGAAGGCAAAGAAGAATAGGGCGATGGCAACGAATCCTGCACCGAATCCTGGGAAGATCGTATCAACTGCTGCTTGTGTATAACCAGCTCCTGGTTCGACACCTGGAATGTTTTCAACGATTGGTTGCCCCGTTTTTTCATCGATCACATTGTATTGTCCTGTAAATAATATCATCATGGCGGTCGCTGTAACAATTAAGAATACATCTAGGTAAATCGAGAAAGCTTGTACAAGACCTTGCTTCGCTGGGTGGGAAACTTCCGCTGCTGCCGCTGGGTGAGCGCCTGTACCTTGACCCGCTTCATTCGCATATAGACCACGTTTTACGCCCCACATGACCGCTGAACCAATAATACCACCAAACATTTGATCTGCTCCGAAAGCACTTTTGAAAATGAGTGCAAAGACCGCTGGAACGTCTCCAATGTTTGCTCCAATTACGATAAGTGCAACAATTACATAAGCAGTTGCCATAAAAGGAACGACCCATTCTGCTACTTTTGCAATCCGTTTAACACCACCGAAAATAGTGAAACCAACAAGTCCGACAACAATTAAACCTGTGACGGTCTTGTCAAGACCAAAAGCATTATGGATACTGTCTGCAATTGCATTTGACTGTATGCTTGGCATCAAGAAAGCCATTGCAACGAGTGTAGCCACCGCGAATACGACCGCAAACCATTTCCAACCAAGTCCTTTTTCAATGTAAAATGCGGGTCCACCACGATACTCTCCATCTTGCTTTTCTTTATAGATTTGAGCAAGTGTCGACTCTACATAAGCCGATGTTGCCCCGATGAAGGTAATGACCCACATCCATAAAATGGCGCCAGGACCACCAAAAGCAATACCTGTTGCTGTACCAGCGATGTTCCCTACCCCAATACGACCTGATAGTGACATCACTAACGCTTGGAACGAAGAAACACCTGCGCTGGAACCCTTACCTGAGGACACAAGTTTAATCATTTCTTTGATGAGTCGAATCTGTAAAAACCTTGTTCGTACACTAAAATAAATGCCACAAAAAACGATGAAAGCAATTAAAACAGGACTCCAAAGCCAACTAACGATTGTGTTAACAATTTGATCGAACATTTTGCCCACTCCCCAAATTTAGTTTCCCGTGATGTAAACACCCCAATTTCTACTAATTCTCACATCCTCTCAGTATCTCAATTTGTCATTCTTATTGTTAATATTCCGAAAATTCCTCCCTTTCGTCAAGCATTATTTTTATAAATTGTATTTAAAGTTTGTATTTACTCCTCACGGGGTATAATTAGTTATGGAAAGAGTTTGAATTGGAGGGTTTGTAATGGGAACTAGTAAGTTTAGGAAATTTATTGTATTGGGTGCACTTACGGGTGCGATTATCAGTATGTTCGACAGGAGTACGCGAAATCAAGTTGTCAGAAATTCAAATAACCTAATGACGCAAATGAAGTTTTATTCAAAAAATACCGATGTGCTAAAATGGAAATTAAAAGAACAGCAAGAAAAGTATCAATCTGTCTTCGAACAACTTTCAGGTGATGCTACATATATAAAAGAACAGGTCGAAGAGTTAAAAACACTAACTCCGCAAGTGAAAGATCTCGTTATGGATACAAAAGATGCGTTTGTTGAGTCAAAAGAGGAAATTAAATCGCTTGTCAGTCAAGTTCCGCCGCAAAATAATAATGAAATAAAAAAGTAACTGGTATAGAAAGGAGTGACGAAAGTGTGAAGGGGAATGAGCGTTCAACTCCTGCACCTATTCCACTAGCAGAGTCCGGGAATAGAAAAAAGAAATCGGATGGCTTTTTGGCGGACTCCGCGGTTATGAAATTCTTTGAGGATGTAAAAGGTGGGGGCCTTGAGGAATTTGACGTTACGACAACGAACGGTTTTTTTAAGGAACTGCTTGTTCGGATAAAGAAAGTCGATGTTACGGGTTTAGGCTCGCAACTCGCCTTCTTTTTCCTTTTGTCTTTATTTCCACTACTGATTTTTATTATGACATTGCTTCCTTT
The DNA here is from genome assembly GCF_057669665.1 of Sporosarcina sp. Y1004. Lineage (NCBI taxonomy): Bacteria > Bacillati > Bacillota > Bacilli > Caryophanales > Caryophanaceae > Sporosarcina > Sporosarcina sp. Y1004. Next base: position 26,727 of record NZ_JBYHFQ010000017.1, on the reverse strand, counting down.
TTTAAATCTCGATCAGGCTGAAATATTCTTAATGATTAGAGATTACGCGCCAGCGAGTGTTGCCATGCTGATTGAAGATACACTCAGCGATATATTAGAAAATAGAAACGGTGGTTTATTGTCAATTGGTGTACTTGCGACAATATGGTCGGCTTCTAAGGGAATGAACGCCCTTACAAAAGCATTAAATCGGTCTTATTTTACTGAAGAATCACGATCATTCATAGTGGCACGCGGAATGTCGGTCGTATTTACAGTTATGCTCATCGCTGTACTCATTGTGGCACTGATTTTGCCCGTGTTTGGTCAGCAGATTGGTATGCTCGTATTCTCTTACTTAGGTCTTGAGAAAGGTTTCCTAATCTTGTGGGGAAGTTTACGTTGGATAATCCCTCCAATTCTTATATTCTTTGTATTTTCCCTAGTCTATTGGCTAGTTCCTGACTTGAAGGTTCGCTTTAAAAGCGTGCTTCCAGGGTCACTCTTTGCAACGGTCGGTTGGATTCTAACATCACTTGCATTCTCGTACTACGTTAGTAACTTCGCAAATTACTCGAGTACATATGGAAGTATTGGAGCGATTATTGTTTTAATGATGTGGCTTTACATCTCAGCAATTATTCTAATGCTTGGCGGACAGCTTAATGCCGTCATGACAGAGAGAGTTAATGCAAAACGTGCAAAAGTAAAAAGCAATGCAGTCATGTAACAATGACGCATTGCTTTTTTTGGTATTCATCTAAAGGGTTTTAGTGGCTAGTCAGCTCATTCAATTCGATTTAACATCCTTAACCCATTTAATATGACAAGAATTGTACTGCCTTCATGGCCGATGACGCCGAGTGGCAGGTCAACAGCTTGCAGGAAGTTTGAAATGATGAGTACCACTATGACGGAAATAGAGAAGAAGATATTCTGTTTTACAATCCGTTGCATTTTACGAGAAAGTTTAATAGCAAAGGAAATACGTCTCAAGTCATTTTGCATTAGGACAATATCAGCAGTTTCTAGCGCGACATCGGTTCCTCCGCCCATTGCAATACCTGAAGTCGCAGTAGCAAGTGCTGGTGCATCATTAATACCATCGCCGACCATTCCGACATTTTTATGTTCGGCGAGTAGTCGTTTTAAATGTTTAACTTTCATTTCAGGTAAGCATTCTGCGACATATGAATCGAGACCAGCTTCTTTCGCGATAAACGCAGCTGTTTTTTCGTTATCCCCAGTCAGCATGATTGTCACAATACCTGCTTGCTTTAACTGTTGGATAGCTTCAATGGCCTCAGGTCGTAAAGTGTCTCTCATTGCAGCGGCCGCGACAATGCCATTATCGTCTTTCATGAAAATAACTGTTTTGCCTTCATCTGCGAGCGTTGCCGCAATCCCTGAATGAAATGCTTCCGCCAAATCTTTCCCGACAAAACGGGGGTTTCCTATTAGTATTTCCCGTGTTCCAATGAATGCACGAATACCATGACCTGGTATGTCTTCTATTTGTAGATTGCTATCTATAGTGTTTCCTTCAGCAATAGCGAAATTTGTAATCGCGACTGCTAGTGGATGATTAGATTGGGACTCTATGCTTGCAAGGAGCTTGAGTGTTTCTATTCTAGTTGTATCGTCTCGTACAAAAAAATCTGTAACAATCGGTTTACCGTTCGTTAAAGTACCTGTTTTGTCGAAAGCGATCATTTTTAGCGACCCTAGATGTTCGAGATGGACACCACCCTTGAATAACAAGCCAAGCCTAGCCCCGTTAGAGATAGCTGCAAGCGTAGCTGGCATAATTGAGGCAACCAGCGCACATGGAGAGGCGACGACTAGTAAGACAATCGCTCGGTATATCGTGGTCGTCCAATCCCAGCCAAGTATATAGTGCGGTAGGAACATCATAATTAGAACCATAATTAATACAATCTTTACGTAAGTACCTTCGAACTGTTCGATAAATTGTTGGGAAGGTGATTTCTCGCTTTGTGCATTTTGAACAAGTGTAATGATTTTTTGGAAAAGAGTTTCAGAACTCGACTTTATCATTTTCATCTGTATGGTACCGTTCAAATTGACAGTACCGGCAAATAGTTCGTCGTCCTCTTTTTTATTAACAGGAATGGATTCCCCGTTAATGGCGGACATATCGATGGAAGAGCTACCATGCGTGATGATTCCGTCGACGGGAATCCGTTCCCCAGGTTTTACAAGAAGAATTGAGCCGACCTTAAGTGAGGTGATAGGTACTTTGATGTTAGATCCATCTTTTTGAATAAGCCATGCCTCTTCAGGTTGGAGTTCCATTAGTGATGAAATTTCCTTGTGGCTTTTATTCATAGTGTAGGTTTCAAGTGCTCCACTGAGTGCAAAGATGAAAATTAGGATTGCACCTTCTGCCCAGTAGCCAATTATTGCGGAACCAATTGCTGCGAAAACCATTAGCATTTCCACATTCAATTCTCTGTTTTTAATTGTTTCTTCGATTCCCTCTTTGGCTTTTGCAAACCCTCCTATCAAAAAAGCAATGATATATAGAGGGACGGTAATCGTTTCTACACCATACTTGCCACTAGACCAAGCGGCAATTATGACTACGCCTGAAAGAATAGCGGCGACCAATTCAAGATGAACAAGCCAATCTTTAGATTTGTTAAGTTGTCTATTATCGAGAACAACCATGTAAATTACCTCCTAATTGAGAATGATATTCAATTTCAAATAGCTGATTAAATTATGAAAGTCGTTCCCTACGAATTAGGAACGACTTTATGTATCATATTACATTCATTATCATATTGTAATTATTATTAATAAGATTATAGCACCATGTTGAGGTAAGGGAAACTATTTTGATTCAACAGTGAAAGTTTTGGAATGGCGAGGGGTGGATAAAATTGTAAGTGGTAGCGTGGAGTTGTTTGAAATCGATCAGTTCCGCTCGTCTCGTCATTAAAAAAGCACCTTGTCTCGGAAAACTTCTCCGAAAAAAGGTGCCTTAATAGGTTAGTTGTACACGCTTTCTTTGAACTGACTCAGTTTTTCAAGAGAAGACTTGTCGACATCGGCATGTAAACTATTACCGTGTGAGTCCATCGTGACAACTGCCGTAAAGTCTTTGACGCGCAGATGCCACATTGCTTCAGGAATACCAAACTGAAGAAGGTCGACACCTTCAACGGCTTTGATGCAGTCGGCATAATATTGTGCTGCGCCGCCTATCGCATTCAAATAGACTCCGCCGTGTTCAGCTAGGGCAGCTAGTGTTTTTGGTCCCATTCCGCCTTTTCCAATTACAGCTCGAATACCAAACTTCTTCATAATGTCACCTTGATAGGGTTCCTCACGAATAGAAGTCGTTGGCCCAGCAGCTTTAATTTCATAACTGCCGTCATCGTTTTTCATGACGACTGGGCCGCAATGGTAGATGATTTGTCCATTAAGATCAATGGGGGAATCATGTTCTGATAAATATTTATGAATAGCATCGCGGCCTGTATACATCATTCCACTAATTTTGACGACATCACCGACATTCAAATCGCGTATTTGTTCTTCAGAGATGGGAGCAGTAAGTTCGACGGTACGCGAAGATTGTTTAACGTCTTTTTGACTGTCTTCATCTTGCAAGAAAGCTATTTTTTCACCTTCATCATAATGCCAGTTTGTAATCTCACCAGATTCAACATCGATATCTACGGCCATGCGACGGTATGCCCAGCAGTTATACGCTACGGAAACATAGAAGCTTGCAGGGATACGGTGCATGACGCCGATTTTGCAACCGAGTAGCGTCACTTCGCCTCCGAATCCCATTGTTCCGATACCAAGTTTGTTTGCTTTTTCCAAAACATAATCTTCAAGTTCTGAAAGTTCCGGATTGGGATTCAAGTCATCGACAGCGCGGAAAAGCTGGTCTTTCGCAAGTTCATAGCCTGATGTGCGGTCGCCACCGATTCCAACACCGATGAAACCTGCAGAGCAACCCTGCCCTTGGGCTTGATAAACGGAGTGTAAAATACATTTGCGGATTCCGTCGAGGTCGCGTCCAGCGCGTCCGAGCCCTTCGATTTCTGCGGGAAGACTATATTGAATATTTTTATTCTCACAGCCGCCGCCTTTTAGAATCAGTTTCACTTCGATATGGTTTTGTTCCCATTGGTCAAATTTCATGACAGGGACGCCGGTACCTAAGTTATCTCCGCTATTGTCGCCAGTTAATGAGTCCACTGAGTTCGGGCGGAGTTTAGTGTCTTTTGTAGCTTGGACGATTGCACGCTTGATAGCAGCTTTAATCTCGATTTGATTTACCCCGACTGGTGTTTTAATTTTGAATGTAGGCATGCCAGTGTCTTGGCAGATAGGAGACATTTTCTCGTCAGCCATATTGATATTTTTTGTAATTGTATCAAGGCTCATTGCGGCACGAGTACCTGCGTCTTCGGCTTCTTTCGCCGCGAGGATTTTCCTTCTAACGTCTTTAGGTAGATTTGTTGATGTTTCACAAATGAGATTATACATGCTTTTCTCAAACTGTTCTATGTACATTCTCGTTTCCCCCTTATAGCGCAACTGTTATTTGTCTGATTTTATCTTTTCCATTTGTTCTTCCAGGTCGTCCAACAAGCCTATCAGCTGATCAATTTCCTTAAGGTCTGCTGTTTCTGGTTCAATCGTATCAAGTGTTTCAAGAAATTGATGAAGTCTTGTTTTTAAACCTTCAACATGGCCGCTATTTTGTGGTTTATCCAATCCGTACACCTCTTTTCTTCAGTATAATCGTAAACGAAAAAACCGGATTTATCAATAAAGCAGAATAGTCCTTTGTAAATTATAGAAAATTAAACTTAACAGAATCTTTACAATACTAAATCTATGTGTTATGATTCAAATAATCAAATGAAAGGGAGGGTATCAGCTAGGTTGATTAGAACGAAGAACAAGGAGGCTGATAACTTTACTAGAGATAGAATTAGCTTAACTATGCAAGATTCGTTGTTCCAAATAATAGTTAGCGGAGGCGATGCTCCAAATCATTGCTAAGCACGTTGAAAAACGACTAATTCAAGAATTAAGGATTACGTAGAAAGGGGTAGAATAGAAGAAGTGAGAGTAAAGAAGAAGTGATAGATAATTAGAGGGAGGGGATTCGTAAAGGTCCGCTGGCAGTATGCCGGGAGACGAATACGACTTATGCAAATGGAAATGGAAAGTGAAGGTTCAATTCATACATAAAGGCTCAGTCGTATTCTGATAATCAGATATGGACTGGGCCTTTATGATTTTTATGGCATTCATATGAAAAGGATGTTTTTCAAACACATAGAATGGTTTGAATGCTACGGGGTATACATAGGGACATGATAAGTTTTCCATTCATAGGAGGCGGCATGCTCGTCTGTATTTCATTATATAATCAGAAAAAACGTCCACTGAATAAAGAGGACGTTTTTTCTGATTACTTTCACCTCAGAATAGAGTTTATGTTCTCATATTCAAAGACAAGGTCGTCGAGCGTTAGGAATGAATAGCCCGCTTTCTTAGCATCTTGGATGAATGAAGGAAGAGCTTGTGCATTATCAGAAGAAACCGTGTGCATTAGAATGACGGCTCCTGGATGGAGTTGTTTCATCAATTCGCCATAAGCGTAATCACGGCCTTTTGGTTTATCAGCATGCCAATCAATGAATGCGATCGACCAGAAGATATGCCTGTATCCGAGTTCATTGCCTTTAGCAAGAACCCGGTCATTGAAAACGCCTTCAGGTGGTCGCGTGTAGTAGGTGCGCTCAACGCCCGTTTCCTTTTGGAGGAGCTTATCAAACTTAGTCCATTCCTCCTCCATTCGTTGTTCGGAAAGGTTTGCCATGTTGGGGTGATCATAGGAGTGATTGCCAATCCCATGGCCATCCGCAATCATCCTTTTTACAAGTGGCAATGCGCTTTTTAAATAATGACCTGTTAGAAAGAACGTAGCAGGAACTTCTTCCTTTTTTAAAGTATCCAAAATAGTTTCTGTATAGCCATTTTCGTAACCGTTATCAAACGTTAAATAGATGAATTTTTCATCGGGCTTACCTTTGTAAATAGCTCCATGATTGTCGAGCATAGAGTCAAGTGCTGCGCCGGCACTTGGTGGCACTCCATTGATGGATTTCTTAAAGCCCCAATGAAATTCCTCTGCAATTGCTGAAAAGGGATTGAAAACAAAACCTGCCAAAACGACTAAAGTAGCTAAGAAAAAACCAAAAACATGTTGTTTTACCATTGTAAACGCACCTTTCCTTTAGCGATAGGATGTGCGAAGGAAACTAATTTATACGTCTTTCTTATATAACTCACTTAAAGCTGACTCGAGTGTCGCAAATCGGAATTCAAACTTGTTGTTCAATAACTTTTCAGGTATTACATGCTGTCCTTCCAGAACAAGCGCACTTTTTTTACCTAGTACGACTTTCATTACGAATGAGGGAACAGGAATCCAGTGAGGTCTATGAAGCACAGCTCCAATCGTTTTTCCGAAATACCTCATTCTCTTAGGGAAAGGCGATGTAACATTTACAGGACCGTGAAGGTCTTCGTTATTGATGGCAAATACGATTGCACGCACGACATCATCAATGTGGACCCATGATACCCACTGATTGCCCGACCCAACGGTTCCCCCAGCAAATAATCTGTACGGCCTTACCATAAGTGGTAAGGCACCAGAATCTTTTCCAAGAATGACACCAAATCGCATGAAAACGGACCGAGTATTATTGGATTTCACAGAGCTAGCTTTCATTTCCCAGTCGGTAACAGTCTTACCAAGAAAGTCTTCTGCGTAATCAGTAGACTCCTCTGTATATACAGTGCTTTCTGATGCTGTATAAATACCAATCGCACTCGCATTGAGCAGTACTGACGGCTTTTCACTCAATGCTGAAATAATTCGCAGCAATTCATCAGTCGCTTCCATCCGACTCTCATACATTTGTTTACGATGCTTTTCCGTCCAACGTCCTTCATTGATGGACACGCCAGCTAGGTTAACAAAGACGTCAGCGGAAATAATTTCAAGTTCAGGCTGAGTACCTTCATGGAGCCACGATACATACCTCACATTGCCATCATTCATACTTTTTTTCCTGGATAAAATTATAATTTCATGTCCTTCATTCAATAGTGTGGCCGTCAATTTCTGTCCGACGAAACCCGAGCCGCCTGCAATGACGATTTTCATTAACCTACACCCCCGTTAGTATTATATACCCCATATTGAGACAAATTAGGCTGAAGCACAAGGATGGAACATGTATACTAATAGAAAGCAGGGGAGGCGTGTTAAAAGTGCCTGTAATTACTAAAATATCACAACAGAAAAAAGATCTTGAAAGATACAATGTTTTCTTGGATGAAAAGTATGCTTACAGCGTCCATGAATCGGTACTTGTTAAATTTGGTCTAACAAAAGGGATGACGCTTGAAGAGTGGTCAATTGACGAGATGGTCTACGAAGATGAAATTCGTAAGGCATTTAATCGTGCGCTCCATTATTTAGGGTTTAGAATGCGCAGTGAGTTTGAAGTAAAGAAGAAGCTTTTGGACCTAGGGTATGGAGAAGCAATTGTACTGGAAGCTCTTGTGAAATTGAAAAACCTTGGATTCCTTAATGATGAATCATTCTCGGAAGCATTGCTTCGAACCCGAAAAAACTCGTCCAGTAAAGGGCCTAGAGCAATTCAACAGGAAATGCATAAAAAAGGCATCGGAAAGGAAGTACAAGACAAAGTACTTGAATCTTATTCAGAAGATGAACAACTTGAAGCCGCAACAAGGCTTGCTGAAAAGACAGCAAATGCTAATCGTTCCGCAGTACCCGCCCAATTAAAACAAAAGATTCAAAATGCACTGCTACGTAAAGGATATTCATTTGACCTGATTAAGAAGGCGCTTGCGAATATAGACTTCGACCGCGAAGAAGATGAATGGAAAGCGATTGCTGAAACAGTCGGAGAGAAAGCATGGAATCGATACAGTTCAAAGTTTAACGGGCGAACCTTAAAAGATAAAGTGAAACAGGCAATGTACCAAAAGGGTATTCCTATGGAGAAAATCGATCAATTTATCGAAAAGAAGGAGATTGAGGAAGATGGAGAATGAAAAAAAGTATAGTGAAATGACGGAACATGAGCTGCGTACAGAAATCGGAAGGCTTCGTGAAAAAGCACGTAAGGCCGAGCAACTTGGAATTATGAATGAATTTGCGGTGTATCAGCGAAAAGTGGTTATGGCACAGTCTTATTTAATTGATCCGAAAACAATCGTGCCTGGCGAAATGTACCGTATTGAAGGGGATGAAGGTATGTTTTTCCAGGTTGATTACCTAAAAGGTCGTTTTGCATGGGGTTACAGGCTAGGTGGAGAACGTGCGGATGAGGCATTACCAATTGCAATGTTGAAATCGGTAAAAGAGGGTAAGTAATAAATAATAGATAGAGAAATGGATGCAATAATTTCTCTATCTATTAACATTCATTTGATTCAATCAGTTTTTTAAGAGTTTGGCATGAAGTTCAGCTTTTTATTCAGCTTATCCTCAGAAAAAATCCAACCAGTGTATGAATTAAGGACATTCAATTCCTTATCAATATGCACTACTGCTACAAACGGATAATAACCTTTGCTGCGGTAGCGAAGATCAATAAGGCGGACTTCGCAAATATCACCAATATCCGTGATTGACCATCTGTAGATGGGAGAAAAAGATGTGAACGCTTTGATGTTCTTATCATTCATCGCTACCTCTATTTCAGGGGATGAAGGCATCGGCTCTCTATCGAACTGGTCGTAAATATTAACAGATCGTCCGTAAGCACGTCCAACGTAATGACACGTCTTTGAAGAAACAGCCACTTTCCAATGGAAAAAGCGAATCGTTGGTGCAATTATAATTTCTATTGCATCGGGAACTGTATTTTTGACAGCTTTTTTAACTGCAGATTTAACGGCAAAACGCAGTAAATAATAAAAGAAAATGATGGTGTATAGTGTCAAAATCGTAAATACCGGATTTACACCCATTGCCCATATAATCAGAGCGATAGCATGTAATGCGAAAATAATCGGATCGAAGGTGTTGATGACGCCGATAGCGACCCATTTGTTGGAGAATGGCCTTAAAGCCTGCGTTCCATAGGAATTAAAAATATCAACGAATACGTGGAGAAATACGGCTAGAAATGTCCAAGCCCACACATGTATGAAGTTAGCATTAGGTACCAAAAACGACATGAGTAGCGTAATAACAAGCGGCCATAATAATACCGCTGGAATTGAATGTGTTATTCCTCTGTGATGCCGTATATAGACAGCATTATTTCTTAGTTTTAAAACGGTATCTACGTCTGGGATAAGTGAGCCAATAATGACGCCAGCAACAACTGCGCTCATTGTAGCACTCTCATTCGCAACAACGGGATCTGCGAGAGCGAGTCCACCAAGTGCTAAACCCATGACGATATGTGTTCCAGTATCCAAATAATCACTCCTTTGGCCAAAACGTTTCCGACCGGCATTGGATAGACTTTATAAAAAGCCACATACATAACAATACCCTTTTATGCTCAAAGATAAGCATATGCGATAAGGAGGAAATGATGCAAATAATAATAAACAAAGATGAATTCCGTAAATCTCTTCTTTCGTGGTATCTACGTGAAAAAAGAGACTTACCTTGGCGGAAGACGTCTGATCCATATCATATTTGGGTTTCAGAAGTAATGTTGCAACAAACTAGAGTCGATACAGTAATACCTTATTATATACGGTTTCTTGAAAGCTTTCCGACGATGAAAGCACTAGCTGATGCCGAAGAAAATGATTTATTGAAAATGTGGGAAGGTCTCGGTTATTATTCCCGGGTAAGAAATCTCCAAACTGGTGTTAGAGAAGTTATTTCAGATTACGGTGGAAAAGTGCCTTCAAATCGCACGGAAATATCTACGCTAAAAGGTGTTGGACCGTACACTGCAGGAGCTGTGCTCAGTATTGCCTATGGTGTTCCAGAGCATGCGATTGACGGCAATGTCATGCGTGTCATTTCCAGATTACTTCTAATAGAAGAAGATATTTCAATTCCACGGACAAAAAAGATTTTTGAAGCGGTGGTCATGGATTTAATAGACAAAGATGATCCTTCTTCCTTCAACCAAGGACTTATGGAACTTGGGGCGACGATTTGTACACCTAAACCCAGATGTTTACTGTGTCCAGTTAGGGACTTTTGTTTAGCGTTTCACGAAGGTAGGCAGGAAGAATTGCCTGTCAAGACGAAAAAAATAAAAAAGAAAATCATACCTGTTACTGCATTTGCGGTTCAAAATAGGCAAGGTGAGTGGCTGCTGAGAAAGCGACCCTCAAAAGGACTATTGGCTAGTTTATGGGAATTTCCAATGGTAGAGTCTGCAAAAAATCAACCACTAGAAGAAATGGCACATGAGCATTTTGCTATCGAACTGATGGATGTAGTTGAAATATTATCTTTCAAACATATATTTACCCATTTGACTTGGGAAATGAAAAGTTATAGCGCCCGTATTGAGAAAATGGATACAATCTTGGAAGGTTACCACTTTTTCACACAAGAAGAGGTAGAAGCGTTGCCGAAACCTGTTCCAGTGTTGAAAATTTGGGAAGAAATTAAACGAGGGGGAATAAAATAATGACTGAAAATAAAGTGGCAATGGTGACTGGAAGCTCAAGGGGACTAGGAAAAGCCCTAGCGATTGAACTTGCAAAAGAAGGCTATGATATTGTTGTAAATTATGCAAGGAGCCGTTCCGCGGCAGAAGAAACAGTGAAAGAAATTGAAGCACTTGGTAGGCGTGCGATTATGATTCGCGCAAACGTTGGTGACGTTAAAAAGCTTCGTGTGATGTTTGAGCAAGTGAAAGAGGAATTTGGACGGTTGGATGTATTTGTATCAAATGCGGCATCAGGTGTTTTGCGCCCAATCATGGAACTAGAAGAGACACACTGGGACTGGACAATGAATATAAACGCAAAAGCGATGTTGTTCGGAGCTCAGGAAGCAGCAAAACTAATGGATAAAGGCGGGAAAATCATCGGTGTTAGTTCGCTTGGGTCTATCCGTTACCTTGAAAATTACACCACAGTCGGTGTTTCAAAAGCGGCAATTGAGTCGATTACCCGCTATTTGGCAGTTGAACTTGCTCCAATGGGAATTGCAGTGAATACAGTTTCAGGTGGTGCGCTTGACACGGAAGCGTTGAAACACTTCCCAAATCGGGAAGAGTTGCTTGAAGATGCACGTATTAATACGCCTGCGGGTCGAATGGTTGAAATCAGAGACATGGTGAAAACGGCTATGTTCCTCATTTCGGACGATTCGGATATGATCCGAGGACAGACAATAATCGTCGACGGAGGACGTTCAGTATTGCTGTAAAATATTCCAAATGAATAATAAATGCTTCTTTGCACATGATAGTTGCACGGAGGTGAAAATCCATTGACTAAAAACAACCCGAACCAAACTGATGTAAACGAGGTAAGGAAACAAAATCAGCAATCACAACAACGAAAACAAAACCAGAACACAAACGCGATGGCTGGGGAGTTTGCTTCTGAAACTGATGTAAATCAAGTTAGAAGACAAAACCAGCAATCACAGCAACAAGGGCAATACCAAAACCAAACAAATGCGATGACTGAGGAGTTTGGTTCCGAAACTGATGTTAATCAGGTTAGGAGACAAAACCAACAATCAGAAGCCAACAAAACAAATGCTTCTGGACAACGCGCGAATCAGTTCGAAAACGGTTCGAAATAAGTAGATGGATACCGCCGGCCGACAGAAGCTATATGCTTCTGTCGGTTTTTTGTATCTAAAAGTAACGTCGTGAAAGGAAAAAAGAGTTGAATGGTTTCAAATAGTACCGTTCTGTTGGTATAATGATGAAATAATAGCGGCTTCGAAATTTTCCGGCAACCAAAAGGTGGGTTATTCATGACGATTGCTACAGAAGGAGAAACGATACAAGTACATAGCTATAAACATAATGGTAAAATCCATCGCGTTTGGCAGGAGACATTAGTGTTGAAAGGCACGCGTAACATTGTCATTGGTGCTAATGAAAGAACGCTGGTTACGGAATCGGATGGGCGTACATGGTTGACACGTGAACCTTCGATTTGCTATTTTCACGCCGAACACTGGTTTAATATTATTTGTATGCTTAGGGAAGATGGCGTTTACTATTATATCAACATGAGCTCGCCATTCATCTACGATAATAAATCGCTGAAATATATCGATTATGATTTAGATGTAAAAGTCTTTCCTGATATGAGTTATATGATCCTTGATGAGGACGAGTATGCGGATCATAGGAAACAGATGGGCTATCCAGATGTTATTGATCAGATATTACAAAAGAACTTGGAGACTCTGCTAGGTTGGATCAAACAGCGCAGAGGGCCGTTCGCACCCGACTTCATTGAAGTATGGACGTCGAGGTATGAATTTCATAAACAGGTCAAGAACGATAAGTGAAAGCCTGATCGCGATTGTTTGCGGCAGGCTTTTTCTACACGGGTCGGTGTCAAGACTCCAGGCGCCTTACGCTTTTCTTAGTAGGAGGTAAAAAGATGGGTGACAGTATAAAACGCTACATGAAGTTTGTTAAACCATACAACTGGCTAATCGCCTTGACGATTCTTATCGGAATTGTGAAATTTGCAATCCCGTTATTCATCCCGTTACTGATGAAGATTGTTATCGATAATATCATCTTATCGGAAACGCTTACTGCAGCTGAGATGACAAAACAGTTATTCTATTGGCTTGGTGGGACAGTACTCGTGTTCTTTATAATCAGGCCGCCAGTTGAGTATTACCGGCAATATTACGCTCAGTATGTGAGCAATAAAATTTTATATGATATCCGTAAAGAATTGTATTCGCATCTACAAAAATTGAGTCTAACCTACTACTCAAATACACGAGCCGGAGAAATCATTTCACGGGTGATTAATGACGTTGAGCAAACGAAAAACTTTGTAATGATTGGACTTATGAATGTCTGGCTAGACCTTGCTACAATTATCATAGCAGTTACCATCATGTTGACAATGGACGTTCCTCTGACGCTTGTCACACTACTTGCATTCCCTTTCTACGCATATAGCGTCAAGCATTTCTTTGGAAAACTGCGGGAGTTGACAGGGAAACGTTCTCAAGCGCTTGCGGATGTTCAAAGTTACTTACATGAACGAGTGGCGGGAGTAAGCGTTATTAAAAGTTTTTCACTTGAGGAAGAAGAACAAGGGCGTTTCAATAAAACAAATGGCAATTTTCTCGATAAAGCCCTTGATCATACAAGGTGGAATGCGAAAGCGTTTGCTGTCGTAAATACGATTACAGATGTTGCACCTCTACTAGTCATTGCCTATGCGGGCTATCAAGTCATCAACAATGATTTGTCAATCGGAACGATGGTGGCTTTCATCGCTTACATCGACAGGGTATATAACCCACTTCGGAGACTGGTTAATGCATCGACATCGCTCACCCAATCATTTGCGTCGATGGACCGAGTTTTTGATTTAATGGAACAGGAATATGATATTACAAACAAGCCTAGTGCAATTGAACTTCCGCCTATCGACGGGAAAATCGAATTTGATAATGTCAGCTTTATTTATGAAGAGGGTGGAGTACCTGTCCTGAATGGGATTAATTTCGTTGTTGAACCAGGCGAAACAATCGCATTTGTAGGCATGAGTGGTGGAGGGAAATCGACGATTGTCGGTTTGATACCTCGTTTTCACGATGTGACGGGCGGTGCTGTTTTTGTCGATGGACATGATCTTCGTGACGTTAACATAAAGTCTTTACGCGAACAGATTGGAATTGTTTTGCAAGATACGATTTTGTTTAGTGATTCTGTGAAAAGTAATATATTGATGGGGAAATCGGATGCAACCGACGAAGAAGTTATTGCAGCTGCGAAGGCTGCAAATGCCCATGAATTCATCGAGACACTGCCCCTTGGGTACGATACAAAAGTTGGGGAACGTGGCGTGAAACTTTCAGGTGGTCAGAAGCAAAGAATTGCGATTGCGCGTGTCTTTTTGAAAAATCCACCGCTCTTAATATTGGATGAAGCGACATCAGCACTTGACCTTGAAAGCGAAGCGCTCATTCAAGAATCGCTAGAAAAATTGGCTAATGAACGAACAACGCTAATTGTTGCACATAGATTGTCAACAATTACCCATGCTGATAAAATTCTCGTTATTGATGCAGGTCAGCTAAAAGAGATGGGAACGCATAAAGAATTAATGGCTTTGCAAGGAATATATTATGGTCTATTTCAAGTACAAACGCTTGGAGATTAACAAATAGAAACCATCTCATTGAAATGAAAAATTTCAATGAGATGGTTTTTTTAGTATCTTAATATATGAAGATAGTATTGCCTTTGTTGAGAAAAATTGTATAATATAACTATCTAGATAATTCAGAAAAAGGTGATCTGATGGATGAAAGACGAACTGTCCTCCAAGTGAAAGATTTGCAGACGACCTTTTTTACAGATTCAGGAGAAATACCTGCCGTAGACCATATTGACTTTCATTTGAACGAAGGTGAAATCCTTGGAATTGTCGGGGAGTCTGGCTGCGGAAAAAGTGTAACTTCACTCTCAATAATGGGACTTGTACCACAACCTCCTGGCAAAATTGTTGGTGGAGAAATACTTTTTGAAGATAAGGATTTACTTGGAATGACAGAAAAGCAGATGCGTCATATTCGAGGGAATGAAATTGCAATGATTTTCCAAGAACCGATGACCTCATTAAATCCATTATTCTCAATTGGCAATCAGATGATTGAAGCTGTATTAATTCATGAAAAAGGTTGGTCAAAAAAAAGAGCAGCAGAACGGGCAGTAGAAATGTTACAACTTGTGGGCTTGCCTCGTGCAAAGGAAATGATGAGAGACTATCCTCACCAGTTATCAGGAGGAATGCGGCAGCGAGTAATGATTGCGATGGCACTTGTCTGTGATCCCAAAGTACTCATTGCTGACGAACCGACAACAGCTCTTGATGTAACGATTCAAGCACAGATTCTTAAATTGATGAGGGATTTGAACACTCGATTGAATACTGCAGTGCTCCTAATCACCCATGACTTGGGTGTCGTTGCAGAAACATGTGAACGTGTCATTGTCATGTATGCCGGTCAAATTATCGAAGAAGCATCTGTTAAGACAATTTTCGATAATCCACAGCATCCTTATACAAAAGGGTTAATCCAATCCGTTCCTGATATGCGCTATAAAAAGGACAGGCTTTACTCCATTCCGGGGAATGTACCGAAACCAGGTTCAATACGGCAAGGATGCAGATTTGCATCCCGGTGTGAATTTGCATTTGACCGTTGTCAAATTGAAGACCCCGAACTCTATGAAACCTCAGATTTTCACCAGACCAGATGCTTCCTATATGACAGAGAAGGGGTGAAAACGCATGACGACAAAGCCCTTATTAAAGGTTGAAGGTTTAAAAAAGTACTTCCCTGTAAAAAAAGGAATTCTTGGCAGAACAGTCGGCTATGTAAAGGCCGTAGATGATGTATCATTTTACGTGAATGAAGGTGAGACGCTCGGCATCGTTGGTGAATCTGGATGTGGAAAGTCTACAACAGGGCGAATGTTAATGCGTCTTCTGGAGCCGACTGAGGGGAAAGTTGAATTTGATGGAAAAGATTTGACCTCTTTATCATCTGAAGAGATGCGGAGAACTAGGCGGGATATCCAAATGGTGTTTCAGGATCCCTATGCGTCGTTGAATCCACGTCATACAATCGGCAAAATTTTGGAAGAACCGCTTATTGTACACGGTATTGATAATTCAAAAGAACGGAAAAAGAAAGTGAATGAATTTCTAGAGGTAGTCGGTCTAAGCGGATATCATGCTAAGCGATATCCGCATCAATTTAGCGGAGGGCAGCGGCAGCGTATCGGTATTGCACGTGCATTGATGACGAACCCTAAACTGATTATTGCAGATGAACCTGTTTCAGCGCTTGACGTTTCGATTCAAGCCCAAGTGCTAAATTTAATGCAAGACTTACAGAAAGAATTTAATCTCACTTATATCTTTATCGCGCATGATCTAGGGGTCGTTCGTCATATAAGCGATCGCGTTGGAGTAATGTATCTCGGGAAGATGGTTGAAATGGCGAAAAGCGAGCAGCTTTATGCTAAACCTCTTCATCCATATACGCAGGCACTGCTATCTGCAGTGCCGGTACCAGATCCTGATTACCAGAAAGAGCAAGTTCTTCTTGAAGGGGATATTCCAAATCCTGCAAATCCTCCAAGTGGCTGCACGTTTCATACGCGTTGCCCCTTTAAAATGGATATTTGCACAAAGTTTATACCACAGCTTGTTGAATATGATTCGGGTCATTCTGTCGCCTGCCACCTTTACAGTGAACAGGTAGACAATGATATAAAACAGATGGAGGGGTCTTTATGAGAAAAGGAAAGCTAGGTTCGCTTGCGTTGATGTTGCTCCTCATTCTTACGACTGCTCTTGCAGCTTGTTCGTCTGATACGGGCGATGGCAAGAAGGAAGAAGAAAACACTGGAGACGTACAAAATGTAAAAGATACTCTAGTATTTGGACGTGGTGGAGATTCAACTTCACTCGATCCATCGAGAGTAACAGAAGGTGAATCCTTCAAAGTAACAGTTAACCTGTATGAAACACTCTTGAATTTCGGCGAGGAAGATACAACGATAAATCCGGGACTTGCAACAGAGTGGGAGCCAAGCGAAGATGGTTTAACGTATACATTTAAGCTTCGTGAAGGTGTCAAATTCCACGATGGAACAGATTTCAATGCGGAAGCTGTCGTTAAAAACTTCGAGCGTTGGGCAAATGGGGATGCAGAAAAGTTCCCGTATTATAATTCAATGTTTGGTGGTTTCAAAGGAGACAAGGGACACGTTATTGATTCGGTAACGGCAGATGGTGATAATACAGTCATTATCAAACTGACTCGTTCACAAGCACCATTCCTTAAAAATATTGCAATGAGTATGTTTGCTATTGCAAGCCCTACTGCATTTGAAAAAGGTGACGATGACTTCGAAAGAAACCCAGTTGGGACAGGTCCATTTAAGTTTGTTGAATGGAAACCGAATGAAACAATTACAATTGAGAAATTCGAAGATTATTGGGACGAAGATTTACCAAAACTGAAGAAAGTTATTTTCCGTTCAATCCCTGACAACTCGGCGCGTTTAAACGCATTGATGGCAGGGGATATCGAACTTGCAGATGGCATCAATCCATCTGACGGTAAGTCAATTGAAGACCACGAAAGTCTACAATTGTTTGAACGTCCTTCTATGAACGTAGGCTATTTAGGTCTAACAGTTACGCGCCCACCATTTGATAAAGTGGAAGTGCGTCAAGCGATTAATCATGCAATTGACAAACAATCAATTATTGATTCATTCTTTGAAGGACGTGCGAATATCGCAAAAAATCCGATGCCGCCATCCATTTCAGGTTATAACGAAGATGTTGAAGGATATGACTATAATCCCGAAAAAGCAAAAGAACTACTAAAATCAGTTGGACTTGAAGATGGTTTTGAAATGGAGCTTTGGGCAATGCCTGTACCACGTCCATACATGCCAGATGGTAAAAAGGTAGCCGAAGTTATTCAGAAAAACCTCGCAGATATTGGAATTACTGCGAAAATCGTTTCACATGAATGGGCAACTTACTTGGAACTTGCAAGTAAAGGAGATGCAGATGCGTTTATGCTTGGCTGGACTGGGGATAACGGAGATGCAGATAACTTCTTATATGTGTTGCTAGATGAAGACAATATTGGCAGTAACAACTATACGTACTATAAAAATGAAGAACTCCATAATATATTAATCGCTGCACAAACTGAAGTCGATGAAGATAAGCGTAATGAATTGTATAAAGAAGCACAGGTCATCATTCATGGAGATGCTCCATGGGTACCACTTGCTCACTCAACGCCATTACTTGGTGGAGCTACAGATTTAACAGGATTCCTTCCACATCCAACGGGATCTGATTTACTTTCAAAAGTAGAATTTAAGTAAGAGATTGGGCGTATAGAGGAAAGGGAGAGGTCTAGCGGATTTCTCCCTTTTTCTTTTCTTATTATCTGTACATACAAATTGATAGCAGAGTTGGAGAGGTGAAAAGTTATGCTCAGCTACATTGGTAAAAGATTGCTACAGCTCATTCCTGTCTTGCTGGGAATGACATTTATCGTATTCATGATTATCCGTGCAATTCCAGGTAATCCAGCTCAGATTATTTTGGGACAGCAGGCAACTAAAGAATCTGTGGAAGCGCTTACGATAAAGTTAGGTCTGGATAATCCTTGGTATATCCAGTATTTTAAATACCTTGGTGATCTTTTCAAAGGCGATCTTGGTGAATCAATGAGAACGCGGGCACCTGTCGCAGATGAAATTTGGCCCTATTTGGCAGCCACATTTGAATTAGCGCTTTTCGCTATTGTTATAGCAGTTATTATCGGTATCAATGCAGGAATTATTTCAGCATGGTTCCAAAACTCATGGTTTGATTATTCAGCGATGATTTTAGCGTTAATTGGTGTATCTATGCCTATCTTCTGGCTTGGTCTAATGGGACAATGGGTTTTTGCGGTAGAAAACTCATGGTTGCCGACAGGAGGGCGTGAGCAAGTGCGAGATCCTGTCAACGCTATAACAAATCTCTATATACTTGATACGATTATTCAAGGTCGCTTTGATCAGTTGTGGCAAGTTTTCCGACATCTAATTTTACCGGGCTTAGCTCTAGCGACAATTCCGATGGCGATTATTGCGCGGATGACCCGCTCGAGTATGTTAGAAGTAATGCGTTCTGATTATATTCGTACAGCTCGCGCTAAAGGACAAAAGATGTTTTGGGTAGTTTACAAACATGCGCTTAAAAATGCAATTATCCCAGTTTTAACTATCATCGGTTTACAAATGGGCATGTTATTAGGCGGCGCAATCTTAACAGAGACAATTTTCGCTTGGCCAGGCGTGGGTCGTTATATATATGATGCAATTGGGTTCCGAGATTATCCGGTCATCCAGTCAGCAATTCTTATAGTTGCGCTCTTCTTTGTAATAATTAACCTAGTTGTCGATTTGCTCTATAGTCTCATTGATCCGAGGATTAAATATGATTGAGGAAGGGGGGAGCGTAAATGTCTGAATTTGCACCTAAAGTAAATGGAGTTACAGAAGTCAAAGCTGAATATATGGCAGGACCATGGGGCGAAGCTTGGAACGGCTTTAAAAAGAGTAAAGTTGCAGTCGTCGGCATGGTTATTGTTCTATTCTTTATCCTGTTAGCGGGATTCGGTTTTGCGGCTGAACAAGGTTATCTTGGTTCGAACATTGGACTAGAAGGCATTAACGACCAAAAACTAACGGACCGGCTTCTTCCTCCTTCTAGCGAATATTGGTTTGGAACAGATGACCTTGGAAGGGATATTTTTTCCCGAATTATTCACGGTGCTCGAATTTCGCTATGGGTTGGATTCTTCTCAGTTATTGGATCGGTCGTTGTAGGGAGTGCACTAGGGATTATAGCCGGGTATTATGGACGCTGGGTTGATACGATTATTTCACGTATATTCGATATTATGCTCGCGTTTCCTTCTATCTTATTGGCAATTGCAATTGTTTCTGTACTTGGACCAAATTTACGAAATGCCCTTATTGCAATTGCGATTATTAATGTACCGAACTTTGGGAGGCTAATTCGTTCAAAAGTGTTAAGCATTAAGGAAGATGAATATATTACAGCAGCAAAAGGAATCGGTATGAAAGATGCACGGATTTTAGTGTCCCATATCTTGCCGAATTCGATGGCACCCGTAATTGTTCAGGGAACGCTTGCCGTTGCTACAGCAATTCTTGAGGCAGCCGCACTTGGATTTTTGGGTCTGGGTGCACAAGCTCCGGATCCTGAATGGGGAAAGATGTTAGCTGATTCTAAAAGTTTCCTTCATTCAGCACCTTGGACGATGATCTTCCCTGGAATTGCAATTATGCTGACAGTACTTGGCTTCAACTTAATGGGTGACGGTTTACGTGATGCACTGGATCCGAAAATGAAGAGTTGAGGCGTTGAAAAAAGTCCCGCAAACCGATTAATTTATCGGATTGTGGGACTTTTTTAGTAGATTTCTTCTGTTATTTTCTTATTTACTTTATTGTGGTGATACTTTTGGAATAAAACAATCAATTTGTCAAAGTGTTCAAGTTGTTCTTCGTAATTAAAGATGGACGATAAGATATGAAGTAGATGATAAGCCGAAAACTCTTCTTCTTCTTTTGTGAGGGCAATCTCTTTTGCAAATATCTCCATTACTTCGTAACGCTGAATGTATTCTTCATTTGGACTAGTGCCTACCGCATCAGACTTCAGTTTTCCAACGAATTTCAGATGGAGGTGTTCGTGGTATGTGAGCAGTGCATCAAGCCGCTCCTGCACCATCATTCGGAAATGTTCCGGTAATTCAATCAGCTCATTTTCATGCTGATGTAGTTTTTTTAGAACCTCGTAACTGCTCCTTGAAGTGGCGATCATTTGTCTGTACACGACGAGCTTTCGTGATTTGTTCCTTGTGTTCTTTTTAAAGTAGCTACGTTCTTCTTTGAATAAAGTATAAAGTTGGTCGACTTGTGTGAGACGTTCCTTCAATTTATTCAGTGACTTTTTTGTTGCTATATGTTCGGAAGCCTGCCTTCCAGCCAGGCGAGTCCAACGAATAATTTCGTCTTGAGCCAGATGGATAGATTCAAATAATTTTGTTTCATATTTAGGAGGCATGAACAACAAGTTCACAACGAAAGCAGCTAGAATACCTAGAATCATTGTCACGAACCTGAGAAAGGCGAATGATAGGAATTCGTCATCTTTAATTTCCATTATAGAAATCATCACTACGAGGGCCAATGAAATGGATTTCTCAAGACCGAATTTATTCATGATTATTATAATAATAACTGCTGCAAGACCTATCGTAACAAGCTGGTTACCCAATAATAGAACCAATGAAATCGCAATGACCGCACCAATTATATTACCTTGGATTTGCTCGATAATCGTTAAGTAAGATCTGTAAATCGATGGCTGAATGGCGAAGATGGCTGCGATTCCTGCAAATAATGGATGTGGCAATTGCAAAGCTTCCGCTAGGAACAATGCGAACACAATCGCAATGCCCGTTTTAAATATGCGGGCACCAAGTATCATAAGGATTATCCTTTCTAATCAAATACGCCTTGGCATATTTGCGCCCAGACTTTTATCGAACTTGCTCGATACATTCCTCTAAAAAGTCTGTGGCATCCGTTGGAGACAGTAACTTCATTTAGCTAGAATTCTACCCGCTCCAAGTTGGAGGTCTATTATACAAATTTCTAACTCTAATAGAAGTGGGAGACTTCATCAAAATGAAGTTAAAGCTATTTTCCGCTAGGTCAACCGTTTGTGAGTGTTGCAAGTTCTTTGAATGATTTATCAACCGCAACAAGTGTATCCATAATATCTTGTTCAGTATGAGCTGTTGTCAAAAACCACGCTTCGTATTTCGAAGGGGCTAAATTGATGCCGTTTTTTAACATAAGTTTAAAGAATTTCGCGAACACTTTTCCGTCTGTTGCTTCAGCCTGTTCGTAGTTTTCTACTTTTACATCGGTGAAGAACAACGTGAGTGCCCCTTTTAAGCGGTTAGTTGTCAATGTAATTCCGTGTTCCTTTGCAGACTTCAAAATACCCTCTTCGAGAATAGCACCCAATCGGTCCATTTCATCATAAATTCCAGGGGTTTGTAAAACTTCGAGAAGAGCTATTCCTGCTAACATGGAAGCCGGATTACCAGCCATTGTTCCCGCTTGATATGCAGGCCCAAGAGGCGCTACTTGTTCCATAATAGCCTTTTTGCCGCCGTAAGCACCAATGGGTAGACCGCCGCCAATGATTTTGCCGAATGCAGTAAGGTCAGGTGTTAATCCAAGCATATCTTGAGCGCCACCGTAATGGAAACGGAAAGCAGTGATTACTTCATCATAAACGATAAGTGCTCCATGTTCAGCTGCGATATCATGGACAATTTGTAGAAATCCTTCTTTTGGTTCAACAATTCCAAAGTTGCCGACAATCGGTTCGACGAGAATACATGCAATTTGGTCGCCCCATGTTTCCATTGCTTCTTTATAAGCTTCGGGATCATTGAATGGAATGGTGATTACTTCTTTAGCGATAGACTCCGGGACACCTGCAGAATCAGGCGTTCCAAGGGTTGCTGGTCCAGAGCCTGCTGCAACTAGGACTAAATCCGAATGACCATGATAACAGCCTGCGAATTTCATGATTTTGGTCCGGCCAGTATATGCGCGGGACACACGAATTGTCGTCATAACTGCTTCTGTACCAGAGTTTACAAACCGAACCTTATCCATGCCAGGCATTGCTTCTTTCAACATTTTTGCGAATTTCACTTCATGACGAGTAGGTGTTCCGTAAAGTAGACCCGTCTGCGCTGCTTTGACAATTGCCTCAGTGATATGCGGATGGGCATGCCCCGTAATGATTGGTCCGTAAGCCGCTAGGTAATCGATGTACTTGTTTCCGTCAACATCCCAAAAATAAGCACCTTCTGCACGCTCCATAACTGTAGGTGCACCACCACCGACTGCATGGTATCCGCGCGACGGACTATTTACGCCTCCAACAATATGTTCACATGCTTCATTATAAATAATCTCTGAATTCGTTCTTATCACTATAAATTCCTCCGTTCATTTCTTTACTCTCTCTATTCTAAACAAATTGTCTCAGATAGCCAAAGAAATTGAAACTGAAGGGCGTGTCTTGTAGGATTAAGGAAAGAATACATTGGAGGAATGGAAAATGACAACACTTGAAGGAATGCATGCACCTGAATTTACATTGCCGAATGAGAACGGGGAAATGATTTCATTAAAAGACTATGCTGGTGAAAAGTATGTAGTACTCTACTTTTATCCAAAAGATTCAACACCTGGTTGCACTACGCAAGCATGTAATTTCCGAGATGCATATGAAGATTTTAGTAAGCTAAATGCTGTTGTACTAGGGGTTAGCCCGGATAATGAAGCTTCACATGGGAAATTCATCGGAAAACATGGCTTGCCATTTTCATTACTTGTCGATGGAGAGCATTCTGTTGCTGAAAAATATGGCGTCTGGAAATTGAAAAAAATGTTCGGTAAAGAATATATGGGTATTGAACGCTCAACATTTTTGATTGACCCAACAGGTACAGTCGTTAAGGAGTGGCGTAAAGTGAAAGTTGAAGGACATATAGACGAAGCACTTGCGACTCTAGAACAACTAATAAACTCTTGAAGGGGTGATTAATAATGGATGTACTCTTCACATTTGATATTAAGAAACACCAGGAAGAAGCGCTTCTTGCAAAATTTCCACAAGTGACAATGCATTTTAATAAGAAGCCGGCAGATCAAGAAGTCCAGACGGCAACTGCGATTGTGACATATGGCGTTGACGTAGATAGTGATTTGTTGGAAAGGGCAAAGTCGTTGGAATGGATTATGGTTGCATCCGCAGGCATAGAAAAAATACCGGTTGCTGAAGTGGCTGAACGAAATATCATAATGTCTAACGCTAAGGGTATTCATAAGACGCCAATGGCTGAATCAGTTCTTGCTCATATTTTAGCACTACAACGGTCACTACCGCTTATCCTGGAACAACAACGGTCTAAAGAGTGGAGTCGGAAAGTCCGTTCAATTGAGTTAAAAGGTTCAACCGCGCTAATTCTAGGACCTGGCGCAATTGGTTCTGAAGTTGGGCGTTTACTTCAGGCGTTTGGGGTTCGGACAATTGGCTGTAACCGATCAGGCAAGAAAAGCGAATCTATGGATGAAACGATTACTTATGAAGCATTGATGGATAAATTAGGAGAAGTAGACTTTGTCATATCTGTTTTACCTAGCACGCCCGACACAAGAGGGATGCTCAATGCAGAACATTTCAAGGCAATGAAGAACAATGCCGTCTTCATGAATTTCGGTCGTGGTGACCTTTTCGCTGAAGCAGATCTGATAGCTGCATTGAAAAATGATGAAATCAGACATGCTGTGCTCGATGTATTTGAAACGGAACCGCTCTCTGTTGAAAATGAACTATGGGAACTCCCGAATTGCACGGTATCACCGCATGTATCAAGTTTATCTGGCAAGTATGTTGAAAGAGCACTGGTCATATTTGAAGAAAATTTAGAAAAATGGTTGCGTAATGAAAGAGATTTAGCGAATTTAATTGATTTAAAGCTTGGTTACTGATAATCAATTACGCCGAGGCGTAATAGATATAGACAAAAGGAAATGGTCTTTACAGCACTTTAGTTGACATATGTACTCTATTTTAAGTACACTAATGATAATAATTATAAAGTAAGAATCTTTATGAATAGAGGTGCAGAGCGATGTCTGAAGTGAGATTGAAAGACGCGCTGGACACATTGAAAAGTAGTGGAGTTAGAATTACTCCTCAACGGCATGCGATTTTAGAGTATCTTATCTCTTCTGAGTCACATCCAACGGCTGACGATATATATAAAGCGCTTGAAAACAATTTTCCTAATATGAGTGTCGCAACAGTATATAATAATCTTCGTGTATTCCGGAATGCCGGACTCATTAAGGAACTTTCGTATGGAGATGCTTCGAGCCGTTTTGATTTTGTGACTCACGATCACTATCATATAATCTGTGACGAATGTGGAACGATCGTTGATTTTCATCACCCCGGGCTAGAAGAAGTGGAACATTTAGCTTCTCATGTAACGGGATTCAAAGTGAATTCCCATCGACTAGAAGTATATGGTACATGCCCGACTTGTGCTTCAAGCGTTGTAAAGGTCAATTAAAAACGTCCGATACTCCTTCTATATGAAGGGGCATCGGACGTCTTTTAATTTTTAGGCTCTTCTTTGGCTGCTTTACTCTTTGGTCGGTTATATGTTTCGTCGAACTCTTTACCTTCTAATGAAGGGTCAAGCGTCAAGGGCTCACGACAGTGTCCACACATGTCGACGCGTCCGAGCATTTTTGTTTGTTTTCCGCAACTTGGACAAGTAATTTGGACGGCCCTTGTAGAAAGTGTTCCAATCCACGCGTAAACAACTGTGCTGGCAAGAATAGCAAGAACACCAAGAAACATGAAGATGAGCATGACAATCTCGTATTTTCTGAAGAAAATTCCGATGTACATAATAACGACTCCCGCAAAAATTAGAGCAAGAGCAAAGGATCTAATTCGATTTATCTTATTTTTATAAGGTTTCATCAATCATACCTCCTCAATATATCCTCAATTACTATAGCATATATTTCGTTTTTCGCGGTATCAATCCTACTTGATTAAAGGATATAAGCACCTTCTCGTCGAAATGAAATGGCAGGGAGGTGTAGCAGTGGAACAGGTATTAAGGCCAATTTATCAAGAGCGGGCAAGTTTTCAAGAGACGCTTGGCGTCATTCTAGTAGAGAAAAGAGGGAAAGGGGATCCGATTACAGATACATTCGATGTGATTCTCCTCATCATAACCGCTGACGATGAAATCCCTATTTTTACGAAACACTACACTAATGGAAATGAGAAAGCCGCTATGCATATAATTAGTGAAAAGCAATTGCGGAAATGGGTAGTCCAAGGAACAAAAAGGAAAGTTGTAGACTGGTTGTTTTATGGAAAAGTCTATTTTGATCGAAATGAATTCGTAGAAAAAATGAGAATTGAATTACAGGAATATCCTTATTCGGGCCGTAATATGAAAATGGGGTTGGAGTTTTCAAAGTTAGTTAGAGGTTATATGGAAGGTAAGACGTTTTTTGAAGAAGGAAACTTCATGGACGCGTACCATCATGTAGTCAAATCACTTCATCACCTCGCAAGGCTAGCTGTTATTGAGAATGGATTGTTTCCGGAAGTAACAGTGTGGTCCCAAGTAAAAAGAATCGATCCGGCAATATATAAACTATATGAAGAACTTATCATGAGTGAGGAACCCTTAGAAAAACGATTGGAACTATTGTTTCTTGCAAGTGAGTTCTTTATCCATAATCGTACAGCAGATGGAGCCCGTCATATTAATGATGTAATGGCGGCTCAAGAGATATGGACAATACAGCAGCTTCACGAGCACGAAGAAACCAAAATGTATTCAGTTGATTTAGAGGTATTCATCGAATTTTTGATTGATAAAGGCTTCATTCATGTGGTTCAGAGCGATTCTAAAAATGAATTAATCTATCATAGGGATTACAAAGTAATCTGACTGGATACAGGAAAAAGGGGCGAATTACATTCGCCCCTTTTTTCTAGTTGACAGATGATTGCTGAACATGTTATTCTAGTTAACGTCGCTTGGGAGATAAAGTGAAAAGAACTTTTGAAAAGAAGTTTTAAAAGAAGTTCAAAAAACACTTGACTCCACAAATACGAAATGTTATATTAGAGAAGTCGCTTTTGGAGGACGGATATGAGTAACGAAGAGTGAAACTCGTTATCTTCGTTAATATGAACCTTGAAAACTGAACAGCAAAACATCAATGAGATACAGCG